>NZ_JAQGKF010000249.1 GCF_028290205.1 Enterovirga sp. | reverse complement strand
GGAGGACCCGCGGCCGCTCGATCCGGCCTCGGCGTGCTCCGCCTCCTCGGCCTATTCGCGCGCCTACCTGCACCACCTCGTGCGCTCGGGAGAGATCCTCGGCATGATGCTGCTGACCTGGAATAACGTCAGCTATTACCAGGACCTGATGGCACGTCTTCGCGCCGCGATCGAAGCCGGGACGCTCGACGAGGAGGCCGCTTCGATCCGGGCCGGCTGGGCCGAGGGCGAGGGCGAGGCTCAGCCCCGGGGCGGCAGCAGCACGCCGTAGGGCGCCCCGGCGGGGGGCGCGTCCCCGCGCAATGCCGCGCCCAGCGCCTCCGTGATCGCAGCCGCGACCGGCAGCCGGAAATGCAGCGGGTCCCAGAAATTGGTGTCGTCGGCCGTGAGCGCCGTGCGGCGCCGGTAATCGAGCAGCACGGCATTGCCGCCGGCGAGCGCTGCGCCGATCCGCGCCTTGCAGCGCTCGTCCGCCTCCGCCTCGGGGCTCCCGGGCTCCGGCTGGGCGAGGGCGTGGAGCGGCGGCAGCAGAACGGCGAGCCGGGTCGTGGCCGGGAGGCGGGCGGTGAACTCGGCGAGCCACGCCACGGCCGGAAGCGGGGCCTCGGGCGGCGGCGCGCGCCCTCGGCCGCCCTCCAGGCCGGCCACGGCCTGCCGGATGTTGGCCCGGGCCTTGTCGGCGTCATAGAGCGCCTCGGGCGGGGTGAAGACGTCAAAGCCGTCCGGCCGGATGCGGGGCCGCGCCAGCCCCAACCGGTTCAGCGCCACGCGGCCGGCGATCTCAAGCGATTTCAGGTTCAGGAGCTCGGGGAGGTCGTTCAGCCGGCCCTCGTCATAGAGCCAGGCCGGAAAGGCCCGAAAGGTGGTCAGGTTGGCGGGCGCATCGGCCGCGGGCTCGCACCAGGACCGGTCGAGCCCGAGCACCAGCGTCCTGGCGTCGGGCGCGTGGCGCAGGAACAGGGCCGCGAGCTGCAGCTGCTCCCATGGGGTTGCGGCGTTGACCGCGAGATTCGCAAAGCGTCCGCCGATGGCCACGGCCAGCCGCTCGGGATCCAGCAGCCGCGCTGTGGAGGTGCCGAACACGGCCGAATCGTAGCCGCCACCGCGGGCGACCTGCGGGTACATGTAGCGCTGATTGCTATCCATCAGCGGGCCGGGCGGATGGCCGGGCCGGACGCGGGTCCCGTAGGGATCGAGCGCCAGCACGGCTCCGTACAGGATCGCGGTCAGGAGGGCGGCCGCCGCGCAGAACGCGGCCGCGAAGCTCCGCCATTCGGCCGCCGGCCGCGAGGCCGTTTCGGAAGCCATCATCGTGACGCCCTGATGAGCGCGCCCCTGTCGCCGCGCAAGATGCCACAACGATCCACACGGCGCCGTTTGACCGGCCGCCGCCTTCCACCTATCTCCCATCGCACGGGGGCGCGTAGCTCAGCTGGTTAGAGCAACTGACTTTTAATCAGTAGGTCCTGGGTTCGAGTCCCAGCGCGCTCACCATGGATCAGGGTTGGCCGGTCCCGGGATCCGGTCATCCCTGGATCCCCGGATCCGGGTATCCCGTGATCCCGGCCCTCCCGCGGCCTTGTCCTCCCGTCCCGTTTAGGCGAGGGAGGCCGATCCCGACTTGTCCGGCACCAGCAGTTCCCGCCATGATCCACGTCACCTTTCCCGATGGGGCCCGCCGCGAGTTTCCGGACGGGGCGACCGGCGCCGACATTGCGGGCGCGATCTCCAAGTCGCTGGCCAAGCGGGCCATGGCGGCGAAGGTGGACGGCCGCCTCGCCGACCTGTCCGCGCCCGTGCCCGATGGCGCGAAGGTCGAGATCGTTACCCGCGAGGCGCCGGAGGCTCTGGAGCTGATCCGCCACGACGCGGCTCACGTCATGGCGGAGGCCGTGCAGGAGCTTTATCCCGGCACGCAGGTCACGATCGGGCCGGTGATCGAGAACGGATTCTATTACGATTTCGCCCGGGACGAGCCGTTCCGGCCGGAGGACCTCGAGGCCATCGAGGCCCGCATGCGGGAGATCGTGGCCCGCAACCAGCCCATCACCTGCGAGACCTGGTCGCGCGAGCAGGCCAAGGCCTGGTTCGCGGCCAAGGGCGAGCGCTACAAGCTCGAGCTGATTGACGCCATTCCGGAAAACCAGGACCTGCGGATCTACCGGCAGGGCGAATGGCTCGACCTGTGCCGTGGCCCGCACGGCGCCTCGACGGGCAGCATTGGCACTGCCTTCAAGTTGCAGAAGCTGGCCGGCGCCTATTGGCGCGGCGATTCCAACAACCCGATGCTCCAGCGGATCTACGGCACCGCCTGGGCAAGCGAGGCCGAGCTCAAGGCTTACCTGTTCCGCCTCGAGGAAGCCGAGCGGCGCGACCACCGCCGCCTTGGCCGCGAGATGGACCTGTTCCACTTCCAGGAGGAGGGGCCGGGGGTCGTCTTCTGGCACCCGAAGGGCTGGACCATGTTCCAGGTCCTGATCGCCTATATGCGGCGCCGGCTCGGCCGGCTCGGGTACCAGGAGGTGAACGCGCCGCAGCTCCTGGACGCCTCGCTGTGGCAGACCTCGGGCCATTGGGAATGGTACCGGGAGAGCATGTTCATGGCCCAGTCCGCCGGCGACGAGACGGAGGACAAACGGGTCTTCGCCCTCAAGCCGATGAACTGCCCCGGCCATATCCAGATCTTCAAGCAGGGGGTTAAGTCCTACCGCGATCTCCCGACGCGGTATGCTGAATTCGGCGCCGTCCACCGCTACGAACCTTCCGGGGCGCTGCATGGGCTGATGCGGGTCCGGGGGTTCACCCAGGACGATGCGCACGTCTTCTGCACGGACGCGCAGATGGCCGAGGAGTGCCTCAGGATCAACGACCTGATCCTGTCCACCTATGCCGATTTCGGCTTCGGCGAGATTGTTGTGAAGCTGTCGACGCGGCCGGAGAAGCGGGTCGGGTCCGACGCGCTGTGGGACCGCGCCGAGGCCGTCATGACCGAGGTTCTGGCCACCATCGCGAAAAATTCGGGCGGGCGGGTCAAGACGGCCGTGAACCCGGGCGAGGGCGCCTTCTACGGCCCCAAATTCGAATACGTGCTGCGGGACGCCATCGGCCGCGACTGGCAATGCGGCACCACGCAGGTGGATTTCAACCTGCCGGAGCGGTTCGGCGCCACCTTCGTCGACGCCGACGGCGTGAAGAAGGAACCGGTGATGATCCACCGGGCCATCTGCGGCTCGATGGAGCGGTTCCTCGGCATCCTGATCGAGCATTATTCCGGCCACTTCCCGCTCTGGCTGGCCCCGGTACAGGCCGTGGTGGCGACCATCACGTCAGACGCGGATGGCTATGCGGACGAGGTGCTCGCGGCGTTGCAGAGGGCGGGCCTCCGGGCCCAGGCCGACCTGCGCAACGAGAAGATCAACTACAAGGTGCGCGAGCACTCGGTAGCCAAGGTGCCAGTGCTGCTGGTGGTGGGCCGGCGGGAGGCGGAGGAACGCCGCGTCTCGATCCGCCGGCTCGGCTCCAAGGACCAGACCGGGATGACGCTGGACGAGGCCGTCGAGCAGCTGCGCCTGGAGGCGATCCCGCCCGACCTCAGGGAGGCGTAGGCTCCGGCGCCCCTCTGAACCGGCGCCAGAGCGCCAGCGCGCAGACGAGCGCGAGGGCGCCGATACCGAGCGACAGCCAGAGCGCGGCCTCCGGCCCGTAATGCTCGATGACGGCCGCGAAGGTGATCGGCGCCGCGGCAGAGACGAAGAAGCTCGGCGCGGCGAGGCGGCCCACGAGGCTGCCATAGACGCGGGGGTCGAACAGCACGAGCGGCTGCGTGCCTTTGACGATGGTGCCGAGGCCGTTGCCGGCGCCATAGAGGAGCGAGAAGGCGAGGGCGGCCCCGACTGAGCCGCCCGCGCCGAACGCGGCCGCGAAGCTGAGCGGCAGCAGGGCGGTGGCGATCACGCCCAGCGCCAGGGGGTCCAAGCGCCGGCCGAACAGGATCTCCGCCAGCCGCGCGGCCGACTGCCCGACGCCCCGCAGCGCCGAGACCCACACGGCGGCCCCGGTCGCGAGACCGAGCCCGGTCATCAGCGCGATCTGGTGCACGGACATGGCGGAGGCCAGGAAGGTGGTCAGCATCAGGCCGGCGGCGAACAGCCATGCGGCCGCCCGATGCTCGCCGGGAGAGGCGGCGCGCGGCGCGACCTCCCCGGTCTGCGCAGCGCGCCCGACCTCCTGGGCCGAGGCTGCGGGGATCAGGAGGTGGAGCGGCACCGTGGCGAGGGCCAGCCCGGCATAGACCAGGAGCGCGCCGCGCCAGCCGAAGGCATCCACCAGTGCCTGACCGATCGGCCACAGCGCCGTGGAGGCGAGCCCGCCCAAAAGCGTGATCTGCGAGATCGGCCGCCGTGCGGCCCGTCCGGCGATGCGGGCCAGAGTTGCGAAGGCTGCGTCGTAGAGCGCCATCCGCATCGCGAGGCCCAGCACCAGCCAGGCCGCGTAGTAGGTGGCGAGGTTGCGCGACAGCGCCAGCGCGAGGCAGCCGAGCGCGATCAGGCACGAGCCCGCCACCATGACGGGCCGGCCGCCGCGCCGGTCGATGACCCGGCCCACCAGCGGCGACACGAGCCCCATCACGACGATGGCTGCCGATTGCCCTCCGAAGACCAGCGGCAGGGGCCAGTCCATCTCGCGGGCGATCGGCTCGCCGAACACGGCCAGCATGTAATAGGAGATGCCCCAGCAGATCAGCTGCGACGCGCCGAGCGCCCAGATGAGGCCGCGGGTGATCACGCCAGCCCGGCAGCCGGGTGAGGGGTCCCGCCGGGCGTTGTGTCACCCGGCCCGAGGGCCCGCTGCATCAGCACGGTATCGAGCCAGCGTCCGTGCTTCCAGCCGACGGACCGAAGCGTTCCCACAGGGGCGAAGCCGGCCGATTCGTGCAGGCGGGTGGAGGCGAGATTCGCCGAATCGCCGATGACGGCCACCATCTGCCGGAAACCGCCCGCCCCGCAGGCCTCGATGAGCGCCAAGAGCAGGGCCCGGGCGACGCCGCGCCGCTGAAGGGCCGCGTCCACATAGACGGAGTTCTCGACGGTGCCCCGGTAGGCCGGCCGGGCCCGGTACGGACCGGCATAGGCGTAGCCCGCGATGCGCCCGCCCAGGCACCCGACGAGGTAGGGAAATTGGCCGGCCAGGATCGCGTCGCGCCGCCGGCTCATCTCGGCCTCGTCGGGAGCCTCGGTCTCGAACGAGGCGACGCCCTCCGTCACGGCCCGCCCATAGATCGCGGCAATCGCCCCGATGTCGGTGGGCTCACTGGGCCGGAGGGTGAGGCCGCAAGGCGTCGGCTGCATGCTCCCGCTCTAAACGAAACGGCCGGGCGTGAAAGGCCCGGCCGTCGGAAACGCGTGATCCGGCCAGGCGGCCGGCGAGCGGAAGGGGCCGGGCGGGTCGCCCCTGCCCGGCCTGCCCGGTGGCAAAAGCCCGGCGGGTTAGTTGCCGCCCCGCGCCCGGGTCCGGATCATGAAGTTGTCGTAGGTGTATTCGGCCACCTGGAACCAGAGGTACTCCTCGCCCCTGAACGCGCGCATCGAGTCCCAGATCTTCTTGAAATCCGGGTTCTTGGACGAGATGTCATCGTACATCTCGTTCGACACCTTGAGCGAGGCTTCCATGATCTCCTGGCTGAACGGCCGAAGCTGCGCGCCCGCTCCGACCAGCCGCCGCAAGGCCCCCGGGTTCCTGGCGTCGTATTTGGCCGTCATGTCGAGATTGGCATAGGCGGCCGCGGCCTCGACGATGGCCCGATAGCTCTTGGGGAGAGAGGCCCACCTCTCCTTGTTGAACCAGAAGTGGATGGTGGCACCGCCCTCCCACCAGCCCGGATAGTAGTAGAACGGGGCGACTTTGCTGAAGCCGAGCTTCTCGTCGTCGTAGGGGCCGACCCATTCGGTCGCATCGATCGTGCCGCGTTCGAGCGCCGCGTAGATGTCGCCTCCCGGGATCTGCTGGGGCACGACGCCCATGCGCTGCATCACCGTGCCGGCGAGGCCGGCGATCCGCATCTTGAGGCCTTTCAGGTCCTCGACGGTCTTGATCTCCTTGCGGAACCAGCCGCCCATCTGCGTGCCGGTGTTGCCACCGGGGAGGGCGTAGAGACCCGCCTTGCCGAAGAACTCGTTCGCGAGCTCGTTGCCGCCGTTCTGGTAGAACCAGGAATTCTGCTGCCGGGTGTTCAGACCGAAGGGGGCCGCCGTCAGGATGCCGTAGGTCGGATCCTTGCCGACATAGTAGTAGGAGGCCGTGTGGGCCATCTCGACGGTGTTGTTGGCGACCGCGTCGATGGCCTGGGCCGTGCCGACGATCTCGCCCGCCGCGAAGGGCTGGATGGTGAAACGGCCGTCCGTCGCCTCGGACACGTAGCGAGCCAGGAGGTCCGACGCGCCGTGGATCGTGTCCAGCGACTTCGGAAAGCCCGAGGTCAGGCGCCAGCGGATTTCCGGCATGGAAGCCACGATCGCCGGGGACGACACGGCCGGAGAGGCGCCGCCCTGAGAGGAGGCGGCCGGGGACGAGGGAGCCGCGTCAGGGGTGGCCGGGGTGGTCTGAGCCTGGGCCGCGCCTGCGGCCACCGTGGCGGCACCTGCCGCCAAGAAGTCTCGACGCTTCATGTTACCTCCGAGGGGAACGTGGATGCTCCGCCTGCGGCGGCCCGAAGGCGCGCCTAGCAGGCGTCGCGATGGCTACGGATTGCCCCTGTCTAGCACGCCGACGCCTCGGAGCCAGTGCGGCTAAGGCTCCAGGCGCTTCACGAGGCTGAGCAAGGCCCGGTCGTTGAGCACCACCATGCGCTCGCGGGGGCTCAGCCAGGCGGCGGCTTCGCCGATGGTGGTCGCGTCGATGATCTTGGCCTCGGCCATCACGCGTTCGATCTCGAACTCTCCGCGCTGCCGGTGCGGGCGGTGCGGCAGCATCGCCTCGTGCCGGTCGCAGAGCGCCCGGTCACGGTAGAGTGCCAACAAGGCGTCCTGATCGTCGAACCCGCATTTCGTATTCTCGATCTGCAGCGCGTTCGCCTCGGCCACGATCGGCGGCGGACGGATCTCATCCGGGGTCAGGAGGAGCCCGAAGCGCTTCAGGACGAGGCCCGTCGCGAGCGAGCCCGAGAGCCACGAGATTGGGATCGCCAGCACGAGGCCGATGATGGTCGGCGACATCCAGAGGAACAGCGAGGTGGCGATCAGGAAGGCCGACAGCCCGGCCACGATGCCGAGCAGAGTGTGCCAGCGATGTCGCCGCACGATGTCGCGCAGCGGGATGGAGCCGTCGTCGCGCCGTTGCGGGTTCCAGCCCGTGTCGCCTCCGACCAGGATCTGGAACACCGAACCCGATTGCACCAGCATCAGGATGGGGGCGATGAGCGCCGAGAGCACGAGCTCGATCAGGAAGGACACGGCCAGCCGGAGCGCCCCGCCGCAGGCCCGCCGCTTGTCGCGGTCGCCCAGCATCAGGACGAGGCCGAACACCTTCGGGGCCAGCAGGATGCCCATGGTCAGGGCGAACAGCCACAGCGCGCGCTCCGGGTCGAAGCGCGGCCAGGACGGGAACAGCCGGAAGTCGCGGCTGAAATATTCGGGCCGAATGTAGGTGGTCTGCAGCACGAGCGCGATGCCGACCACGAGCTGCAGCAGCCAAAAGGGCGAGGCCAGATAGGCCATGATGCCGGTCGCAAAGTGCTGCCGCGTCGCGAGCCTCAGGCCGCGCGCCCCGATGATGCGGGAATGCTGCAGATTGCCCTGGCACCAGCGCCGGTCCCGCACGGAGAGGTCGATCAGCGAGGGCGGGCTCTCCTCGTAGCTGCCGGCCAGCGCCGGCAGCATGTAGACCGACCAGCCGGCGCGTCGGATCAAGGCGGCCTCCACGAAATCGTGGCTCAGCACGTGGCCGCCGAAGGGCGGCCGCCCCTTCAGGTCCGGCAGCCCGCAATGGGCCGCGAAGGCCCGCGTGCGGATGATGGCGTTGTGGCCCCAGTAATTGCCGTCGCGCCCGGACCAGGCGTCGAGCCCGGTCGCGATCACCGGCCCGGCCACGCGGGCGGCGAATTGCTGCAGCCGCGCCAGCAGCGTGTTCCGGTTCACCAGGTAGGGCAGGGTCTGGATGATGCCCGCGCTCGGATCCGCCTCCATGGCGGCGGCGAGCGCCACGATGCACTCGCCCGTCATCAGGCTGTCGGCGTCCAGCACGATCATGTGCTCGTAGGCGCCACCCCAGCGGGTCACGAAATCGGCGATGTTGCCGGCCTTGCGGTGATGGTTCTTCTCCCGGTGGCGGTAGAACAGGCGCGCCTCGGGGCCGATCTTCTCGCGCAGGGCCAGAAAGGCGCGCTCCTCGGCCAGCCAGGCATCCGGGTTCGTGGAATCGGACAGGATGAAATAGTCGAAGGCCGCACCCTGGCCGGTCGCCTCCACCGAGCGGCGGATCGCCTCCACGGCCGCAAAGGTGCGCGAGGTCAGCTCGTTGTAGACCGGCATCACGACGGCGGTGCGGCGGGCGAGGGGCACGGCCGGCTGCGGCTCTGGGCGGCGCGTCACCAGCAGCTTGACGAAGCCGAGCACCGCGCTCGTGAAGGCGAGCGCGATCCAGGAGAAGTTCACCACGAACAGGGCGAGCAGGACGTACTGGAGCACCGTGGTCCGGCTGACCGAGACCACGTAGTACATCTCCCGCGCGCCATAGGCGGTCAGAAGCGCGGCGCCCCCGAACACGAAGGCGCGGGCGAGCCAGGTCGAACGCGCAGCCTGCCGGCGGGAGGCCGCGACCCGGTCGGCGGCGCTCCAATCGGCCAGCGACTGCGTCGGCATGGCCAGCCGGTTTTCCGGGGGCAGATGCGGCTCCAGGGCAGGCGGCGAAGGCGCCGCCGCGGGCTGCGGGAGCGGCGCCGCAGCTACGGCGTCCAGCGATAAAGCCATGTCTCGCTCAGCGGTTTTGCGCCCGATTGCAGCACGAGCCTCATCTCGGAGGCATTCTCGTTGCCGGGATCCAGGTCGAAGGCGACCCTAACGGTCTTGCGGTCGGGATAGGCCCAGACCCGGTGGTTCAGGATCGTGCCGGGGGAGGCGGTGAGTGTGGCCCGCAGATCGGGGATCGGAGCCGCCAGCCCGTCGCCGCCGAACTCCACGAGGAATCGCCGCCGCCGGCCCGAGCCGGCCCGGCCGGACCGCGTGCCCCAGACGGTCGCGAGTTGCGGGCGATCAGGGGGCGTCCACGACCAGAACTGCCGGTAGGACAGCGTGATCTCGGATCCGGCGGCCATGGCGGCGCGAGGCCGCCAATAGGCCAGGATGTTCTTGTTGATCTCCGAATCGGACGGGATCTCGATCATCTGCACGGAGCCCTGGCCCCAATCGCCGATGGGCTCGATCCACAGGCTCGGCCGGCGCTCGAAGCGCTGCGCGTCGTCCTGGAAGTGGGCGAAGTCGCGCTCGCGCTGGATCAGACCGAAGCCGCGCGGGTTGTCGTCCATGAAGGCCGAGGTCTGGAGCGTGTCCGGATTGTTGAGCGGCCGCCACAGCCATTCGCCCTGGCCGTTCAGCATGCTCAGCCCGGACGCGTCGTAGACGGCCGGACGAATGTCCTCGGTGCCGCGGCGGACATTCGGCCCGAACAGGAACGCGGCGCCCATGCCGCCAATGCCGACATGTTCCAGCGCGACGCGCGGAAACAGGGTCGTCTCGACATCGACGATGGTCGCCTCGCCCGGCCGGAACGTCATCCGCACGGCTCCGGCCACGGATTCGGAATCCAGCAGCGCGTTCACCACGATGGCGTTGGTTCCCGGAACGGGCCGCTCGATCCAGAACGCCCGGAAGATGGGGAACTCCTCGCCCCGCACCTCGGCCGCCTTGAGCACGAGGCCACGGGCCACGATGCCGAAATTCTGCCCCCGGGCCGCAGCCCGGAAGAAGGTCGCGCCCTGGATCAGCGCGAACTCGAACGGCTGGCCGCCCGCCACCGATTCGAGCCGCATGCCCGAGAAGCCGGGATCGGGCGCGTTCGGCGGCACGGCGAGGCCGCCGAAATCGAAGCGGCTTTTGTCGAACACGACGCGGCGGATCTGGCCGTCCTCGACGGTGAACAGGCTGACGCCGGTTGTGAACACAAAGCCGCGCGGCAGCGGCTCCACCACGAAGCCGCGGTTTTCGCCGTGCCAGATCCGCCCGGTCGGCAGGGCCCGGATGGCGACGTAGCGCTCATAGCTCAGCCCGGCGAAGGGCTCCGGCAGATCGTTCGGCGGCGGCGCGAAGGGACGCCGGGACAGGGCTCGGGCGAGCTCGGTCACGGCTCCCGCCTCGAAGCGCTGGCCTTCGCCGAGGGCGTTCTGGATGAGCGCCTGCGGCCCGCCGCTCTGGGCTGCGGCCGGCAGGGCCTGAGCCGCCATCCCCGCCCCAAGCCCGACAATGAGATTCCGCCGCGTCGGCACCGGACCGAACCCCGACCGCATCAAGGGTGGGCGCCTGGGGCGCTGGTTTGCGGACCGCGGGCGGATCGCGATAGGTGCCGGCGGAACCCGACCGTGTTCCGTCGAGACAAGACCATGAGCGACGCACCTTCAACCGAGCCCGCTGCGCGAGCCCGTTCGTGCTTAGCAATCATCCTGGCGGCTGGCGAGGGCACGCGCATGCGTTCCGCGCTGCCCAAGGTGCTACACAAAATCGCTGGACGCACCATGCTGGCCCATGTGCTGTGCACGGTCGGCGAGGCCGGCGCCGGTCGCGTGGCGGTCGTGGTCGGGCCCGACCGCCAGGACGTCGCTGCTGCCGCCACGGCGGCCTGCCCGGAGGCCGCCGTCTTCCAGCAGACCGAGCGGCTCGGCACGGCGCATGCCGTTCTGGCGGCGCGCCGCGCCATCGAGGCGGGCGCAGACGACCTCGTGGTTGCCTTTGCGGACACGCCGCTCGTCACCGCGGCCACCTTCGCGCGGCTGCGGGCGCCGCTGGCCGCGGGGGCGGCGATCTCGGTGCTGGGCTTCGCGGCGGCAGACCCCACCGGGTATGGCCGCCTCGTTCTCGACGGCGAGCGCCTTCTCGCCATCCGGGAGGAGCGCGACGCCTCGGAAGCCGAGCGGGCCATCGGCCTCTGCAATGCCGGGCTGATGGCGGTGCGGGGCGACATCGCGATCGCGCTTCTGGACGCGGTCGGCAACCAGAACAGCAAGGGCGAATATTATCTGACGGACGCGGTCGCGATCGCGGGGGGGCGAGGGGAGCGCGTCGCCGTGGTTCTGGCGCCGGAAGCGGAGGTGGCGGGTGTCAACGACCGCGTGCAGCTCGCCGCCGCGGAAGCCGCGCTGCAGGCTCGCCTGCGCCTGCAGGTCATGGCCGAAGGCGTGACCCTGATCGCCCCCGAAACAGTGTTCCTGGCCGCCGACACCCGGCTCGGCCGGGACGTGGTGGTGGAGCCGAACGTGTGCTTCGGGCCCGGCGTGCGGGTCGGGACGGGCGCCACAATCCGGAGCTTCTCGCATCTCGAGGGCGCCGAGGTGGGCGAGGGGGCAACGGTCGGGCCCTTCGCGCGGCTGCGGCCCGGTGCCGTGCTGGGCGACGGCGTCCACATCGGCAACTTCGTCGAAGTGAAAAATTCCCGCCTGGCCGCCGGCGTGAAGGCGAACCACCTCGCCTATCTGGGCGACTCGGACGTGGGCGCGGGCACGAATGTCGGAGCCGGCACCATCACCTGCAATTACGACGGAGCGAACAAGCACCGGACCACCATCGGGGCCGGCGCCTTCATCGGCACCAACACCTCGCTGGTGGCGCCGGTCACGATCGGCGACGGGGCCTATATCGGGTCGGGGTCGGTGATCACGGCGGACGTCCCCTCCCGTGCGCTGGCCATCGGCCGCGGCCGGCAGGTGGTGAAGACCGACTGGACCCCGCCCCGAAAGGGGTGAACGGCCGCGGTGTCGCCGGATCGGCGCTGATCGTCTAACCTGTCACGGTTTGTTGAGGTCGAGCGGCGATCCCGGCTCGGGGCCTGGGACGCGGAGCGAATCGATGTGCGGAATCGTCGGGATACTCGGCAAGGCGGCGGTCGCCACGCAGGTCGTGGACGCGCTGAAGCGGCTCGAATACCGCGGCTACGATTCGGCCGGGGTGGCGACGCTGGAGAATGGCCGGCTCACCCGCTGCCGGGCAGAAGGCAAGCTGCGCAACCTCGAGCTGAAGCTGTCAGAGGCGCCCCTCACCGGGGCCATCGGCATCGGTCACACCCGCTGGGCGACCCATGGCCGTCCGAACGAGGTCAACGCCCATCCGCACGCGACGGCGAAGCTCGCGGTTGTCCATAACGGCATCATCGAGAATTTCCGCGAGCTGAAGCGCGAACTGGAAGCGAAGGGCGTCGTCTTCGAAACGGAAACCGACACCGAGGTGGTCGCCCAACTCGTCACCGACGCCCTTCAGGAGGGCCGGACCCCGCTCGAGGCCGTTGGCACCACCCTGCCGCGGCTGCGCGGGGCCTTCGCGCTCGCCTTCCTGTTCGAAGGGGAGGCGGACCAGCTGATCGGCGCCCGCCACGGCGCGCCGCTCGCCATCGGCCATGGCGACGGCGAGATGTATCTGGGCTCCGACGCACTCGCGCTTGCGCCCTTCACCGACCAGGTGACCTACCTGGAGGACGGCGACTGGGCGGTGCTGACCCGGGCCGGCGTGACCATCCGCGACGCGGGCGGCCATCCCGTCGAGCGCCCCCGTCAGACCATCCCGACCGGCTCCTTCATCGCCTCCAAGGGCAACCACCGCCACTTCATGGCGAAGGAGATCTACGAGCAGCCGGAGGTGGTCGGCCGCACCATCGCCCATTACGTCGACTTCGCGGCCGGCCGGGCCTGCCCGCCGGACCTGCCCTTCTCCTTCCGGGACCTGCGGCGGCTGTCCATCTCGGCCTGCGGCACCGCCTATTATGCCGGTCTCGTGGCCAAATACTGGTTCGAGCGGCTGGCCCGGCTGCCGGTCGAGATCGATGTCGCGTCCGAGTTCCGCTACCGCGAGGCGCCGCTGGACCCGGGCGAGCTGACCATCGTGGTGTCGCAATCGGGCGAGACGGCCGACACGCTGGCCTCCCTCCGCTACGCCAAATCCCAGGGCCAGCACGTCCTGTCGATCGTCAACGTCACCACCTCGACCATCGCGCGGGAGAGCGGGGCGCTGGCCCCGACGCTGGCCGGGCCGGAGATCGGCGTCGCCTCCACCAAGGCTTTCACCTGCCAGCTCGCCGTGCTGCTCTCGCTCGCCATTGCGGCCGGGCGCCAGCGGGGCGTCCTCGACGAGGCGGAGGAGCGCCGCCTCGTGGATGCGCTGGTCGGCGTGCCGGGGCTGATGAGCGAAGCGCTACGGGGCGAGGCGGAGATCGAGCTTCTGGCGCGGGAGATCGCGAAGGCCAAGGACGTCCTGTATCTCGGACGCGGGACCTCGTTTCCGCTGGCGCTCGAGGGCGCGCTGAAGCTCAAGGAGATCTCCTACATCCACGCGGAGGGCTATGCCGCCGGGGAGCTGAAACACGGCCCGATCGCGCTGATCGACGACGCCATGCCGGTCATCGTCATCGCACCCTCCGACGCTGTGTTCGAGAAGACCGTGTCCAACATGCAGGAGGTTGCGGCACGGGGCGGCCGCATCCTTCTCGTCACGGACCGGCGCGGCGCGGCCGAGGCCGCCATGGATACCTTCGGCACCGTGGTGATGCCGGATTGCGATCCGGTCGTGTCGCCGCTGGTCTATGCGGTGGCGATCCAGCTCCTCGCCTACCACACGGCCGTGTTCATGGGGAAAGACGTGGACCAGCCCCGCAACCTGGCGAAATCCGTCACTGTGGAGTGAGGCGCGGCCGCCCCGGTAGGAGCGACCGCGGCGGCCTGCGCGCCGCTCAGTAGCAGTGCTGGGCGGCCGGGAAGGTCGCGGCCTTGACCTCCTCGACATAGGCCGCCACCGCGTCCCGGGTGAGGGTGCGGGTGTCGCAGAAGGCCTTCACGAATTTCGGCGCCCTTTCGCCGGCGCCGAGCAGGTCGGCCATGACCAGGATCTGGCCGTCGCAACCGGGCGAAGCCCCGATCCCGATGACCGGGATCGCGAGCTCCCGCGTGATGCGGTCGCCCAGATCGCGCGTCACGCCTTCCAGGACGACGGAAAAGCAGCCGGCGCCTTCCATGGCCTTCGCGGCGGCCAGGATGCGATCGGCGCCCTCGGGCGTGCGGCCCTGGACGCGGAAGCCGCCCAGCGCGTTTACCGATTGCGGCTGCAGCCCGACGTGGCCCATCACCGGGATGCCGCGCTCGGTCAGGAAGGCCACGGTGGCGCTCATCTCCTCGCCGCCTTCGAGCTTCACGGCCTTGCAGCCGGTCTCGGCCATCACGCGGGCCGCGCTGGCAAAGGCCTGGGCGGGCGATTCCTGGTAGGATCCGAAGGGCAGATCGACCACCACGAACGTGTCGGAACAGGCGCGCGACACCGCCCGGCCGTGGGCCACCATCATGTCCATCGTGACCGGCAGGGTCGAGTCGAAGCCGTACACGACCATGCCGAGCGAATCGCCGACCAGGATGACGTCCACCATGCCGTCCACCAGCCGGGCCGTCGGGTAGTCGTACAGGCTCAAAGCCGTGATCTTGTCCTTGCCCTTCTGGGCCTTGAGCGTGAGCAGCGTTCGCATCGACCAGACTTCCACGTGAGGGGCTGAACCCTTATCCGGCCCGACCTCGGTCCGAAACCGTTCATCGCGGCTGCTCAGCCGGCCCGCAACAATCTGACCCCCGCATCTCTCTCGAAAAGGTACAGCAGAAGGCGCAGCGCCTGGCCGCGTTCGCCGCGAAGTTCGGGATCGCGCTCCACGATCAGCCGAGCATCGTCCCGCGCCGGGCCGACCAGGTCGGCATCGACGTCGAGCCGGGCGATCCGGAAGGCGGCCATCCCGGATTGGCGGGTGCCCAGGATCTCGCCCTCGCCCCGCAGCCGAAGATCCTCCTCGGCGATCTCGAACCCGTCCTCCGTCCGGCGCAGGGTCTCGAGTCGAGCCTTCGCGGTCTCACCGAGCGGGCCCTTGTAGAGGAGGAGGCAGGTCGAGGCGCGCTCGCCCCGGCCGATGCGGCCCCGCAACTGGTGCAGCTGCGCGAGGCCGAACCGCTCGGCGTGCTCGATCACCATCACGGTGGCGGCCGGCACGTCCACGCCGACTTCGATCACGGTGGTGGAGACCAGGACCTTCACGGCCCCGGCCGCGAAGCGCTCCATCACGATGTCCTTGTCGCGCGGCGCCATGCGGCCGTGCACGAGGCCGACCGCCTCCTCGCCGAGAACAGCCCGCAGATCGGCGTAGCGCTCCTCGGCCGCCGCCACGTCCAGGCTCTCGGATTCGGCGACCAGCGGGCAGACCCAGTAGACGAGGTCGCCCGTCCGGATCGCCCGCGCCACGCCGGCCGCGACCTCGTCGACCCGCTCGGCCGAGACCAGGCGCGTGTCGACCGGCTTCCGGCCAGGCGGCTTCTCGTCCAGGACCGAGACCTCCATGTCGCCGAAGGCAGTGAGCGCCAGCGTGCGGGGGATGGGGGTCGCGGTCATGACCAGCATGTCGACGGCGTCGCCCTTGCTGCCGAGCGCCAGGCGCTGGTGCACGCCGAACCGGTGCTGCTCGTCGATCACGGCCAGGCCGAGGTCCCGAAACGCCACCTCCTGCTGCATCAAGGCGTGCGTGCCGACCACGATGTCGATCAGCCCCTGTTCCAGTGCAGCCCGGGTGGCGCGCCGTTCCGCCGGGCGGTCACGGCCGGTCAGCACCGCGACCCGGAGCCCGGCCGGAGCGGCAAGCGCGGCCAGCCGCTCGGCGTGCTGGCGGGCCAAGATTTCGGTCGGAGCGACCAGGGCGGCCTGGCGGCCGGTCTCGACGACGCTCGCCATGGCCAGCAGCGCGACCAGGGTCTTGCCGGAGCCGACATCGCCCTGGAGCAGGCGCAGCATGCGGGTTTCGGAGCCGAGATCGGCCCGGATCTCGGCAACGGCCCGGGTCTGGGCCCCGGTGAGCCCGAAGGGCAGGGCGGCAGTGATGCGGTCTGCGAGCCGGCCGTCGCCGGCATGGGCGCGCCCCGCCCGGCGCCGGGTGCGGGCGGCCACCAGCTGGAGGGCGAGCTGCGAGGCCAGCAGCTCGTCATAGGCGAGGCGGCGGCGGGCCGGGTCGCGCCCCTCCACGGGCGCTTCGTCGCCGTCCTGGCCGGCCGCGATCGCGGGGCCGGAGGCCGGACTCGCGGGCGCCGGATCGTGGGCCTGCCGGAGGGCTTCGGCAAAGCCCGGAAAGCGGTTCCGCTCGAGCCAGGCCCGATCCTGCCATTCCGGCAGGCTTGGGATCCGGTTCAGCGCCGCGCCCGCGTGTTTGGCGATGAGCCTGGAGGTCACGCCTTCGGTGAGCCCGTAGACCGCCTCGGCCGTTGCCGACCCCGGATCCGCGCGCTCGTCCAGGATGCGGGCCGGATGCACCATCTGGCGGTGCCCGTCGTACAGCTCGATGGTGCCGGAGACGAGCCGGCGCGCACCGATCGGCAGCATGGCCTGAACCCGGGCCGGCGGCAGGCCGAAGAAGACCAGCGTCACGTCGCCCGTGCCGTCCTCCACCAGGACACGGAACGGGGCCCTGCCGCGCCCGAATGGGGGCGGACGGTGCGCGGTGACCTCGACCGCGAGCGTCACCGGCTCGCCTGCCGGTGCCTCGGCGATGGAGCCCTTCAATTCGCGCCGCACATGGTGGCTGGGCACGTGCAGAAGCAGGTCGAGCACCCGCGCCGGCTGACCGGCTTCGCCGAGCAGTCGGTCCAAACCGGCAGCCAGCTTCGGACCGATTCCCGGCAGGGAGCCGACCGGCGCGAACAGGGGATCGAG
The DNA here is from genome assembly GCF_028290205.1 of Enterovirga sp. Lineage (GTDB taxonomy): Bacteria > Pseudomonadota > Alphaproteobacteria > Rhizobiales > Beijerinckiaceae > Enterovirga. Next base: position 11,543 of record NZ_JAQGKF010000249.1, on the reverse strand, counting down.
GAGGGGAGGACGGAGCGACATGTCGGGTTCGCCCTGGCACGGGCCGGAGCGGGCGCTATATAGCCTCGATGCTGACGCCAGATGAACCTGCCCGCGACCGCGCCGGGCTCGCACCCCGCCGCAAGCGGGCGCTGTTTCGGGCGTGGCATCGGGGCATCCGCGAGATGGACCTCATCATGGGCCGCTTCGCCGACCGCGAGATCGCGACGCTGTCCGACGACGAGCTCGACGAGCTGGAGCGGCTGATGGAAGAACCGGACCAGCTCGTCTATGCCTGGATCACCGGCCGGTCGGCACCCCCAGCCGAGTTCGACACCCCGCTTTTCGCGCGACTGACCCGCTCGCAGGGCTGACCCGCCCGACACGCCCGTCTCGGCCGGCCGAGACGGCCCGGCCCCGAGACGGCCGGCGCAGACCAGATAACGACCGACCATGGCACGCATCCGCACCACCTCCCTGACCGGCCCGATGGCGACCGCTCTCTCCGCTTTGGGGCGCGGCGAGGGAGTCACCCTGGCCGGTGTGCCGGACGGGTTCGACGCCGTTCTCGTGGCCGACCTCGCCCGCGCCCTGTCGGCCAAGGCCGAGGGCCCGGCCGTCCTCGTTCATGTCGCGCGCGATGGGCAGCGGCGGCAGGTGTTCGAGACCGCTCTCCGGTTCCTCGCCCCCGAGATGGAGGTGCTGTGCTTCCCGGCCTGGGACTGCCAGCCCTATGACCGCGTGTCCCCGACCAGCGGCGTGACGTCGCAACGGATGACGGCGCTGGCCCGCCTGACGCGCTCTCAGACCTCCGAGGAGCGCCCCCGCATCCTGTCCACCACCGTCAACGCCATCGTCCAGCGCGTGCCTCCGCGCAGCAAGATCGCGGCGGAGACGTTCTCGGCCGCGCCCGGCAACGTGGTGAAATCGGACCTGCTGGTGGCCTGGCTGGAGCAGAACGGCTTCGCCCGCAGCGGCACCGTGCGCGAGCCCGGCGATTACGCCGTCCGGGGCGGCATCATCGACCTCTATCCGGCCGGCCTGCCCCTGCCCGTGCGGCTCGATTTCTTCGGCGACACGCTCGAATCGATCCGGCCGTTCGACCCCGAGACGCAGCGCTCCACCGGCCAGCTGCGCTCGCTCGACCTCGTGCCCATGAGCGAGGTGCAGATCACGACCGAGTCGATCCGGCGCTTCCGGCAGAGCTACGTTGCGGCCTTCGGGGCGCCGCGCCGCGACGACCGGCTCTACGAGGCCGTCAGCGAGGGCCGACGCTATCCGGGCCTGGAACACTGGCTGCCGCTGTTCCACGATCGGCTGGACACGCTGTTCGACTACGTGCCGGGCGTCCCGGTGATCCTGGACGCGCTCGCCGAGGACGCCGCGGGCGAGCGGCTGGCGCAGGTGCAGGATTACTACGACGCCCGCGCCTCCGCCTCCGGCACGAGGGAAGGCGGGGCCTCCCCATACCGGCCGCTCAAGCCGGACGCGCTCCATCTCGGCCCCGAGGAATGGGCCAAGCGCCTGGCCGACCTGCCGCTGGCGCGGCTGACCCCCTTCGCCCAGGCCGAAGGCGGCCGCGGCGGCCAGGTCATCGATCTCGAAGCCCGGCGCGGCCGCGACTTCATCGCCGAACGCACCGACCCGAACAGCAACGTGTTCGAGGCCGCCGTGCAGCATATCCGGACCCTCCAGGCCGGGGGACGGCGCGTCGTGGTTGGCGCCTGGTCGGAGGGCTCGCGCGAGCGGCTCATCCACGTGCTGGAGGATCACGGCCTGCCGGGCGCGAAGCCGGTGGTCCGGTTCGCCGAGGCGCTGGCGCTGCCCAAGGGCGAGGTCGGCGTGGCCGTGTGGGGCTTCGAGAGCGGCTTCGAGGCGGGCGACCTTGCGGCGCTCGGCGAGCAGGACATCCTGGGCGACCGGCTGGTGCGCCAGAAGCGCGCCTCCAAGCGCCCGCAGGACTTCCTGGCCGAGGTCGCGTCGCTAACCCCGGGCGACCTCGTGGTCCATGTCGACCACGGCATCGGCCGGTTCGACGGGCTCAAATCCATCGAAGCGGCCGGCGCCCCGCATGACTGCCTCGAGATCACCTATGCGGGCGACAGCCGGCTGTACCTGCCCGTCGAGAACATCGAGCTCCTGAGCCGCTACGGCTCCGAGGAGACCGAGATCCAGCTCGACCGCCTCGGCGGCGGCGCCTGGCAGGCCCGCAAGGCCAAGATGAAGCAGCGCATCCGCGAGATGGCCGGCGCGCTGATCAAGATCGCGGCCCAGCGCATGCTCAAGGAGGCCCCGAAACTCGTGCCGCCGGAGGGCGCCTATGAGGAATTCGCCGCCCGGTTCCCGTATGACGAGACGGACGATCAGCTGAACGCGATCGAGGCCGTGCTGAGCGACCTCACCAGCGGCCGGCCCATGGACCGGCTGGTCTGCGGCGATGTCGGCTTCGGCAAGACCGAGGTGGCGCTTCGGGCCGCCTTTGCGACCGTGATGGCCGGCAAGCAGGTCGCCGTGGTGGTGCCCACGACGCTGCTGGCCCGCCAGCACTACAAGACCTTCGCGGACCGCTTCCGGGGGCTCCCGGTCAACGTGGCGCAGGCCTCCCGCTTCGTGGCCGCAGCCGAACTCAAGGCGGTGAAGGCCGGGGCCGCGGATGGCAGCCTCGACATCCTGGTCGGCACCCACGCCCTGCTCGGCAAGACGATCAACTTCCGCGACCTCGGCCTGATCGTGGTGGACGAGGAGCAGCATTTCGGGGTGTCCCACAAGGAGCGCCTGAAGGAGCTGCGGGCCGAGGTGCACGTCCTCACGCTCACGGCGACGCCCATTCCGCGCACGCTGCAGCTCGCGCTGACGGGGGTCCGCGAGCTCTCCATCATCGCGACCCCGCCGGTGGACCGGCTGGCGGTGCGGACCTTTGTGACGCCGTTCGACCCGCTCGCCATCCGGGAGGCGCTGCTGCGGGAGCGCTACCGCGGCGGGCAGGCCTTCTACGTTGTGCCGCGTGTCCAGGATATCGACGAGGTCCGGTCCTTCCTGGCCCGCGAGGTGCCCGAGACCAAGGTCGCCGTGGCGCACGGGCAGATGTCGGCCGGCCAGCTCGAGGACGTGATGAGCGCGTTCTACGACGGCAAGTATGACGTGCTGCTCTCGACCACCATCGTGGAATCCGGCCTGGACGTGCCGACGGCCAACACGCTGATCGTGCACCGGGCCGACATGTTCGGCCTCGCCCAGCTCTACCAGCTGCGCGGCCGGGTCGGGCGCTCCAAGACCCGCGCCTACGCCCTGTTCACCATTCCGGAGAACCGGACCCTGACGGTGCAGGCCGAGCGGCGCCTCAAGGTGCTGCAATCGCTGGACACCCTTGGGGCCGGGTTCCAGCTCGCCTCGCACGACCTCGACATCCGGGGCGCCGGCAACCTGCTGGGCGACGAGCAGTCAGGCCACATCAAGGAGGTCGGCTACGAACTCTACCAGCAGATGCTGGAGGATGCCGTGAACCAGCTCAAGGCTGGGATCGACGACCCGCCGCCGGAGCAATGGTCGCCCGCCATCGCGGTCGGCGCGCCTGTCATGATCCCGGAGGACTTCGTCTCCGATCTGCAGCTCCGGTTGGCGTTGTACCGCAGGCTCGCGACGTTCGAGACCGAGGACGAGATCGCCGGCTTCCGGGCCGAGCTGGTGGACCGGTTCGGCAAGCTGCCGCCGGAGGTGGACCAGCTCCTCGCCGTGGTGGCGATCAAGGTGCTGTGCCGGAGGGCCAATATCGACAAGGTCGATGGCGGGCCGAAGGGCATCATCGTCCAGTTCCGGGACAATTCCTTCGCCAACCCTGTCGGGCTCGTGACCTATGTGGCCGAGCAGGGTTCCTTCGCGAAGGTACGGCCGGATATGAAGGTGGTGTTTCTGCGCGAGGTGGACGACGTCGCCGAACGGCTCAAGGAGACGCGCCGCATCGTCAAGGATCTGGTTGCCGTGTCGGAGGGCCAGGTCGTGTCGGCGCTGACGCCCCGGGTGAGGCCGGCGCCTCCGCCGCCCCCGGCGAAGGACCTCAGAGTTCGGGGCCGGCCACGGCCTGTGGGCCGACTTCGGTTCTGAGGATGGCCGAGATGCCGCCCGCCATCATGGCGGCGTCCTCGTCCCACTCGATCACCGGTATGCCGCAGGTGCGCTCGCTGACCCGCAGGCTGCAGGCCAGCTGACGGAAGCTGTCGCGCTCCTCGCCGCTCCGCTCCTGCGGCATACGCAGCAGGATGGCAGACGGCCGCTCGATCACGCCGAGAACCTCGTCCGCCGCCTCGAAAGAGGTGGTGACGCTCGACAGGCCGAGCTCCGCGAGCTCGATGGACAGCAGGTCGTCGTCGCCCCGTCGGCCACTATCGACGACCAGAACTTTCCGTAATGCATTCATGCCGCCACGCACACCCAACTTTGCCGCAGTGCAACAACTTGCGTCTACGAAGTTGGTTTCATAACCGTCAAGCTCAGCCCCTCTGAGCGTCTACAACCGTTCGGATCCTGCCGGGGCAGGGCAGGGCCGCCACTCGGACGGGCTCCCGGCCCGGGCCGCCCCGGCGAGGAAGGGCCAGCTCACCGCCGCCGGGCCGCTCACCTCGAGCGCGCCTCCGGCACCGCAGCGGACGGCGAGGAGATCAGGCCGCCCCGTAGGAGCCTGGGCAGCCCCGGACCGGAGGGCGCGCCAGGCCGCCGAGCCCCGTTCCGCGGCGAAGAGGGCGGTTTCGCCGAGAGCCATCGCATCCACGAGCCGCGCGGCGCCGAGCGCCGCCGGGCCCGTTTCGGGGACGTCCGCCAGCCCGCTGTGCACGAACAGGACCGACCGCGCCCCCGCGGCCAGCCCCGCCGCGGCGATCAGGGGCTCGGTCCAGCCCGGCAGGGCGAGATGGTTTCGGCCGGGTCGGGCGAGCGCCGGCGCGAGCCTCGCCGGCTCGAACGGGGCGTGGATCTCGCAGGTCGCGCCGGCCGCCAGGCAGGCGACCCAACCGGTCGCGAGCCCTTTCAGGTCGTCCGGCGCCAAGCAGGCGATCACCGTGTCGCCGGGGCCCCAACGGGTTGCGGCCAGCGTCACGGCCGCTGCGGCGAGCCAGGACAGGCTCGGCCGGAACATGGGAACCGGGCCCCCCTCGCCGGCCGAGAAGGTGACCACACCGGGGTTCGGGGAGGGGCCGGCGGCCACGTCGCGGGCGGGCCAGGCCGGGGACCCGAGATCCACGACCCCGTCCGGAAGATCCGGCCCGAACGCCAGGAGGAAGCGGACGTGAAAGCGCCGGGCGGCGATGGTCGCGAAGGTCGCCGCCGGCCGGCCGCTGCCGAGCACGCCCTGGGTCACCACCGCGGCCAGAGGGACGCGGTCCACGAGCTGCCCGATCTCGTCCTCGTCCAACGCCGCCGGCAGGAGAACCGGCACCAGCCCCGCCGCTTCGGCGGCCAGCAAGGACAGGCAGAGTTCGGAGCCGGGGGCCAGGCAGATGCCGACGGGGCTGCCGGCTGGCAGCCCGAGACGTCGCATGCGGGCCGAGAGCCCGCGGACGGACTCATGCGCCTCCCGGGCCGAGTAGCTGGCAGGCGCTCGGCCCGTCCAGGTCTCACGGCCGTCCGGGTCGCGCAGAAGAGGGAGGTCGGGCTTCTCGGCCGCGAGCCGGCCGAGAAGCGAGGCCAGCGTGTCGGCGCAGGCCGGCCCGGGAGGCAGTTCGGCGCGCGAGGCGGCGGGACGGCTCACGGCGCAATCTCCCGGCCCGGGTTTGGCGATTCGCGAGCCCCGCCATTCCTGCCGCAAACAGGGCCGACCACAAAGGTCCGGCCCTCGATCGTCCCTGGTCAAGAGCGCCCGAACCCGGTAGCACGCGGCCTTGCGTTCGCCTCATTCAGCGCCCCAAAGCAGGATGAGCTGAGCAACGCGGCTCGCCGCGTCAGCCATCGACAGTAAGGATCGAGAATGTCTCTAGCGACTCGGATCGCTTGCATGGCCCTGCCGCTGGCGGCCGTGCTCGGCCTCGCCGCGGGCGGACCTGCCGGCGCGCAGCAGAAGGAGCGCGAGCGCAAGGCGCCCGCACCGGCCGCCGCACCGGCTCCCGCTCAGGCCCAGCAGGGTCAGCAGGGTCAGCAGGCCCAGAATACCGGTCCCCTCCTGGTCCAGGTGAAGCCCGAGCCTTCTCAGACCGAGTGGACCAAGGTCTGCGGCAAGGACCCGAGCAACAACGCCGAGATCTGCTACACGACGCGCGACTTCGTGTCGGATCAGGGCCAGCCCGTTCTGGCGGCCGCCGTCTACGACATGAAGGGCCCGAACGGCACCAAGGTGGTCCGCTTCCTCATGCCGCTCGGTCTGCTGCTTCGGCCCGGCATCCGGTTCGCCGTGGATCAGGGCACGCCGAATGCCGGCGTCTACACGGTGTGCTTCCCGAACGGCTGCTTCGCCGAAACGCCGAACCTCAAGGACGAGGTGGTCGCGGCGATGAAGAAGGGCACGAACATCAACGTCAGCGTGCAGAACCAGGTCGGCCGCGAGGTGACGTTCCAGGTGCCGTTGGCCGGGTTCGGCAAGGCCTTCGACGGCGCGCCGATCGACCCCAAGGTGCTGGAAGAGCAGCAGAAGCGCCTGCAGGAAGAGCTCGAGAAGCGCAGCGAGGAACTCCGCAAGAAGCTGGAGCAGGGCCAGGCGGGCGCAGGCGGCGCGGCGGCTCCGGCCGGCACCCCGGCTCCGGCCGCGGGCACCCCGGCTCCAACCCCCTCGCGCTAACCATCGGCGCACCCCGGTGCCGGCTGCGGCCGGCATCGGGAGCGTGGCCCGTCTCGCCCGCCTCAGGCGCGCTCGCGAGGCGCCCGCGCCCTAGTGGGCCGAGCCCGGCCGCCTTTGGTAGGAGCCGTCCGGCGTGCGGTCGAAGATCTCCTGGATCTGCGGATGGCGCAGCGGCGTGCCCGTGTCGTCCGGCAGCAGGTTCTGCTCCGACACGTAGGCGACGTATTCGCTGTCCTGGTTCTCGGCCAGCAGGTGGTAGAATGGCTGGTCCTTGCGCGGCCGCATCTCGGCCGGGATCGCAAGCCACCATTCCTCCGTGTTGGAGAACTCCGGGTCGACGTCAAACACAACGCCCCGGAACGGGTAGATGCGGTGACGCACCACCTGGCCCAGGCCGAACTTCGCTTCGCGGATCGCTCGTTCCCGTGACATGGGCTCCATATAGGATGGCCCCACCCCACCTGGAAAGGCGGCGACGTCAGACGCTGGCGCCGGGCCGGCCGTCCCTGTCCGCCACCAGGTCGTCGAGATCGACCAGGACCCGGGCCTGCTTCCAGGTCGCGTCGTCCTGCATCTTGCCGTCGATCATCACCGCGCCGGTGCCGTCCGGCATGGCGGCCAGGATGCGGCGGGCGAAGGCCATCTCGGCGGGATCCGGCACGAAGACCCGCTTCGCGATGGCGATTTGCGACGGATGCAGCGTCCAGGCGCCGGCGCAGCCCATCAGGAAGGCGTTGCGGAACTGCGCCTCGCAGGCGGCCTCGTCGGAGAAATCGGCAAAGGGCCCGTAGAACGCCTTGATGCCGTTCGCCTGGCAGGCGTCCACCATGCGGGCGACGGTGTAGTGCCAGAGGTCCTGCTGCGAGGCACGGCGCTCGTAGCCGGGCACCGGGTCGGACAGGACCTTGTACTCCGGATGGCCGCCGCCGACCCGCGTGGTCTTCATGCCCCGCGAGGCCGCGAGATCGGCCGGTCCGAGGCTCATGCCGTGCATGCGGGGCGAGGCGGCCGCGATCTCGTCGACATTCTTCACGCCCTCGGCCGTTTCCAGGATGGCGTGGATCAGGATCGGCTTCGAGAGGCCGTGCTTCGCCTCGAGCTGGGCGAGAAGCTGGTCGACATAGTGGATGTCCCAGGCGCCTTCGACCTTGGGCACCATGACGACGTCGAGCTTGGCCCCCACCGCGCCCACGATCTCGACGAGGTCGTCGAGCGCCCAGGGTGAGTTCAGGGCGTTCATCCGGATCCAGAGGCCGGTGCGGCCGAACTCGGTCTCCGACGCCATGCGGATGAAGCCGCGCCGGGCCTCGACCTTGCAGTCCGCGGGGATGGCGTCCTCGAGGTTGCCCAGCACCACGTCCACTTCGCCCAGCAGTGCCGGCACCTTGGCCCGCATCTTCTCCAGATGCGGCGGGATGAAATGGATCATCCGCTCGAGCCGCACCGGAAGGGCCCGCAGCGGCTCGGGCGCGCCGATCGCCAGCGGCTGAAAGAAACGGCGCGGCAACTTCATGGCGGAGTCCTCGAATACTGCAGCGATCAACCTGATGAGCCCCGGGGGCGCAACCCCGCCGGCCTGCCATGCCGGCCCGTCACTTGCACCGCCACCCGTCGGTTGCCAGAACCCGAGTCCCGCCCACCGCTTCGCGCCACCCGTGTCCGACCTCCTCGGCCTCCTCACCCTGCTGGCGCCCTTCTTCGGGCTGATCGGCCTCGGCATCGCATCCGCGAAGCTGGCGGGCCTGCCCGCGGCGGGTCTCGTCTGGATGCAGTTCTTCCTGCTGTATCTGGCGCTGCCCGCTCTGTTTTTCCGCCTTTTGTCCGACAAGCCGATCAGCGAGATTGCGAACTGGCCCTTTGTCGGCCTCACCACGCTGGCGACCGCGGCCGCCTTCGTGGCTGCTTTCGCGATCGGCCGGGCGGGGTCGCGCCGCCTTCCCGAAAACGTGATCGGCGGGGTCGCGGGCTCGTATTCCAACATCGGCTACATGGGCCCGCCGCTCGTGATGTCGTTTCTCGGCCCGGCCGCGAGCGCGCCGGTGGCGCTGATCTTTGTGTTCGACACGCTGTTCCTGTTCACCGCTGTTCCGGCCCTGATGTCGCTCGGCGGCATCGAGCGCCAACGTCCCCTGGCGGCCGCCCTCGAGGTTCTCCGCAAGGTTGCGTTGCACCCGTTTCTGATCGCCACGGCCGTCGGCATTTTGGCCAGCCTCGCCCGCTGGCAGCCGCCCCAGGCGCTGGACCAGATGATCACCTGGCTGTCGGGGGCCTCGGCCCCTTGCGCGCTGTTTCTGCTCGGCGTGAGCGTGGCGCTCCGTCCGGTGGACCGCGTCGCCGGAACCGTGGCGGCGCTGGTTCTGGTCAAGCTGCTGCTGCACCCGCTCGCGGTCTGGGCGCTGCTGCTCGCGGTGGGGGGGTTCGACCCGGTCTGGGTTCAGGCGGCCGTGATCATGGCGGCCCTGCCGCCGGCCTTGAACATCTTCGTGCTGGCGGGCCAATACCGGGCCGGCACCGACCGGGCCTCCGCCTGCGTGCTGGTCGGCACGGTCGCCTCCATGGCGACCCTGACGCTGGTTCTGTGGCTGTTCAGGACCGGCGCGCTTCCCCCCTCGGTTCCGGGCGGCTGAACGGGGAGCGGCCGGCGAAGCCCGCCCGCATCGCGGCGCGCCGCAGGGGGCCGATGCCGCCGAGGAGCCCGAGCCCGAGGCCCCGCACCGCGTCCAGGGGCGCGAAGCCGGCCAGCAGCGAGCGGTTGAGCCCGTCCACGCCGAGCGAGCGCAGCCGCACCTCGGTTTCCCGGGCCCGGCCGTAGCGGGCCAGCAGCGGGGCGGCGCCGGGATCCGCCCCACCGGCCTCGCGCAGGAGGCGGCCCAGTTCGGCGACATCCGCCATGCCGAGATTGAGGCCCTGCGCGCCGATGGGCGGCAGCACATGGCCGGCCTCGCCGGCCAGGGCGAGCCGGGGCCCGGTCATGCTGGCGACCGAGATGGCGGCGAGCGGCACCAGCCCGCGTGGCCCGTCCGGCTCCACCCGCCCGAGAATGGAATGGGAGCCGCTCTCTACGGCCGCGGCCAGTTCCGCGTCGGAGGCGGCGAGCAGCCGTTCAGCGTGGCGTGGCTGGGTGACCCAGACCAGGCTCGAGCGCAGGCCCGGGAGCGGCACCAGCGTGAACGGCCCGGCGCGGCGGTGGAACTCGGTCGAGACGTCGCCATGCGGGCGCTCGTGCCGGAGCAGGGTCGTGAAGGCGGCCTGCGGGTAGCGGTGCTGGCGGGCCGCGATGCCGGCCGCCTCGCGGATGCGCGAGCGCCGTCCGTCCGCCGCGATCACGAGCCGGGCCCGCAGAACCGTGCCGTCCGCGAGGCGGAGCCGCGCCTCCTCGTCGACCTCGTAATCCGCCACGAGCGAAGTCCGCCACGGCACCGCCTGACGCTGCAGTTCCGCGGCCAGGGCCTCGACCAAGGCCGCGTTTTCGACATTCCAGCCGAAGGCCTCGAGGCCGATCTCGGCCGCCCGGAAGGTCACGGGCGGCGGCCGGAACAGGCTGCCGGTGTCGTCCACGATCCGCAGCGAGCGCAGCGCGCCGGCCGTGCTGGCGAGGGCCGGCCAGATCCCGAAGGAGCGCAGCAGCTCGACCGCCGGCACCATCAGGGCAGCCGTGCGGCCATCCCGCCGCTCGGCCGCAGGCCCGACGAGGCAGGTCTCGTAGCCCGCCGCCGCCGCCGCCAGCGCGGCCGCGAGGCCGACCGGCCCGGCCCCGACCACCGCGATGTCGACCTTCTGCTCCATCACGCTCGCACACTCCTGGCACCGTGCCCGTTGCGGCGGCGCTCCAGCCCTCTTAAGGGTCCGACTGCCTCTGAGGGAGCGAAACGATGGTCGCGGCGGTACGGGTGCATCGGTATGGCGGTCCCGAGGTCCTCCAATACGAGGAGGTCGAGGTGCCGCCGCCCGGACAGGGCGAGATCCGAGTCCGGCAGACAGTGATCGGCGTCAACTACATCGACACCTATTTTCGCAGCGGTGCCTACCAGGCGCCGAGCCTGCCCTTCGTGGCCGGCAACGAGGCGGCCGGCGAGGTCGTCGCGGTCGGCCCCGGCGTCTCGGGCTACAAGCCCGGCGACCGGGTCGCCTATGTGGCGACGCTCGGCTGCTACACGGCAGAGCGCAACGTCCCGGTGGGCGTCGTGGTGAAGCTGCCGGAGGGGGTATCCGACGAGACCGCCGCCGCCATGCTGCTGAAGGGCCTGACGGCCGAGTACCTGCTGCACCGCGTCTACCGGGTGAAGGCGGGCGACACGATCCTGATGCATGCCGCGGCCGGCGGCGTCGGGCTGATCCTCTGCCAATGGGCCAAGCATCTCGGCGCCACCGTGATCGGCACCGTCGGCAGCGAGGAGAAGGGCAAGCTCGCCCGCGAGAACGGCTGCGACCACGTCATCCTCTACCGGAGCGAGGACGTGGCGAAGCGCGTCGCCGAGATCACCGGCGGGGCCAAGGTGCCCGTCGTCTATGACGGCGTCGGCAAGACCACCTTCCAGGGCTCGCTCGACAGCCTCGCGCCGCTCGGCATCCTGGCGAGCTTCGGCTCCTCCTCGGGCAAGGTCGAGCCGTTCGATCTCGGCGTGCTGGCCGCCAAGGGCTCGCTGTTCGTGACCCGGCCCACGCTCGGCACCTTCATGGGCCGGCGCGAGTGGCTCGACGACATGGCCAAGAACCTGTTCGGCGTCGTCGCCTCGGGCGCGGTCAAGATCGCCGTGCATCACCGGGCCAAGCTCAAGGACGCGGTCGAGGTGCATCGCTCGCT
>NZ_JAQGKF010000226.1 GCF_028290205.1 Enterovirga sp. | reverse complement strand
AGGCCGGCGACCAGGTCCGGCCCGACAAGCGGCATGTCGCCGAGCAGAACCAGCGCCGCCTCCGTGCCGTCGGGCAGCGCCGCGAAGCCGGCCCGCAGCGAGGTCGAGAGCCCCTCGGGGTAGGCCGGGTTCGGCACCAGGATCACGTCGAGACCGGCCAGGGCCCTCCTGACCCGGTCCGCCTCGTGGCCCAGCACCGCGATCACCGGCTCAGCCCCGCCTTCGAGCGCGGCGTCGGCTGCGCGGCGCACGAAGCTGCGGCCGTCATACTCGGCCAGCATCTTGGGCGTGCCGCCGAAACGGGTGCCCCGCCCGGCCGCCAGGATGATGGCCGCGACGCTCACGGCTCGCTGTCCGGCTCGCCGCCTTCGCGGGGCTGCGGCCGCGACACGATCTCCATCAGAAGGCCTCCGACCCCGAGCGCCGTGATGTCGGCGCGCCGCACCGCGAGCCCGGCCAGGAGCCGCTGGAGGACCCAGTCGAAGCCGTTCTCCTTGGGCGAGCGGGCACAGCCCGGGGCGCCGATCACCGGTTTCGTGCCGATGCGGCCGACCAGCAGGAGGTTGCCCGGATCCACCGGCATGCCGAAATGCTCGACCTCGCCGCCTGCGGCCTCGATCGCCGCCGGGATCACGTCGCGCCGGTCGGCGATGGCCGAGGCGCCGAAGACGACCACGAGTTCCGCCTCCCCGGCCGCGAGCCGGGCAAGTTCGGCCCGCAGGGCCTCCTCGTCATGCGGGCAACTCACCGCCGCGACCACGGCCGCGCCGGCCGGGGCGAGCCGGTCGCCGAGCGCCGCCAGCGTCTTGGCGACCACGGTGGGCTTGAGGGCCGGCGTCAATGTCGACACCACGCCGACCCGCGACACGCAATAGGGCGCCACCCGGACTGCGCCGCCGCCCGAGACCCGCGCGAGCGCGCGGTCGAGCACCGCGCCGGCGACGCCGTAAGGGATGATCTTCACCGTGCCGACCATCTCGCCCGCGACGACGGGCTTGAAGGCGGGCAGCGTCGCGAGGGTGACGGCCTCGTCGACGGCGTTCACGGCGTTGATCACGGCTGCGTCCACGACCAGGATCCCGGCCTCCCGGGCAAACAGGTTGCTGCGGCCCGTGAAGGGACGTTCGACCCGCACCCCGTCCGCCGCGACCGCCTGCGCGAGGCGGCCGGCGGCTTCGTCCTCGCCGACATCCTCCGCTTCGAGCCGCGCCGTCACGACGGTCCGGATGCCGGCGGCGCGCAGCCGCTCCACGGCCTCGGCAGTGATGACGTTGCCCTTGCGGAGCACGAGCCCCTCGGCCCGAAGGCTGTGGGCGGCGAGCGCGCCCACCGCCTCCTCGACCGGCACTTCGCCGAAGATCAACCCGCCCGCCTCCGGTCCTGGCGCAGGGCCGAGACGATCTCGGCCAGCACCGCGATCGCGATCTCGGCCGGGCTGATCGCGCCGATATCGAGCCCGATCGGCGCCCGGATGCGGGCAATCTCGTCCGGCCCGAACCCGGCCACGGTCAGCCGCTCGACGCGTTTCGCATGCGTGCGACGGGAGCCGAGCGCGCCGACATAGAAGCACTCGGCCCGGAGGGCGGCCGCGAGAGCAGGATCGTCGATCTTGGGGTCGTGCGTCAGGCAGGCGACGGCCGTGTAACGGTCGAGCCCGCCGAGCTTTGGCAGCGCCTCGTCCGGCCATTCGGCCAAAACCGGCACGTCCGGAAAGCGCTCGGGCGAGGCGAAGGCGGTGCGGGGGTCCACGACCGTGACATCGAGATCGAGGCCCCGCGCGAGCGGCGCCAGCGCCTGGCTAATATGCACCGCCCCGATGGCGACCAGCCTGACCGGCGGCACCTGCACGGTGAGGAAGACGGTGCCGTCCGCGACGAGCCCGCTCCGTCCGGTTCGCAGCGCCTCGAGAACGTCGGGCGCGAGCGGATCCGCCTCGGCCGCCTCCGCGCGAACGAGTCGGGCGGCCCCGGTCGCGAGATCGGTCACCACCACGGCGGCGCGGCGGGCCGCGCGCTCGCGGTTCAGCTCGGACAGAAGAGCGAGGTCCATCCGGTCAGGCAACCTTCTCGAGATAGACCCTAATGCGACCGCCGCAGGAGAGCCCGGCCCGCCAGGCGGTCTCGTCGGCGACGCCGAATTCCATCATCCGGGGCCGCCCGTCCGCGATCACGTCCTGGGCCTCCGTGAGGACGTCGCCCTCCACGCAGCCGCCCGAGACGGAGCCGAGAAACCGGCCCTCGCCGTCGATCACGAGATGGCTGCCGACGGGCCGCGGCGCCGAGCCCCAGGTCTCGACAACGGTCGCAAGGGCGACCCCGCGCCCGGCACGCGCCCAGGCTTCGGCCTCCCGCAGGAGATCGGATTCAGTGGACAGCATGATGTCGCCTCCCGGCCCTTCGGCCTCGCTCAGATGGTGCTCGGTCCGGCGGACCGCGAGCGCCGCAGCCCCCTGCCCCTCAATGCTGATGCAGGTCGAGAAAGGGCGTCCCCGGCTCGGCCACATAGACCAGCACGACCCGCAGCGTGTCGGTGGCGCTGCGGTTATGGCCGGTCATCTTGACGTTCGGCGGCTCCACATAGGCCTGTCCGGCCTTCACGACCACATCCGGCCGGCCCTCAAGCTGCAGCGTGAACGCACCCTCCAGCACATACACGGTGACCGGGAAACGGTGGGTGTGAAACACCGTCCTGTCCCCCGGCTTGAAGGTGGCCGTGATGACGCTGACTTCCTGGGTCGCACCCCGGGGCATCCCCTCGACCGCTTCTTTCAGGATCAGGTTGGGCCTGGCGATGCCGCCCTCCTGGGCATGGGCGGGCCAGGTGAGCTGAGCGGCCGCGAAGGTCGCGGCGAGGACGCGGATGGCAGGAATCACGGCGAGGATCCTCCAGCGGGCGTGAACGCGGCCCCGGCCGACGTCCTGCGCCCGACCCCCGCGAGCGCCTCTCAGCCGGCGCGGGGCGCCAGGATAATGACGGCCGCGCCCAAGAGCGACAATGCGCCTCCGAGGAGATCGTAGCGGTCCGGGCGGAACGCCTCAACCAGCCACAGCCAGAGGAGCGAGGCGCCGATATAGACGCCGCCATAGGCGGCGAAGACGCGGCCGGCGGCCGGCGCATCGATCAGCGTCAGCAGATAGGCGAAGGCTGCCAGCGAGGCGAAGCCGGGCAGCAGCCACCAGCCCGGCGCACCGAGCCGCAACACGGCCCAGACCGCGAAGCAGCCGCCGATTTCGGCGAGAGCCGCCGTGACAAAGACGAGACCGGTCACGCCGCCCGCATCCAGCGGCGCGGATCCGCCGCGGCGGCGGTGCCGGCCGGGCCGCCCAGCGCCCGAACCAGGTCTTCCATGGAGGCGAGCGAATGAATGGGCCGGAACTCGTCCACGTGGGGCAGCAGGGCCCGGATGCCGCCGGCCCGCGCCTCGAAGCCGCCGAAGCGCAAGAGGGGGTTCAGCCAGACGAGGCGCCGGCACGAGCGGCGCAGCCGATCCGCCTCGAAGGCGAGGTCCTCGCCCACCTCACGCTCGAGCCCGTCGGTGAACAGCAGCACCACGGCGCCCTGCCCCAAGACGCGGCGCGACCAGGTCCGGTTGAACTCGTGCAGGGCCGAGGCGATGCGGGTGCCGCCCTCCCAGTCGTTCACGCGCGACGAGGCCCGGGCGAGCGCGTCGTCCGGGTCTCGGTGGGCGAGATCGCGAGTCACGTTGGTGAGCCGGGTTGCGAAGACGAAGGACTGCACCCGCCGGCGGCGCTCGGCGAGCGCGTGCAGGAAGTGGAGAAAGAGGCGCGAATATTCCGCCACAGACCCGGAGATATCGACGAGCGCGACGAGCGGGGGCGGCCGGGACAGCCGCGACCGGCGGGCGAGCTCGATCGCGGCGCCGCCGCCCCGGAGCGAGCGCCGCAGGCTGCCCCGGAGATCGACCCGTTCGCCCCGCGGATCGGAGGCGAGGCGACGGATCGGGCGGGCGTCGTCCGGCAGCACGAGCCCGTCGATCAGACGGCGCGCCCGCGCGATCTCGGCCGCGCTCATCTGGGCGAAGTCGCGCGTCTTGAGGACGTCGCGATCCGACGTGGTGAGGCGGGCGGACACCTCCCGCTCCACCCCTTCCTGGCTGCGCGGCTCGGCTCGTGGCCGCATGGCCTCCAGCACGCGCGATTCCGCCGGTTTCGGGGTCTCGCGGGACCGCTCCGGAGGGGCCACCGGCGACATCTCGGCGAGCAGCTTTTCGACGAAGCCACGCCGGCGCCAGAACAGCCGGAAGGCCGGCTCGAAGACGGCGCTCTGCTCGTGGCGCGTCACGAACACGCTGTGCAAGGTCCAGTAGAGATCGTCGCGGCGCGCGATCCCGGCCACCTCGACCGCCGCCACCGCGTCGATCACGGCGCCGGGGCCGACCGGCAGGCCGGCCGCCCGCAGCACGCGCGCGAAGAGCAGGATGTTGTCGGCCAGGTGGCCGCCGGTCTCGCCCGCGCTCACCGTGCCGCCGCCACCCGCCGGCCCGACCGGGGTCGAGCTGCCCGGGCCGCGCCGCTCATGCGGCCGGCGCCGCCGCGTCCAGGCGGGTGGCGAAGACCTTTTGGGCGATCTGCCAGCGGCCGTCGATCTTGAGGAGGCTCAGGTAATCCGTGAAGAAGCGGGGCGGGATGGCGCAGCGCAGCTTCACGAACGCGGAGCCGGGCGACGACTGGTCGATCTGCAGGACCTCGTCGTGCCGGGGCAGCCCCTCGCGCTTCGGCGAGGGGCGCTTGCGCACCACGTCGAGCCACTGGTCGCGGGTCCAGCGGCCGATCTTGCCATCCTGCTCCCAGGTGAGCGCGCAGGTCTCATGAAACACGGTCGCGAGCTTGTCCGCGTCCCCCTCATGGAGAGCGTCCAGATAGAGCTGCACGGCGGCCTCGATCTCCGGGCGATCGGTCTGCATCAGCTTCCTCCCACGGCGGCGCCCATCTGGGCGCGAACCTCGTCCAGCACACGTCGGATTTCCGAGCCCTGCATGCGCTGGATGTCGTCCTGGTATTTCAGGAGCACGCCCATCGTGTCGGCGACGAGTTCCGGGTCAAGCGCCACGGCGTCGAGTTCCACGAGGGCCTGTGCCCAATCCAGCGTCTCGGCCACGCCCGGGGCCTTGAACAGCTCTTGGCTGCGGATGGCCTGAACGAAGCCGACGACCTCGGCCGCGAGCCGCTGGCCCGCCCCCGGTACGCGGCTGTGCAGGATCGCCAACTCGCGCGCCGCGTCCGGGTACCCGACCCAATGGTAGAGGCAGCGGCGCTTCAGAGCGTCGTGGATCTCGCGCGTGCGGTTGGAGGTCACGACCACGATCGGCGGGGCGGCCGCCCGGATGGTGCCGAGCTCCGGCACGGTGACCTGGAAGTCGGACAGGATCTCCAGGAGGAAGGCCTCGAATGCCTCGTCCGCCCGGTCAAGCTCGTCAATCAGGAGAACGGGCGGGCCGGCCGGGTGCGGCTGCAGCGCCTCGAGCAGCGGCCGCCGCACGAGGTAGCGCTCCGAGAACAGCTCGCTCTCGAGGGCCGCGCGGTCGAGCCCGGCCCCGCCGCCGCCCGCCTCCGCCAGGCGGATGGCCATCATCTGCCCGGCATAGTTCCATTCGTAGAGGGCGGACGCGACGTCCAGCCCCTCGTAGCATTGCAGCCGGATGAGATCGCGGCCGAGCGCGCCGGACAGGACCTTGGCGATCTCCGTCTTGCCGACGCCGGCCTCCCCTTCGAGGAAGAGGGGCCGGCCGAGCTTCAGTGACAGGAAGAGGATCGTCGCGAGCGCCCGGTCGGCCACGTAGCCGGAGCCTTCGAGCAGCGCCTGCGTGGCGTCGATGGAGCGGGGCAGATGGGTCATGAGGTCAGGCCCGGGCGAGACCGGGGGTCCGGAGCTGGCCGGAGCGGCCGTGGAGATCGGGATGGCCGGGTCGCCCCGGCCGCGACAATGCGGCCCGGCCTATCGGGCCGCAGCCACCGCCCGGCGCGCCATCACCCCGACGAGATGGGCCCGGTAATCCTGGTCGGCGTGGATGTCGGAGGCCATGTCGGACGGGTCCACGGTCTTGCCCTCGAGCGCCTTGGCCGAGAAGTCGGACATCAGGGCCGTCTCGAACTCGGCGGGCCGGAACACGCCGTTGGCGCCGGCGCCGATCACCGCGACCCGCACCTCGCCGCCGGCGGTCTCGGCCACGCACACGCCGCACAGCGCATAGCGCGAGGCGGGGTTGCGGAACTTGGCGTAGCCCATGCGGCGGGGCAGCGGGAACTCGACGGCGGTGACGATCTCGCCCTCCTCCAGCGCCGTCGTGAACAGGCCCTGGAAGTACTCCTCCGCCTCGATGCGGCGGCGGTCCGTCACCACCGTCGCGGCCAGCGCCATCACGGCGGCCGCGTAATCGGCGGACGGGTCGTTGTTGGCGATCGAGCCGCCGATGGTGCCCCGGTGGCGGACGGCCGGGTCGCCGATCGTTCCGACCATCTCGGCCAGGACCGGAATGGCGTCCCGCACCACGTCGGAGGTCGCGACCTCGCGGTGGCGCGACAGGGCGCCGATGACCAGCGTGTCGCTCTCGCGCCGGATGCCCCGGAGTTCGTCGAGCCCGTTCAGGTCGACCAGCGCGGCCGGCCCGGCGAGCCGCAGCTTCATGGCCGGGATCAGCGTGTGGCCGCCGGACAGGAACTTGCCCTCGGGATGGGCCGCGAGCTGGGCCACCGCGTCCTGGACGCTCGCGGGCTTCAGGTACTCGAAAGCGTACATCTTCCCTCGGGCTCCTCGCCGGCTCTGACGTAGCGCAGCATCGCACGGGGCGGGGCGGGTCCGGAAGGGGGTGAGCCAGGGAACCCGGCGCGCGACTATGGTCCTGTTTCCCCGCCCGGGCGGGTCGGCTACGCCTGAGGCAAGAGCAGCCTAGGGGCTGCCGCAAGCGGGAGGACAGGACGTTGAGGATGAAGGCTGTTCCGACTTTCCTCGTGGCCCTCGCCGCCGCGCTCTCGGCGTCGGTCTCGGCCGGCTCCGCCCAGACCTGGCCCGGCCGCACCATCACGCTGATCGTGCCCTTCGCGGCCGGGGGCGGCACGGACGCCTTCGCCCGCCCGCTGGCGCAGCAGCTCGACAGCCAGCTCGGCCAGCGCGTGATCGTCGAGAACCGGGCCGGAGCCGGCGGCACGGCCGGCGCCGCCGCGGCCGCGAAGGCCGAGCCGGACGGCTACACGTTCTTTGTCGGGGCCGCCCACCACGCCATCGCGCCCGCGATCTATCCGCGCCTGACCTACGACATCGAGAAGGACTTCGTGCCGATCGGGCTGATCGCCCGGCCGCCGCATGTGGTCGTGGTCAACCCGCAGCGGGTGGCGGCCAAGACCCTGCCGGAGCTGATCAGCTTCGCAAAGAGCAACCCGGAGAAGATGACCTATGGTCATGCCGGGATCGGCACCACGCACCACCTCGCGGGCGAATTGTTCAAGCTCCTGACCGGCACCAACATCAGGCAGGTGCCGTATCGCGGCGCCGGCCCCGCCATGGCCGACCTCGTGGCCGGGCAGATCGACATGGCCTTCGACGGGCTCGGCACCTCGGCACCGCAGATCAGCGGCGGCACCATTCGCCCCCTGGCGCTCGCCGCCCCGACCCGGGTCGGCATCTTCCCGGACCTTCCGACGGCGGGAGAAACAGGCCTGCAGGGCTACGACGTGTCCACCTGGTATGCCCTGTTCGCCCCCAAGAACACGCCGCCGGCCGTTGTCGAGCGCATGATCCGCGAGCTGAGGACCGCGCTTGGCACCCCCTCGGTGAAGGCGGCCTGGGAGAAGAACGGCTCCGACGTGCCCGACGTGACCGGCCCGGAATTCGCCGCCTTCGTGTCCTCGGAGGTGAAGCGGTGGGGCAAGGTCGTGGCGGATGCCGGCGTGAAGCTGGAGTGAGCGGCGCGAGGCCGGGCTGATCCGCCGTCTCCTCCTCGCCGGCATCGCCGGGGCCGCCGTCGCGGCCGCCGGTGTCGCGGCCGCCGATGACGCCGGCTGGCGGGTGCTCCGGGAGGGCGGCGCGGTGGCTCTGGTCCGGCACGCGCGGGCCCCCGGGACAGGTGACCCGCCCGGCTTCAGGCTGGGCGATTGCGCCACGCAACGAAACTTGTCCGACGAGGGCCGGCACATGGCGCGTCGGCTCGGGCGGCGCTTTCGGGCCGAAGGCGTTGCGGTGGCCTCCGTGCGGTCGAGCCGCTGGTGCCGGGCCATGGACACCGCAGCCCTGGCCTTTCCCGAGGCCGAGATCACGCCTGAACCGGCGCTCGACAGCAACTTCGGTCGGAATTCCGGAGCCGAGACCGAAACCGCGGACACGGCCGCTCTCGTCGCGCGTTGGAGCGGTCGGGCCGAAACGCTGGTGCTCGTCACGCACCAGGTCAATATCCTGGCGCTGACCTCGGTGCCGCTGGCGGAGGGCGAGGTCGTCGTGGTGCGACCGACCAGAGCCGGGCCGCTGAACGTCGTCGGCAAGCTGCGCCCCTGAGGCGCGACGTTACGGAAGTGTGACCGGGATCATGCGAATTGCGCATGGCGGCTGCTCCGCCTTGCCGCTTGTTGCAGTGCAGCAAAATCCCTAGCTTCATCCCGTCGGGAGAAGACGCCCTGGGGCGCCGGCAGCCCGGAATCGGGCCCGGCATCACAGGAGATCGAGATGCCTTTCATCAGATTGCTTCGTGCCGTCGTGCTCGAGACCTTCGCTCTGGAGCGCGATCTCAACCGCCGCCACCGCTTCCTCGGCTCGTAGCCGGGGCGCGAGTCGCCGGCCCGCCCGGCTGGGGCGCTCGGCCCCGAACGGGGCCGGGGCCGATCCGGGATCTCGTTTCGATCAGTGTGGGGACGGGCCGGGCCTGCTTGATGGCGGCGACACGCGCCGCGTCGGCTGGCCCGACATGACGGCCGCGCTCCCTCAGCTCGCGGCTATATTCCTCGTAGGTCAGGCCGAGTGCCTCGGCCCGACGCTGCCGCCACAGCATGATCTCCCACGGCACCTCCGTCCGGGTGGCCTTGTGGGCGACCTTCCAGGCGAAAAAGTTGCCGATGCCGCCCGTGCCCCATTCGGGCACGTGCTCGTCCTCAAGCGGCGGCCCGCCGTTATGCCCGGTCTCCGCCACCCGGCTCAGCCTGGCGTCGCTGCGGCCTGAGGCGCAGCAGCCGGCGCCTCAGCCAGCGTGCGGGCGAAGGTGGCGAAGAACTCGTCGGCGTATTTCTTGGCGACACCGTTGACCAGGCGGCCGCCGAGCTGGGCGATCTTGCCGCCCACCTGCGCCTCCACATCGTAGGACAGGAGCGTGCCGCCGCCCTCCTGCTCGGCGAGGCTGACCTTGGCTCCCCCCTTGGCGAAGCCCGCCACCCCGCCCTGCCCTTCGCCGGAGATCCGATAGCCGTTCGGCGGATCGATGTCGGACAGAGTGACGGCGCCCTTGAAGGTCGCCTTGACGGGGCCGATGGACACCTTGGCCGTGGCCTGAAAGCCGGTGTCGCCGGTGGCCACGAGTTCCTGGCAGCCCGGGATGCAGCGCCTCAGGATCTCAGGGTCGTTCAGCGCGGCCCACACCGTCTCACGGTCCGCCGGCAGGGCGACGCTGCCGGCCATCGTCATCGCCATCTTGAACGTACTCCTTCGCCCGCCCGCTATGCCACCGCGGCGCCCGCGTGCCTAGCGGACGGAGCGGCGCCACGCGGCGCAGCCCCGTTGGCCGCGCTGGGTTCGGCGGAGAGAAAGGGGTCCAGAGCTGCGGGCGAATACTGGCCGGATCGGCCCGATGCGTGCATGATCACGCAGGCTTATCGTTTCCATCTCGCCCGTGAATGCGGGCGCCGAGGCCCGCGACGCGCATGCATGCTTCCCTGATGGATCTCATTGCCTGGCTCGGTGTCGACCCCAATTTCGTGCAGCAGCTCATCAACGGCCTCACGCTCGGCTCCATCTATGGGCTGATCGCGATCGGCTACACGATGGTCTTCGGCATCATCGGCATGGTGAATTTCGCCCATGGCGACGTGTTCATGCTGTCGGCCTTCATCGCCCTGATCTTCTTTCTGGTGCTGACCACGATCATCGGCATCGGCTCGGTCGCGCTGGCGCTGTTCATCGTGATGCTGATCGCCATGGTGCTGACCTCGCTCTGGGGCTGGGCGCTGGAACGCTTGGCCTATCGGCCGCTGCGTGGCTCGTTCCGGCTGGCGCCGCTGATCTCAGCCATCGGCGTGTCGATCTTCCTGTCGAACTTCGTCCAGGTCGCGCAGGGCGCCCGCAACAAGCCGACGCCGCCCATGCTGCCGGACGTGATCCCGCTCTTCGAGCGGGACGGCTACGTGGTGGCGCTGTCCTACAAGCAGCTCATCATCATGCTGACCACGATCGTGGTTCTGGCGATCTTCTGGTTCGTGGTGCAGCGGACCTCGCTCGGACGGGCCCAGCGCGCCTGCGAACAGGACCGCAAGATGGCCGCCCTGGTCGGCATCGACGTCGACCGCACCATCGCGCTGACCTTCGTGCTCGGGGCTGGGCTCGCCGCCATCGCCGGCACCATGTACCTCCTCTATTATGGCGTCGTGAACTTCGCCGACGGCTTCGTGCCGGGCGTGAAGGCGTTCACGGCCGCCGTGCTCGGCGGGATCGGCTCGCTGCCCGGCGCCGTGATCGGCGGGCTCATCATCGGCCTCGTCGAAGTGCTGTGGTCGGCCTATTTCTCCATCGCCTACAAGGACGTCGCGGCCTTCTGCATCCTGATCATCGTGCTCACCTTCATGCCGTCCGGCCTGCTCGGCCGTCCGGAGGTCGAGAAGGTCTGATGGCCGCGAGCGCTCGCCTGCCGGCCGGCGCCGTCTCCGCCGCGCCGGAGCCGCCGAGGCCCGCCCCCGGCTTCGCTGACGCCCTGCGGGACGCGCTCTACGCCGCCCTGATCACGCTCGGGTTGTCGATCCCGCTCCTGGCGCTGCGGACGGAACAGGGGCCGAACGGCCTCGTGCTGGAGCCGCGCTGGGGCCTGGTCGCGGCCTGCTGCGGCATCGTCTTCGTCGGCCGGCTGCTGTTGCGGCTGCTCGGGCTGCGGGCCGTTCCGAGCCGGCGCAGCATGGCGGCGCGCGGGGCCGTCACGACCCGGGCGGAGCCGGAGCGACAATCGGGCTTCGCGCTTTCGGCGTTGCTCGGCCCCGTCTTCCTCGGCATCGCCGTCACGTTTCCCCTGCTCGCCTATCTGAGCGCGGGCGGGCTCACGGAATCCCGCTACTGGGTGGACCTCGGCATCCTCATCCTCACCTACGTGATGCTGGGATGGGGCCTGAACATCGTGGTCGGGCTCGCCGGGCTGCTCGACCTCGGCTACGTCGCCTTCTACGCGGTGGGGGCTTATTCCTACGCGCTTCTCGCCACCACGTTCTCGCTCTCGTTCTGGATCTGCCTGCCGCTGGCCGGCATCCTGGCGGCGTTCTGGGGCATCCTGCTCGGCTTCCCCGTGCTGCGCCTCCGCGGCGACTATCTCGCCATCGTGACGCTGGCCTTCGGCGAGATCATCCGCCTCGTGCTGATCAACTGGGTCGACGTCACGGGCGGCGGGGCCGGCATCTCATCCATCCCGCGCGTCACCTTCTTCGGCATCCCGTTCACCAACGACGAGACGGGCTTCCTCGGCTGGATGCGCTGGCTCCTGGGCTGGCGGGACGGCGCGCAGGGCAGCCTCGGCTGGCTGTTCGGCCCCGAGGGGCCGACCTTCAGCCCGATGCACCGCATCATCTTCCTCTACTACCTGATCCTGGTCCTGGCCCTGATCACGAACCTCGTCACGCTCCGGCTCCGGCGGCTGCCGGTCGGGCGGGCCTGGGAGGCATTGCGCGAGGACGAGATCGCCTGCCGGTCCCTCGGCATCAACACCACCAGCACCAAGCTCACCGCCTTCGCGATCGGCGCCATGTTCGGGGGCTTCGCCGGGTCCTTCTTCGCCGTCCGGCAGGGTTTCATCAGCCCGGAAAGCTTCAACTTCCTGGAATCGGCCACCATCCTGGCCATCGTCGTGCTCGGCGGAATGGGCTCGCAGATCGGCGTGGCGATCGCCGCGGTCGCCATGGTGGGCGGCCCGGAGATGCTGCGCAATCTCGGATTTCTCAGCCATGTCTTCGGATCCGGCTTCGATCCCAACGAGTACCGGTTCCTGCTGTTCGGGATGGGCATGGTCCTGATGATGATCTGGCGGCCGCGCGGCCTGATCTCGGTGCGCGAGCCCTCGGTGGTGCTGCGCGAGCGGCGGGCCATTTCCGGCTCCCATGTGAAGGAGGGCCACGGCTGATGGCAGACGTGGCCGCCCAGGCCGTCCTCACGGTCGACCACCTGACCATGCGGTTCGGCGGGCTGGTGGCGGTGAGCGACCTGTCCTTCCGCTGCCGCGGGGGCGAGATCACGGCGCTGATCGGCCCCAACGGTGCCGGCAAGACCACCGTCTTCAACTGCATCACGGGGTTCTATCGGCCGACGGAGGGCATGATGACCCTGCGGCAGCCCGCCGGCGCGACCTTCCTGCTGGAGCGGCTGCCCGGCCACGAGATCACGGCCCGGGCCAAGGTCGCCCGCACCTTCCAGAACATCCGCCTGTTCACCGGAATGACCGTTCTGGAGAACCTGATGGTGGCGCAGCATAACGGGCTGATGCGGGCCTCGGGCTATACGGCCGGCGGGCTGCTCGGCCTGCCAGGCTACCGCCGGGCCGAGAAGGACGCCGTCCGGAAGGCCGAGCGCTGGCTCGAGCGGACGGGCCTCGTCGACCGGGCCGACGACCCCGCCGGCGACCTGCCCTACGGCGACCAGCGCCGGCTCGAGATCGCCCGGGCCATGTGCACCGATCCGGTCCTGCTCTGCCTCGACGAGCCGGCCGCCGGGCTCAATCCGCGCGAGTCGCACGACCTCAACGAACTGCTGCTCTCCATCCGGGACCGCGACGGCACCTCGCTCTTGCTCATCGAGCACGACATGTCGGTCGTGATGGAGATCTCCGACCACGTCGTGGTGCTCGATTACGGGGTCAAGATCGCCGATTCCACGCCCGAGGAGGTGCGCCGCGACCCCCGTGTGGTGGCGGCCTATCTGGGCGTGGAGGACGAGGAGGTCGAGCAGGTGGAAGCCGAGGTGCTGACATGAGCCCCGAGACCCGGGCGTGAGCGTGGCCGGCATCAACGTCCTGCTGGGCGAGAGCCGCCCGGTTCAGGGCGCGCCCGCCCTCCTCCAGGTGCGCGGGGTCGAGACCTATTACGGCAACGTCATGGCCCTCAAGGGCGTCGATCTCGACGTCTGGGAGGGCGAGATCGTGGCGCTTGTCGGCGCCAACGGGGCCGGCAAATCGACCCTGATGATGACCATTTGCGGCAACCCGCGCGCGCGGCACGGCACCGTCACCTTCGCAGGCCGGGCCATCACGGATCTGGCCACGCACGAGATCGCCCGGCTGCGGATCGCCCAGGCGCCGGAAGGCCGGCGCATCTTCAGCCGCATGACGGTGTACGAAAACCTCCAGATGGGCGCCTCGCTCGACGGCGGCGCACATTTCGCCCACGACCTCGAGCGCATGCTCGGAATCTTTCCGCGCTTGAAGGAGCGTCTGCACCAGCGCGGCGGCACCATGTCGGGCGGCGAGCAGCAGATGCTGGCCATCGCCCGCGCCCTGATGGGGCGCCCCCGCCTCCTGCTGCTCGACGAGCCCTCGCTGGGGCTCGCGCCGCTGATCGTGAAGCAGATCTTCGAGGTGGTGCGCGACCTGAACCGGCGCGAAGGCACCACCGTCTTCCTGGTCGAACAGAACGCCTACCATGCGCTCAAGCTCGCCCATCGCGGCTACGTGATGGTCACCGGCACGATCACCATGACCGGCACCGGGGCCGAGCTCCTGGCCAATCCCGAGGTGAAGGCAGCCTATCTCGAAGGCGGGCGGCGCTGATGCAGGGCATCCTCTACGAGGAGCATTCCGCCTGGCTCTTCGTCCTGGTCACCGTGGTGCTGGGCGGCTGGACGGCCTGGATGACCGGCCGGGCTCTGGCCCTGACCTGGCGACCGGGCTGGCAGGTGGCGCTGTGGTCGGTACCGCTCGCCTTCGCGGTACGGTTCATCCACCATGCGCTGTTCGGCGGCACGCTGCTTTCGCTCCGGTTCGGACTGGTCGATCTTCTGGTTGTGCTGGCTGTCGCCCTGTTCAGCTATCGCTTCGCGCGGTCCGGGCAGATGGCCCGCCAGTATCCGTGGCTCTATGAGCGGGCGGGACCTCTCGGCTGGCGCGCGAAGACTCCGCCGTGACGCCCTTTTGACAGGGCCGGCCCGGTGACAATCATGCGGAAACAGGCATGATGGCGCGAGCCGGCCTTGCGCCGCCGGCCGGACGTCCGGCCCACGAATTTCAGGAGGGATGACCACATGAAGAGCAGGTTGCTGACCGGGCTCGCGCTCGGCCTCGGTCTCGCCGTGACGGCGCCGGCCTACGCGCAGGTGAAGCTCGGGGTCGCGGGGCCCATCACGGGGCCGAACGCGGCGTTCGGCGCGCAGCTGAAGAACGGCGCCGAGCAGGCTGTCGAGGACATCAACGCCGCGGGCGGCATCCTGGGCCAGAAGATCACCTTGTCCGTGGGCGACGACGTTTCCGACCCGAAGCAGGGCGTCTCGGTGGCCAACAAGTTCGCGTCCGAAGGCGTGAAGATGGTGGTCGGCCACTTCAACTCGGGCGTCTCCATCCCGACGTCCGAAGTGTTCCAGGAATCCGGCATCATCCAGATTACGCCGGCCTCCACGAACCCGAAATTCACCGAGCGTGGAATGTGGAACACGTTCCGGACCTGCGGCCGTGACGACCAGCAGGGCGGGGTCGCGGGCGACTACCTGTCCAAGAACTTCAAGGGCAAGAAGGTGGCGGTGGTCCACGACAAGACACCCTACGGCAAGGGCCTGGCGGACGAGACTCAGAAGGCCATGAACGCCAAGGGCCTCAAGGAGGTCGTGTACGAGGGCGTGAACACCGGCGAGAAGGACTTCTCGGCCCTCGTCTCGAAGCTGAAATCCGCCAATGTCGATGTGGTCTATTTCGGCGGCCTGCACACGGAAGCCGGCCTCATCATCCGGCAGATGCGCGACCAGGGCCTCAAGGCCCCCCTGATGTCGGGCGACGGCATCGTGTCGTCGGAGTTCGTGTCCATCGCCGGCCCGGGCGCGGAGGGCACCCTGATGACCTTCTCGCCCGATCCGCGCAAAAACCCGGAAGCCAAGGACGTCGTTGCCAGGTTCCGGGCCAAGAATTTCGAGCCCGAAGCCTACACGCTCTACAGCTATGCCTCGGTGCAGATCCTGAAACAGGCGGCCGAGGACGCGAAGTCCACCGATGGCAAGAAGATCGCGGACGTCATGCGGTCCGGCAAGGTGTTCAAGACCGTGATCGGCGACATCTCCTACGACAAGAAGGGCGACATCACCCGGCCCGACTATGTGATGTATGTCTGGAAGAAGGGCGCCGACGGCAAGATCGACTATTCCGGCAACGAAGTCGGGATGTGACGTCGCGGCTGCCGGCCGCCGGCAGCACCCGGACCGGGCTTCCGGTCCGACGAGGCCCGCCGCGAGGCGGGCCTTTTTCGTGACGTCTGCCCCCGGCTCAGGCGTGCCCGGCCTCGCTCGACAGCATGCCGAGGTCGATCCCGATCTTGCGGATGGCGAGATCGTAGCGGTGTTCCAGCGAGGCCTCGAAGATGAGGCCGGGATCGGCCGGGCAGTTCAGCCACCCATTGGCCTGGATCTCGCTCTCGAGCTGCCCGGGCGACCAGCCGGCATAGCCCAAGGCCAGCACGGCGCTGGTCGGCCCCTCCCCCTTGGCGATGGCCCGGAGAATGTCGACCGTCGCGGTGAGGCAGACATCCTCGTCGATGGCGAGCGTCGAGTGGTCGAGGAAGAAGTCCGGCGTGTGCAGGACAAAGCCGCGGCTGGTCTCCACCGGTCCCCCGATCAGCACCTTCATGCGCTGGGTGTGCACGGGCAGCCGGATCTCTCCGGCCGCGGGCAGGATGTCGAGCTGCACCAGCAGCTCGGAGAAGCTCACGTCCGGGGCCGGACGGTTCAGCACGATGCCCATAGCCCCCTCGGCCGAGTGGGCGCAGATGTAGATCACGGTCCGCTGGAAGCGGTCGTCCTGCATGCCCGGCATGGCGACGAGCATCTGCCCGTCCAGGTATCCGGGTTCTGCGCCCCGGCCTGCAGCCGGATGCTCTGATCGGCTCCTCACCATAGCGACATGCTACGCGCCGGAGGGACGTTGTCCACCCTCCGGGGCGCTCGACGCGACCGGATGCCGGCGCTATGCCGAGGAGTACCCTGACGGAGTTCCCCAGATGATCAAGATCGGCGACCAGCTGCCGCAAGCCACGTTCCGGGTGATGACGCCGGACGGGCCTGCCGCCAAGACCACCGACGACCTGTTCAAGGGCCGCAAGGTCGTGCTGGTGGCGGTGCCGGGCGCCTACACGCCGACCTGCGACCGCAACCACCTGCCGGGCTATGTGAGCCGCGCCGACGAGATCAAGGCCCAGGGAATCGACGCCATCCTGGTGACCTCCGTCAACGACGTGTTCGTGCTCAAGGCCTGGTCGGCCTCGACGGGCGCGGACGGCAAGGTCGAGATGTTGTCGGACGGCAACGGCGATTTCGCCAAGGCCCTCGGCCTGTCCTTCGACGGCTCGGGCTTCGGCCTCGGCACCCGCTCGCAGCGCTACTCGATGCTGGTCGAGGACGGGGTGGTCAAATCCCTCAACGTCGAGGACGCCCCCTCCAAGGCCGAAATCTCGGGTGCCGAAAACTTCCTGAAGCAGCTCGGCGAAGGCCAGCAGGCCGCCTGATCCGGAAGCGCCGTCCCTCTCGCCGGAGGGGGGCGGCGCTGAACTTCGTCCCGGCCGCGGCCGGGACGGGCCTGGCGGCGCCGGCTAGGCCCGTCGGGCGGCCAGCATGCGCTGAATGGCGGCGCGCGCGAGACCGTCGACCCGGTTGTTGCGGGCGTCGTCGGCGTGGCCCTTCACCCAGTGCCAGCTGACCTGGTGGCGCCCGCGCGCCTCGTCCAGCCGCCGCCACAGATCCTCGTTCTTGACCGGCTTGCGGTCGGCCGTGAGCCAGCCTTTGGCCTTCCAGCCTCGGATCCAGGTCGAGATCCCGTTCCGGACGTATTGGGAATCCGTGTAGAGGTCGACGCGACACGGCCGGCTCAGTGCATCGAGGGCCGAGATCGCGGCCATCAATTCCATGCGGTTGTTGGTGGTGTGCGGCTCGGAGCCGGAGATCTCGCGCTCGTTGGCACCCAGGACCAGCAGCGCGCCCCAGCCGCCCGGCCCGGGATTCCCCGTGCAGGCTCCGTCCGTGTAGATCACCACGCGTTCGCCGGCCTCGGCCTCCTCGGTCACTTGCGCCATCCATATTCGGTCGCGCTCTCCACCCGGCGGTGGAAGGCGAGCTTGCGGTCGTATTCCAGTGGGTCCTTGGGACGGACCAGCGCGCCGGGGGGCACGTTCAGCCAATCCACCAGCCGGGTCAGCATGAAGCGGAGCGCCGAACCCCGGGCCAGGATGGGAAGCGCCCGGGCCTCCTCGGGCTCGAGCGGCCGCACGCTCTCATAGCCGGCAATCAGCGCCGCGCCCTTGGTCAGGTTGAACGAGCCGTCCGGCTCGAAGCACCAGGCGTTGAGGCAGATGGCGAGATCGTAGGCGAGCGCATCCGTGCAGGCGAAGTAGAAGTCGATCAGCCCGGACAGCTCCGTCCCGATGAAGAAGACGTTGTCCGTAAACAGGTCGGCGTGAATGATTCCGGCCGGCAGCCCCGAGGGCCAGAGGGTGGCGAGCGCGTCGAGTTCGGCCCGGGTCCGGCCGGCGAGCCCAGGGGCGACCCGGTCGGCCTCGGCCTCGGCGCGGGCAAACAGCGGCGCCCAGCCGGCGAGCGAGAGCGCGTTCGGGCGCTGCATGGCGAAGTCCCGCCCTGCCGCGTGCAGTCGTGCCATTCCGGCCCCCACCGCCCGGCAGTGGCTCGCGCTCGGGCGCCGCACGGCGAGACCTTCCAGAAACGTCACGATCACGGCCGGGCGGCCGGCAAGCGTGCCCAGCGCCTCCCCGCTCCGGGCCCGGACTGGAACCGGGCAGATCAGTCCTCGCGCCGCGAGATGCTCCATCAGGCCCAGGAAGAAGGGCAGGTCCTCCTCCCTGACGCGCTTCTCGTAGAGCGTCAGGATGAAAGGCCCGCGCGAGGTGCGCAGGAAAAAGTTGGAGTTCTCGACTCCCTCCGCGATGCCCTTGAAACTGAGCACCTCGCCGAGATCGTACGCGGCGACGAACGCGCGCAACTCGTCGTCCGACACATCGGTATAGACGGCCATCAGCGGGGGCGGCCGCGACTCGGGTTCGGCATGGCCGCATGTGCGAAGCCGGCCCCGAAACTGTCAAGCCAGGGGCCGAACTCTCGGCAGTCTCATTAACTCGAGGCAAAGCCGGACGGGCGATGATCGGCCCGCGAACGGAAGCAGCGACATGTTCAAGCGTTGGCAGGAAGACGGGCGCGGCGCCACGTCGATCGAGTATGCGCTGATCGCCAGCCTGATCGCCGTGGTTATTCTGGTCGGGGTGACGTCCACGGGGAACGGCACCAACGGCCTCTTCGCGCGGGTCGGAATCGCCTTCAACACCTACATCCCCTAGGAGCTCACTCGGCCGCGATCCCGACCGGCCCGCGCCGGCCCGCGCCAAGATTGTCCAGGTTCTCGCGAATCTGGTCCGCCAGAGCCTCAGCCAGCGAGCCGGTCTGACCGGGAGCGCGCATCAGCCCGATCTTGCAGGTCGGAAGGGCCGGGAAGCCTTCGCGGGCACCCAGAATGCGCATCCCGTTCTTCACTGCGCTCTCCGGCAGGACGGCGACGGCGAGCCCGGCCAGCACGGCGGCGCTGACCGCGGTCGAGTACCAGCTCACATAGGCCATTCTGAACGGGCGCCCGGCCCCCGACAGCGCGTCCGTTGCCGCGCTGCGCCAGGCGCAGGTGTGCCGGCCGAGCGCCAACGGCACCGGGACTTCCTCGTGCACGCCGTGGCGCGGCGAAGTGACCCAGAGCAGCTGCTCGACCCGAACCACCTCGGAAACGGTGTGGCCGTCGACATGGGTGATGATCGCGAGATCGAGCTCGCCGTCACGCATCTTCTCGGTCAGCAGGGGCGTCGGCTCGCAGACCACCGTCACCTCGGCGCGCGGATTCGACCGGGAGAAGGTGGCCAGGATCTCCGGCAGGTAGCGGTCCGCATAATCGTCCGGAAGGCCGAGCCGGATCCGGCCGACGAGGTCCGTCTCGGCGAAGGATGCCACGCATTCGCTGTTCAGCCGGACGATGCGGCGCGCATAGTCGAGCAGCTTCTCGCCGTCGTCGTTGAGCCTGGAGGCGCGCCCGTCGCGTTCGAAGATGGGCCGCCCGATCCGCTCCTCGAGCCGCTTCATCTGCATGGACACGGCAGATTGCGTCTTGTGCACCACATCGGCGGCGCGGGTGAACGAGCCCGTATCGGCGATCGCCACGAAGGTACGTAGCTGGTCGATGTCGAGCATGTGCGCCATGGCCATCACCCTCCTTCGAATGTGTGATGAAAGACATCTCTATCATTCATTTTACGAATGCGTCGAGAGAATGTCAGGGTCGCCGGAGAGATGCCCTCCGGAGTTCAGCCATGCTTGCCCCCCTGCCCCCCTCATCCGCACCGGCGCCAACAGGACTCGGCGCCGCCGTGGCGGCTGCCGGCGGCCGCCTGCGGGCTTTGGTCAGGGTGTTGCGCCACCGCAGCGCGGTGCGCCGCCTGCTCGAACTCGACGATCGGGCGCTGAAGGATATCGGCCTCCTGCGCGGCGATGTGCTGGGCGTGCTGGCGAGGCCGCTCTCGTCCGATCCGTCCGCCTTTCTTCTGGTGCGGGCGGTCGAGCGTCGGGCCGCCGGTCGCGCGCCCGCCACCGCCCGGCAGCCTGTCGGGCGCCAGCGCTGCCGTGTCTGACGGTCAGCCCGCGCGCGTTGGCCCAGCGGACTGGCCGTCCAGGATGGCCTGAAACGCCGCGACATTCCGGTCCTGGATCTCGCGACCCGTCTCGAACATCTGCGCGACGGCCTGGAACGGGTTTGGAACCGGCGCCGGGGGCGGCGGCTTCGGCGCCTCGGCTTGGCCGCCCAGCATCGTGGACATCAGCCGCGACCAGGCCTCGAACGGTGCCGCCGACGGCGCGGGCTGGGGCTGCGGCGGGCGCCCGGTCATGGTCTCGATCATGCCGTGCCAGGCCGCCCACGGGTCGCCGGAGGCCGGTTGCGGCGCTGGCCGTTTCGGCGCGGCCGATTTGAGCGCATCGGACCATTGCCGAAGCATGTCGGCGAAGCCCTCGACCGAGGCGGTGCGCGACATGCCGCCCACCAGCGTGGCGGCCACCACCGGCATCATCTGTTGCAGAACCCCAACGGCGATTCCGGTCGTGCCCGCGGCCTGATCGGCCACCCGCTGCGCCACGTCGCCCGAGCCGAACAGCCGTGCCAGGAGGTCGCCCGCTCCCGCCCGCGGGGCGGACGTGCCGTCGAAACTGGGCAGATAGCGGCCCGACAGCATGAGGTCGAGCAGGCCGGCGAAGCTCGCCGGATCCTGAGCGTTGCGCCGGAAGGCCAGAGAGAACGCCGGGAGAAGCGCCTCCAGGGCGCGCTGGGTCTCGTTGCTGTTCAGCCCGAACTGCCGCGACAGCTGGTCCAGCGCCGCGCCATGCTGCGCCTGCCGCATGATGTCGAACAGGTTGACCATGTGCGGTTCCGAGCCGGCCCAGGTCCGGTTGTCCGGACCCTAGCTCAAGCCGCGGGCTTGCGGAACCGCCGTTCTGGCGGGTCCGAACCGCCGGTTACTTGCGCCGCTTGGCAGCCTTGCGGGCAGCGTAGCGGGCGTCGCGCGCCGCCTTCTGCGCCGATTCGAGCTCCGCCTGGCGCTCGATGCGGGCGAGTTCATCGAGTTCGCGGCGCTCATGCTCGGCCTTCTCGGCTGCAATCCGCTCGGCCTCCTTGCGGGACTCCTCCTCGAGCCGCAGCCGGTCGCGCTCCGCGGCGCGCAAGTCGCGCGCCCGCGCAACGGCCTCGCGCTCGGCCCGCCGCGCCTGCACGGCCGGATCATCAGCCTTCGGCCGCGCCCGGAATCGCTCCAGCATCGCAGTCTTCGCGGCCTGCGAGGCCGAGGCCCTCTCGTCGAACTTCAGATCCTTCAATGCGAACTCCCTGAGAGCCGGAATGCGGTCCAGCCGCTCCGCCTCATCTCGCGCCACAGACCCGGCGCCGGAGACCCCACACGGCATCGGACGGCCAGAAGGCCATCCCGTTCCAACCCGTCGGGGAACGACCCGGAGGCGACGGGCCTGACGGCACGCGCCGCAACACGCGGGTCGATCCGCATGTGCATCGGCCCGGGCAGGAATTCAAGGTCTAGCCGCGGCCTGTCGTCGCCGGCGTCGATCCGGCCTGAAGCTCGCAGCGGGTTTTTGGGCCGGTGAATCATGTGGATTGCGGGCAGAACCCGGCCTCGACGTCATTCAGCCGCTGCCGCCGCGGAACCGCCGCATGGGCTGTCGCTTGAGACCCGAGGCGCGGCGGAAGCGAACGCCTGCCGCGGGCCGGGCCGGAGGGCCGCATGACGGTGCATTATTTCCACTGCACGGACGGTGTCGACCTGATCATCGACCGGACGGGCCGAGATGGATCGAACACGGGCGACCTGCTGAGGCGGGCTCGCGACGTCGCCGACGAGCTCCGTCGGGCCGTGCCGACCTTCCACGAATGGCAGGGCTGGTCCGTTCACGTCTATGACGAGCGGGGGGAAGTCGCGATCGTGCCCTTCGACCCCAAGGACGCACCGCTGCGCCACAAGGGCGGCGCGCTCTAGAACACCGCCTCGGAGAAGCTCGGCAGCACCGAGCCTTTCCACGCGCCCTGGAAGGCGGCGAGCCAGCGGGCGGCCTGCACCTCCCCGGCCGCGATGGCATCGAGCGGATCGAGGAATCGTGTCTCGTCCCGGCCCGAGCCGTCGAGCGAGGCCCTGCGGGCCAGGCCCGCCCGCGCCAGCGCAAGGGCGTCGCCGGCCACCTCCCGCACACTCCGGCCTCCGATGGTGGCGTCCAGCGCCAGGCGCGGCACCGAATCGCGAAGCGCCTGCCGGTCGGCCGCCGACCAGGTGCGGGCGAGTTCGGCCGCACCGTCGAGGGCGGGCCCATCATAGAGCAGGCCGGTCCAGAAGGCGGCCTGGGCGGCGATCATCTCGGGGGGCCCGACATCGGCACCCCGCATCTCGAGATATTGCTTCAGCCGCACCTCGGGGAAGATGGTCGAGAGATGGTTGGCCCAGTCCGACCGCGTCGCCCGCTCGCCTGGGAGCGCCAGCAGACGGCCCTCCATGAGGTCCCGGAACGAGCTTCCGGCCACATCATGGTAGGTGTCGCCACGCTTCACGAAGTACATCGGCACGCCGAGCGCGTAATCGACCATGCGGTCATAGCCCATGCCCTCCTCGAAGGCGAAGGGCAGCAGGCCGGTGCGGTCGGCGTCCGTGTCGCGCCAGATCTCGGACCGCATGGACAGAAGGCCGTTCGGCCGGCCGTCGGTGAAGGGCGAGTTGGCGAAGAGCGCGGTCGCGATCGGCTGCAGGGCCAGGGCGACCCGCAGCTTGGCCACCATGTCGGCTTCCGAGCCGTAATCCAGGTTCACCTGAACCGTCGCGGTGCGGAACATCATGTCGAGGCCATGGCCGCCGACCTTGGGCATGTAATTCGCCATGATGCGGTAGCGGCGCTTGGGCATCACGGGCGTCTCGGCCCGGGTCCAGAGCGGGCTCATGCCGAGGGTCAGGAACCCGATGCCGAGCGGATCCGCCACGGCCTTGAGGTCGGCCAGGTGCCGGGCGAGTTCGGCCTCGGTGTCGTGGATGCTGGCCAGGGGGGCTCCGGACAGCTCGAACTGCCCACCGGGCTCGATCGAGATGGCGCCGCCCCCGCTTTCGTCCGCAAGGCCGATGGGGAGGCCGTCGTCGAGGATCGGCTCCCAGCCGGTCCGGGCGGCGAGGCCCTCGATGAGGGCCCGGATTCCGGCCGGGCCGTCATACGGGACCGGCCTCCGGTCGGCCCGGTAGAACGGCACCTTCTCGTGCTCGGTCCCAATGCGCCACTCCGCCCGAGGCTTTTCGCCGGACGCGAACCAGGCGACCAGCTCGTCGCGGGCCGTGATCGGGGCCGCGTCCGTAACATCGCGCGCCATGCGCTACCTCGGCTGGGGCGAGCGAGCGCCCGGGTGACGGACCAGAGGCCCGTGCGGGCAGCGGCGCCTCAAAGGCGGCTTCATAGGGCCATTCCGTCCGGCGCTGCAACGACGGCAGCGGACGGTCAGCGCCAGTCGCCCAGGACGGCCTGGACGACGGCGAGTGCGGCCACCGCAGCGGTATCGGCCCGCATGACGCGCGGTCCGAGCGACAGCCGCACGACGAGGGGGCGCGCCAGGATGGCGGCGCGCTCCTCCGGGTCGAATCCGCCTTCCGGCCCGATCAGGAGGGCCACACCGCCGCCCCGGGGCAGGCCGGCAAGGGCCTCGACCGGGTTCGCGACCGGCGCCGCCTCGTCGCAGAAGAGGAGTGGCCGGCCGGGCTCCAGACCGGCCAGCGCCGCCGGCAGGTCCTGCTCCGGACGAAGCTCAGGCAGGGCCAGGATCCCGCATTGTTCCGCGGCCTCGATCACATTGGCCTGGAGGCGGGCGGAATTGACGCGGTTCGGCACGGTGCGGCGGGTGAAGACGGGCTGGATGGTGCCGGCGCCCATTTCCACCGCTTTCTGGGCCAGGTAGTCGAGCCGGGCATGTTTCAGGGGCGCGAACAGAAGGTCGAGGTCTGGCCGGCCCGTCTGCTCGCGCGTGCGCTCCACCAGCCGCAGCCGTGCCGCCCGCCGGCCCTCCTGGAGGAGCGAGGCCCGCCATTCGCCGTCGCGGCCATTGAAGACGAGGATCTCGGCACCGGCCCCGAGGCGGAGCACGTTGAGAAGGTAGTTCGCCGCTTCGCGGCCGAGTTCCACCTCCCCGTCCGGCTGAAGCGGGCTCTCGGTGAAGAGGCGCTGGGACGCGCGGTCATGGATCGCCATGGCCCATCTAGGCCCGCCGCGCCAATGCCGCCACAATCCTGTGGTCCGGGTCGCGGGAACGAAAACGGCGTGGCCGGGACGGCACAGTCTCGCACCCGCCAAACTGCTAGGCTGCATGCGTCAAGCGCGGAGCCTGTCTCGGAGGGGGTTCACATGTCGCCGTTGTTCCGGACGTCGAGATTGGTTGCGGCCGCAGGCGTGGCCCTGGCCATGTTCGCGACCAGCCAGGCTTACGCCCAGGCCTCCGGGTGCGGAGACCTCCAGGCCCATCTCGGCAAGCGCAAGGCGATTGCCGACAAGCTGACCGTGTCGGCCGGCAAGCAGATGGACGCCAAGATCGCCTGCCAGGGCTTCACCCAGCTCGTCGCCAACGGCACCGAGATCCTGAAATGGGCCAACGCCAACAAGGATTGGTGCCAGATTCCGGAGAGCTTCATCGCCAGCATCACGGCGGACCACAGCAAGGCGACCCAGATCCGGGGCCGGGCCTGCAACGTGGCCGCGAAACAGACCGAGATGGAGAAGCAGGCCAAGAGCGGCGGCGGCGGCGGCCAGCAGGGCCTGCTCGGCGGCAACGGCCTCTCGGGCTCGATGCAAGTCCCCCAGGGCGCGCTCTAGCACCCGGCTGAGGTCAGCGGCCCCGGCCGCTGACCATTTCCTTTTCTCGAAACACCACAGGCCGTCGCGGCAGCCGCGCGGGTTTTCGCCGGGCCAGGAAGCGCGGCCTCCGCCCGGACAGCACCGCGAGGCGGCATCTGCGCTCCAGCGGGGCCCCGATCACCAGCCGGCCCATCTGCGGGTAGGCGGCCTCGTACCCGCCAAGCGCACGCTCCACGAGAAGCGGCAGCCCTGACGTCGCGGCCAGCGATCGCCACACCGCGATCACCTCCTCCTCGCCGTAGGGGCCGAGCTCCACCACCGTCTCGCCGGCGTCGCCGATCACCACGATTCGGAAGCCGGAGCCGTCGAGCCGCAGCGCGACACCCGAGAGCGCCTGCGCGCAGGCCGAATCCTGCCGACCCCGTGCGGCATGCGCCGCCCCGTCCCGCTGCGGCCCTGCGACGCAGCCCGCGTCGCTCCCGGTCTCATCACCTGCCATATCGATGCCCTGTGCCGGCCCGGCAGCTTCGGTGAGCGCTCGGGACGGCCGGAGGGTGGCGGCCAGGCCTTTCCCGGCCGCTTAATCCCTCCGCTCAAACCCCTGACAATGCCGGCTTTCCGGCTTCATCCCTGCTGCCGCCTTGCCGCGATCGTTCGGATTGTCTTGTTCGCGGGCCGCCCCTCCCGTACAGCTCCGCCACCCCGATGCGAGACGACACCGCCCTTCTCCACCGCCTGCTGCCCGAGGTCCGGGAGGTGGCGCGCGAGGCCGGCGACCTCGCGCTGCGGTATTTCCGGCCCGGCCTCGCCACCTCTGCCCAGATCTGGTCCAAGGCCGGCGGCTCTCCTGTCACGGAAGCGGACCTTGCCGTGGACAGCTTCCTGAAGGAGCGGCTCGGCGGGCTCCTGCCCGACGCCGCGTGGCTGTCGGAGGAGACGGCCGACGACCACAGCCGGCTCGGCCGCGACCTCGTCTGGATCGTCGACCCGATCGACGGCACGCGGGCCTATCTGTCCGGAAGCCGCGACTGGTCGATCGCCATCGCCCTCCTGCGAACCGAACGACCGGTGCTCGGGATCGTGCACGCGCCGGCCCATGACACGCTGTTCGAGGCCATCGCGGGTTCCGGCGCCCGGCGCGACGGCGCACCGATCTCGGTCTCTGCGACCGTGCAACTCGGCTCCTGCAGCGTCGCCGGGCCTGTTTTCATGCTCGACCGCCTGGCGCGAACGCACCCGGACACCCGGCGGCCGCCGCGGGTCCCCTCGCTCGCGCTCCGCATTGCCCGCGTGGCGGAAGGGGCGGTCGATGCCGGCCTGATCTCGGGCAATGCGCGCGACTGGGACATCGCGGCCGCGGACCTCGTGCTCGCCGAGGCCGGCGGATCGCTGGCCGGGCTCGACGGCGCCGCGCCGCGCTACAACCAGCCCGACCCCTGCCACGGCGAACTCATCGCCGCGCCGGCCGCTTTGCAATCCGGGCTCGCCCGCGCCATCAGGACCGGATGATCAGAGGCGGCACGAGCGGAATGGACCAAGACGGACAGCAACTTTTGCATCTCGTGTTCGGCGGCGAGCTCGAACGGCTCGACGGCGTCACCTTCCGGGACCTCTCGCGCCTGGACCTCGTCGGCATCTTCCCGAATTACGCCAGCGCCCATGCGGCCTGGAAGGCCAAGGCGCAGGCCACCGTCGACAACGCGCAGATGCGCTACTTCATCGTTCACCTGCATCGTCTGCTCGACCCGAACGTGGCCTGAGCCTCGCCATGCCCCGCCTCAAGGAGGTCGTCCGCAAGCCGGCCGTGCAGCAGGCCGCGGGCTGGTCCTTTGCCCGCTACCTCGACCTCGTCCGGGCGACCAACAGCTGGGTCCACGAGCCGGCGGACATCTACGACCGACTCGGCCCGCTGCAGCCCCTGATCGGGGCCATGTGGCACGGCCAGCATTTCATGGCGCCGTATCTGCGCCGGCCGCAGGACCGCGCCGCGAGCCTCGTCTCGAAATCGAGCGACGGCGAGCTGAACGCGATCGCGCTGCACCATCTCGGGGTGCGGGCCATTCGCGGCTCCGGCGCGCGCGGCCGCGATCAGCGCCTCAAGGGCGGATCGAGCGCACTTCGGGCGATGCTGCGGGCCTTGGCGGGCGGCGAGAACATGTTTCTCACCGCCGACATCCCCAAGATCGCCCGAATTTGCGGCACCGGCGTGGTGCTGCTGGCCCGCATGTCGGGCCGACCCATCGTGCCCGTGGCCGTCGCCACGAGCCGCCGCAAGGAGTTCCAGAGCTGGGACCGGGCCAGCCTCGGCCTCCCCTTCGGCCGCGGCGCCATCGTGGCCGGCGACCCGATCTGGGTGCCGTCGGACGCCGACGACGCGGTGCTTGAGGAGAGGCGGCTCGCCACCGAGCGGGAGCTCGACCGCGTCAACGCCCGTGCCTTCGGGCTGGTCGGGGGATCGGACCCGGGTGCGGGCCTGCGGCGGCCTGGCGCGGGCCAGCCGAGCGACCGCGCCTCGTGAGCGGGCCTCTGCCCGCCGCGCTTGTCGCCTACAGGGCAGCCACCACGCTGCTCGCCCCCCTCGCTCCCGCCCTGCTGCATTGGCGGGCCCGGAAGGGCAAGGAAGACATCGACCGCCTCGGCGAGCGCCGCGCCTGGCCCGGCCGCGACCGCCCGGCCGGCGATCTCGTCTGGGCGCACGGGGCCTCCATCGGCGAGACCCTGACCCTGCTGCCACTCGTGGAGCGGCTGATCGGGCGCGGCCTGAAGGTGCTGGTCACCTCCGGCACCCGGACCTCGGCCGAGATCCTGGCCCGCCGCCTCCCGCCGGGCGCGCGCCACCAATACCTGCCGCTCGACGTGCCGCATCTCGCCAGGCGCTTCATCCGGCACTGGCAGCCGCAACTCGCCCTGTTCGCTGAATCCGAGATCTGGCCGAACCTGATCCTGGAACTCGATCGGCACCACATCCCGCTGGTGCTGGTAAACGGCCGCATCTCCGCCCGCTCCTTCGCGGGCTGGAGCCGGCGCGCGCCCAGGGTCGCCGAAGCCCTGTTCGGCCGCTTCGCGCTCTGCATCGCGCAGAGCGCCGCCGATGCGGAGCGCCTTCGCGCCCTCGGCGCCCCGCGCGTGGCCCTCGGCGGAAACCTCAAATTCGACATCCCGCCCCTGCCGGCCGATCCCGCCGCCGTGGAGCACCTGCAGGCCTGCCTGGCCGGACGGCCGATCTGGATGGC
>NZ_JAQGKF010000183.1 GCF_028290205.1 Enterovirga sp. | reverse complement strand
GGCGCAGCGTTTCCATGTGGACGAAGATGTCGGGCGTGCCGTCGCCCCGCGTCAGGAAGCCGAAGCCGCGCAGCCGGTTGAACCACTTCACGGTGGCCTCTTCGAGCCCGCTCGTCGGCGCCACGGTGACGTGGGTGCGGGGCAAGGGCAGTTCAGAGGGATGAAGCGCGGTCGATTCGTCGAGCGTGACGACCTTCAGGGCCTGCAGCCCGCGCGCCCGCTTCACGGCCTCGACCACAATCCGGGCCCCCTCGTTGGCGCCCTGGAACCCGTCCCGCCGGAGGCAGGTCACATGGAGGAGCACGTCCGGCAGCCCGCCGTCACAGGCGATGAAGCCGAAACCCTTGGAGACGTCGAACCATTTGATGCGGCCCGAAACCCTGAGAAGCTCGGCATCGCCGTCGGCGGCCGTGGAACCCGATTCCAGTCCGGCCACGTCACCGGCTTGGGTGAGGGCCCGCTGTCCACCGTACTCGTTCGACATGGCCACACCGTCCGAATCAAGCCAGCTGATTCGCCCTCAAGATACCACCGCGCCAAAGTGGCGGAAGCCGCAATCGCGGCCGTCCACCGTTGGATCCGGACAGCCACGGCGGCGCTGAGGCCGTCTGTCCGGCGTTGACGGACCGCATTCTTCCGGGAACGAAGACCGCCCCTGTCGGACCTGCCCCGCCTGATGCCTCAGACCGAGACCGCCCTGGCCGAAGACGAGGCCCGGCCGCCGGGCCGCCGCCTCGCGGTCGACCTCGCCCGGGGCGCGGCCGTGGTCGCCATGGTGATCTACCACTTCGCCTGGGACCTGTCGCAGCTCGGCTTTGTGGCCACCGACATCCAGGGCCATCTCGGCTGGAGCCTGTTTGCTCGGCTCGTCGCGGCGAGCTTCCTGATCCTGTCGGGGGTCTCGCTCGTGCTGGCGCATGGGCGCGCCCTCCGGCCGGCCGCCTTTCTGCGCCGCCTGGCGGTGCTGGCGGCGGCGGCGGCCGCCGTGTCGGGCGCGACCTACCTGGTCTTTCCCGACAGCTTCATCTTCTTCGGCATTCTTCACAATCTCGTGCTCTCGAGCCTGATCGCCCTGCCCTTTCTGCGCGCGCCGACCGCCGTGACCGGGCTTGCCGCGGTGGCGCTGCTGGCCACGCCGCTCCTGGTGAGCACCAGCGTCTTCGACAGCCCTGCCCTCGCTCCGCTCGGCCTCGGCCGCACCGTCCCGGTGACCAACGACTACGTCCCGGTCTTCCCCTGGACGGGGTTTGTGCTGGCCGGGATGGCCGGCTGGCGCCTCGCAGGAGCTCGGGCGGGGCGTGCCGGCCCGGCACGGCCAGGGGCCGCGGCGCGGCTCCTCGCCGGCCTCGGCCGCAGAAGCCTCCTCGTCTACCTGCTGCACCAGCCGGTGCTGTTCGGCGCGCTGTTCGGCCTGCGCCAGGTGCTGGGTCCGGACCTCGCGGCCGAGGCGCGGCCCTTCATGCGCCATTGCGTCGCGAGCTGCGAAGCGGCCGGAACGCCCGGCCCGACCTGCCGGGCTGCCTGCACCTGCACGGTGGAGGAGCTGCGGCAGGACGGCCTGTGGCGGAAGGTGCTGGCCGGCCGGCCGACGGCCGAGGAGTTCAGCCAGGCGGAGCTCACCGCCCAGCTCTGCCTCCGCCGGGCCACATCGCCCGGGCAGTGACGGCCAGGACGCCAGGCCTCGGCGGACGGGCCGGCGCCTAGTCGGCGAGCGCGGCCAGAAGGGTGCGGAGGTTCTGGCGCATCATGGCGAGATAGGAGGCGGCGGGGCCGTCCGGGCCCGACAAGGCGTCGGAATAGAGCTTGCCGCCGATCCGGGCCCCGCTCTCCTTGGCGATGCGGTCCATCAGGCGGGCATCGGTCACGTTCTCCAGGAACACGGCGGGGATCTTCTCGGCCCTGATCTGGCGGACGATGGTGGCGATGTCGCGCGCGGAAATCTCGCTCTGGGAGGAGATGCCCCGAGGCGCCACGAAACGCAGGCCATAGGCGGCGCCGTAATAGGAGAAGCTGTCGTGGCTGGTGATCACGCGCCGGTTGGCCGGCGGGATGCGGCCGATGCCGGCCCGGATCTCGCTCTCGAGCCGGTCGAGCTCGGCCAGGTAGCGGGCGGCGTTGGCCTCGAACACGGGGCGCCCGGCGGGGTCGACGCGGGACAGGCCGTCCCGGATGTTGGCGACATAGAGCTTGACGTTGGCCACGTTCTGAAAGGCGTGGGGGTCCGAATGGCCGTGCCCGTGGCCGTGGCCGTGGCCCGCGCTCTGGATCGGCTTCACGCCGCGTGACGCGATCACCGGCGGGACGCCCGATCCGGCCGCCTTGATCAGCCGGTCGATCCAGCCCTCAAAGCCGAGGCCGTTGGCGATCACGAGCCGGGCCTCCGAGAGCCGCGCCGCATCGGCCGGGGACGGCTCGTAGGCATGGGCGTCCTGATCGGGCCCGACCAGCGCGGACACGAGGACGCGCTCGCCCCCCACCTCCCGGGCGACATCGGCCAGAATGGAAAAAGTCGCCACCACCGGCACCCTCGCCGGCGCGTCCTGCGCCGCGAGCCCGCCCGGGGCGAGCAGGAGGGCCGCGAGGGCCAGGGCGGCACGCCGCAGGATCATCATGTGTTTCCCGACAATCCGGGCCGTCCCGGCAGGCCGGTTCTGACCAGACCGCCGACCCGGCCGAACAGCATGGAGGCGCCATAGACCGCGCCGGCCGACAGGATGATGGCCGGCCCGGAGGGGAGCCCGTACAGATAGGAGAGACAGAGCCCGGCCACGCTCGACACCGCCGCCACCAGCACG
Organism: Enterovirga sp.; assembly: GCF_028290205.1. GTDB lineage: Bacteria > Pseudomonadota > Alphaproteobacteria > Rhizobiales > Beijerinckiaceae > Enterovirga. The sequence goes on along the minus strand of NZ_JAQGKF010000183.1, from coordinate 36,829 downwards.
GCGACCGCGATCAGCCCAGGCAGACTTTCCGCCCAGAACCGCGCCGCGACGGCGGGCAGGATCATCAGCCCGACGGCCAGCAGCGTGCCGAGCGCCTGGAAGGCGGCGACGAGGTTCAGAACGGCGACGGCGAGAAACGACAGATGCGTCACCGCGCTGGCGGGGCCCGACAGGCGCAGGAAATGCGGGTCCACGCATTCGATCACCAACGCCCGGTAGGCGACGGCGAGCCAGACCAGCGTGACGGTCGCGACCCCGCCCAGAAGCAGCAGCGCCTCGTCGTCGAGCGCCAGCACGGTGCCGAACAGGAAGTGCAGCAGGTCCACATTCGAGCCCCGGGTGGAGACGAGGGCCACCCCGGCCGCAATGGAGACCAGGTAAAAGGCCGCCAGGCTCGCATCTTCGCGCAGGATGGTGCGTCGGGCGACGAGGCCGGCCAGCACGGCCACGGTCATTCCGGCCAGCAGGCCGCCTGCCGTCATGGCCGGCACCGACAGGCCTGCCACCAGGAATCCCGCCGCCGCGCCCGGCATGATGGCGTGGCTCATGGCGTCGCTCATCAGGCTCATCCGCCGGAGCACCAGGAACACCCCGATCGGCGGCGCCGAGAGCGACAGGGCCAGGCAGCCGACCAGGGCCCGCCGCATGAAGGCGAACTCGGCGAAGGGGCCGAACAGCGCGGCGATCACGGCGCGGCGGCGGCGAGGCGCAGCGCCGGTCCCTCGCGCAAGGGGGCGCTCGCCCCCGGGCTCCCGGCCTCCGGCCCGGCCGCGCCGCGGCTCCGGCCAAGATTGTCGGGCGTCAGAATGCGGGCCGTCTCGCCCCATGCCACCGGGACCCCGCCCGAGAGAATGAGCGTGCGGGGAAAGGAGGCCCGAACCTGGTCGAGATCGTGCAGCGTAGCCAGCACGGTGCGGCCCTCGCGACCCCATTCCCGCACCAGCGTCATCAGGTCGGCTGCCGTGCGCTCGTCGAGCGCCGCGCAGGGCTCGTCCAGCAGGATCACGGCCGCATCCTGAACCACCGTGCGGGCGAAGAGCATGCGTTGCACCTGGCCGCCGGACAGCCTGCCGATCGGCACCGCCTCGAAGCCCTGGAGCCCGACCTGGGCGATGGCGGCGTCGACGCGCAGGTCCTCCGCCCGGCCGAGCCGGCGCCAGGCGCCGATGCGGCGCCACAGGCCCATGGCCACGAAATCCTGCACGCTGATCGGGAAGCTGGTGTCGATCTCAGCCCGCTGCGGCAGGTAGGCGATGTCGCGGATCGCCGCCGCCCGGTGCCGCTCGATCCGGCCGCCCAGCAGAGCGGCGACGCCAACGATGCCCTTGAGCAGGGTCGATTTGCCGGCCCCGTTCGGGCCGACCACCGCCAGCAGGTCACCGAACCGCACCTCGCCGGTCAGGCCGCGGAGCGAGGCTCTGGCGCCGTAGCCGAGCGTCAGGTCGTGGAAGGACAGGAGCGGCGCGCCGGCCACGCCGGCCGTCGAGGTCACGCGAAGCCGAGCGCGATCGCCGACCAGGCCAGGCAGATGCCGAACGCCGCGCCCACCAGCCGGACGCCGGCGCTCATCCGCAGCAGCGACGGGCGCTGCACGGCCCGGCTCAGCAAGGCCGCCGAGCTCGGCGGGACGGAGGGGGCGGAACGCGGCGTGACCATGAGGGCTCGCGGTGGTATCCTGTGGGACGCGAACTTGTTACGTTGTAACAGCACGTAGCGTCAACCCTCGCTCAGAGACCATGGCCGGCCCCTCGCACGACCATCATCATCATCCGAGCCCGCCCGAGGCGCTGATCCGCCAGGCGGAGGAGGCCTGCCGCGCGCAAGGGGTGCAGTTCACGCCTTTGCGCCGCCGCGTGTTCGAGGAGCTCGCCCGCTCGCGCGAGCCGCTGGGCGCCTATGACCTCGTCGAGCGGCTCGGCCGGGAGCGCCGCATCGCGCCGATCTCGGTGTACCGCGTGCTGGATGTCCTGATCGAGGCGGGGCTCATCCACCGCATCGCCACCCGCAACACCTACCTGCCCTGCCACCACGCGCATGACCCGCATGGCGCGACCGTGTTCCTGGTCTGCACGAGCTGCGGCGTGGTGGATGAAGTGTGCTCGCCCGATCTCACGCGCGGGCTCGACGGCACGGCGGCGGCCGCCGGGTTCCGGCCCGGCGGGCGGGCGGTCGAGGTCGAGGGCGAATGCGCCAGCTGCCGCACCGCGGCGCCAGGCTGACCGGCCGCTACTCGGCGGGCTGAAGCCGCAGGCCGGACGCCCGTGAACGAAGCCGCGCCCAGGCGGGCCGGCGATAGAGGAAGCTGAGGCGCGTGTGGCGCACCAGCCGCTCGATGACCAGCGGAGCCACCACGGCAACCGCCGTGACAATGGCCGCCACCCAGCCCGCATCCTCGATGACGCCGGTCCGGACCAGGATCAGCCGGGTCGCCGCCATGGGCAGGAAGAAAGTCAGGTAGATGCTGATCGACTGCGCGCCGGCATGACGCAGCGGTTCGGCGGGGCGCCGCCCGGCGATCAGCGAGGCGATCACCACGATGGCGACCGCGCCGGCTATCCCGGCCAGCAGGCCCACCACCGGCAGGTCGGTCACCATCATGCCCGGCCGCGCCGCGACAGGCATGATGGTCAGCCAGCCATTCAGCACCGCCCAGGCGGCGACGGCCGCGACGGCCACGACCGCATGGCCGCGTGCCGCCTCAGCCAGTCGGAAGACCTGCGGGGCGAACAGGTATCCGGCCAGGAAGAACACCCAGCGCTCGCAGAATTCGTCCGTCAGGAACGAGCCCGTCTCGATGGGCAGGATCTGCAAAAGCGCGGCGAAACCGAGCAGCGCCGGCGCCGGCACGCGGCGCAACAGCTTGGTCACGACGGAAAACACGGCCAGGATGTAGATGAACCAGAGCGTCGAATACGGCTCGACCAAGCTGAAGGCGAGATGCTCGAGAAAGCCGATCCAAGTCCCTCCCGAAACCTGCGTCACTCTGAACAGCGACTGGATCAGGAGCCACAGCAGATAGAAATACAGGAAGTGGACGACGCGCTTGTCGGCATAGCTGCGCCAGTCCCGGGCGATCACCCGGGACAGGAACAGGCCCGAGACGAGGAAGAAGTCGGGCATCCGGAACGGCTTGGAGAACACCACAGCGGCGTGCATGAAGCCTTCGCGGCCCATTTCGGCCTCGACGCCGAGCGTCGCGTGCATCATCACGACCAGGATAATGCAGATCCCCTTGGCCGTATCCACCCAGGCGATGCGCGGCTCGTTTCCGGCCGGCCCGCTCTGGGTCTGACCCGGCCCCACATGGGCGCCGGCCCGGCCGGAGGCAGTGGGCGCGGATCTGCCGATGTTGACGATCTCCATGACCCAGCAGGGTGCCGGTCAAAGGTTCAGAGACCGTTATGTCCGTTCAGGCGTTTTCGCGCTGTCGGGTTATTGGGCCAGGACCAGCGCCCAGTAGCTCCGGTAGCCGTGGCCGGGGCTGTCGGCCCGGGCCAGCCCGATCCGGCGGGCGTCCTTCATCAGGAGATTGCGGTCATGGGCCGCCGAGCGTTTCCATCGGCCGATGGCGCCTTCCACGTCGCCCGAGCCGGCCGTCAGGTTCTCGGCCGCCGCACCCGCGATGCTGTAGGCGTCCATGCGGCTCGCGAAGGCGCCGTGCGACAGCTTGCCGGCCTCCGCCACGGCCCGGGCCTGGTGCTCGGCCGCCGCGTTGAGTCGGCTGTCGGCCGAGACCGGGCCGAGCCCGCGCGACGCGCGGTATTCCGAGATGAGCCGCGCGGCGGCGGCCGCGTCCCGCGTGCTCGTGGTGACCTGATCGCTGGGCACGATCTTGGCGACGTCGTCCCCGGCGCAGTGCGTCAGCAGGGGCATGGCCGCGAGGCACAGGAGGAGGAGGGCGCGGTGGCGCATGGACGGCTTTCGGGCAGAGCGGCGGGCGGCTCGGCCGCTTGCGCCCCGATCCGGGCAGCTTTGCGGCGCAGCAGGGGTTCCGGGGGGCGCTGCGGCGCCCGGCAGCCGCCCCAGGGGTGCGGGGCCACGGAACGGGCGACCTGCGCGCCGAGCCCGGCGCCGTGATCAGCCCCGCAATCGCGTCGCTCGCCGATTCGGCGCTGCTGCTGCCGGCCTCCGCGCTGCTGGCCGGGCTGCTTCTGTGGTTGCGCAAGGGGCCCCTGCTGCTCGCCTGGCTCCTCGCTCTCGCGCTCGCCGGGGGCGCCACGCTCCTGTTCAAGCTCGCCTTCCACGCCTGCGGGCCCAGCCTCGTCCCGGCCGCGAACGTGGTCAGCCCGAGCGGCCATGCCAGCTTCGCGGCGATCTTCTACGGAGCGCTCGCCCTGATGCTGGGCGCCGGCCGGCCGCCCTGGATCCGGGCGGGCCTGCTCGCAATCGCCTCCCTCCTGGTGGTCGCGGTGGCGATCAGCCGGGTGAGGACGGGCGCACACTCCCCCGCCGAGGTCGCCATCGGCGCGGTCGTCGGAGTTGCCGCCTGGGGCGTGTTCTGGCTGCTGCACCGGCGCCTCGGCCGGCCCGGCATCCCGGCCGCTCCGGTCGCGGCCGGCTTCGGGCTCGCCGTGCTGCTGCTCGGCGGCAGCCACTTTTCGCTCGAACATTCGATCGGCGCGACCGCGCGCCAAATGGCCACCCGGCTCGACGTCTGCGCCCCGCCGGCCCGCGCGGCGCTGGCCGCCCGTGCGTGGCGGTAAGGCGCGCTTGCAGCCCGGCCGCGCTTGGCCTCAGGTGGCGACTCGGCCCGAAGAAAGATTGGAGGTGTCCATGCGGCGCGAGAGACGGACCCGGATCATCGCCACGCTCGGACCCGCCTCGTCAGATCCGGACACCATCGCCCGCCTGTTTCTCGCCGGGGCGGACGTGTTTCGCATCAACATGAGCCACACGCCGCACGACCGGATGCGCGACTTCGTGCACACGATCCGGGAGATCGAGGCGCGGCATAACCGCCCGATCGGCATCTTGGCCGACCTGCAGGGGCCGAAGCTCCGGCTCGGGGCCTTCCGGGACGGCAAGGTCGAGCTCGCGACCGGCGCGCAGTTTGTGCTCGATCAGGATCCCGCCCCCGGCGATGCAAACCGCGTCCAGCTTCCCCATCCGGAGATCCTGGCGGCGCTCGCGGCAGGCGACACCCTGCTGATCGACGATGGCAAGGTCCGGCTGGTCGCAACCGAGTGCTCGCCCACCCGGGCCGTCACCGAGGTGGTGATCGGCGGCAGCGTCTCCGACCGCAAGGGCGTGTCGGTGCCAGACACGACCATCCCGGTCTCCGCCATGACCGGCAAGGACCGCTCGGACCTCGAGGCCGCGCTGTCAGCCGGCGTGGACTGGGTCGCGGTGTCCTTCGTGCAACGGCCGGAGGACGTGGCCGAGGTCAAGAAGGTCGCGGCCGGCCGGGCCGCCGTGATGGCCAAGATCGAGAAGCCGCAGGGCGTCCAGCGTCTCGACGAGATCATGGAATTCGCCGACGCGATCATGGTGGCGCGGGGCGATCTCGGGGTCGAACTGCCGCTTGAGCGCGTGCCCGGCATCCAGAAGCGCATCACCCGGCTGTGCCGGCGCCACGGCAAGCCGGTGGTGATCGCGACCCAGATGCTGGAATCGATGATCTCGAGTCCCATCCCGACCCGGGCCGAGGTGTCGGACGTCGCCACGGCGATCTTCGAGGGCGCGGACGCCATCATGCTGTCGGCCGAGAGCGCGGCCGGCAAGTACCCGCTGGAGGCCGTCGGCACCATGAGCCGCATCGCCTGCGAGGTGGAGGTCGATCCGACCTACCGGGGCGTCATCGCCAACCAGCGCCCGCCGAGCGAGGGCACGGGCGCGGACGCGATCGCGACCGCCGCGCGCGCCATCGCCGAGGATCTCGACATGGCGGCCGTGGTCTGCTGGACGTCCACCGGGGCCACGGCCCTCAGGGTCTCGCGCGAGCGGCCGAAGCCGCCCATCGTGGCGCTCTCGCCCAACATGTCGACGGCCCGGCGCCTCTCGCTCGCCTGGGGTGTGCACGCCATTCGGACAGACGACGCGCACAGTCTCGACGATCTCGTCGAGCGGTCCTGCACCACAGCCGTCAGCGAGACCTTCGCCAAGCCGGGCGACCGCATCATCGTGGTCGCCGGCGTGCCGCTGGGCACGCCAGGGGCCACCAACATGCTGCGGATCGCCCGCACGCCCCGCCGGTAACTACGAAGCCATCCGGAACGCACGTCCCCGCCTTCCGTTGTCGCCGCGCACGAGCAGCGGAGGCGGATGGCGATGAGGAGCGAGGCGGGGAGCAGGCCTGGCGGGGCGCGGACCGGGCTCAGGCTGCTGCTCAGCTACGCTGCCGCGATCGCCCTGACGGCGCCCGCCCGCAACGCCGCACAGGGTCGGGCAAGAGCGGGAGCGGACGCCGCGTCGCCCAGCGCGCGCGACACGAGCAAGAGCGCCTCGCCCCGGGCGGCTGCGGCCCAGCCCGGCCGCGGCCGCCACGCCGCGTCGCCGACCGAGATTCCCGGCCGCGGCTGGTGGGACATCCTCCGCCGGGTCTTCGACGAGATCGGCAACGACCGCATTCTGGCCGTCGCGGCCGGCGTCACCTTCTACGGTCTCCTGGCCGTGTTCCCGGCCGTCGCGGCGCTCGTGTCGCTGTACGGGCTGGTCGCCGATCCGGCGACCCTGAACGAGCATATCGCCGCGCTGGGCGGGCTGCTGCCGGGCGGCGCGATCGAGATCGTGAGCGAGCAAGTGAAGCGCATCACCGAGAAGGGCGACACCGCGCTCGGCTTCGCCTTCTTCGGCGGGCTCGCGATCTCCCTTTGGAGCGCCAATGCCGGCATGAAGGCGGTGTTCGACGCGCTGAACGTCGCCTACGACGAGACGGAGAAACGCAACTTCTTCGTTTTGAACCTCTGGTCGCTCACCTTCACGGCCGCCACCGTCCTGATGATTGTGCTGGCCCTGGGGGCGGTCGTCGTGATCCCGGTGGTGTTGAAGTACATCTGGCTCGGGCCCGTGGTCGAGTGGCTGATCTGGATCGGGCGCTGGCCGGCCCTGCTGTGTGTCGCGCTGCTCGCGCTTGCGGCCCTGTACCGATACGGGCCGAGCCGGGCGCGGGCGAAGTGGCGCTGGCTGAGCCCGGGAGCGCTGCTGGCGGCTTTCGGCGGCATCGCCACTTCCATGCTGTTCTCCTGGTACGTCGCCAATTTCGGCAGCTACAACGAGACCTACGGCTCGCTGGGCGCCGTGGTCGGCCTGATGACCTGGATGTGGCTGACCTCGACCGTCATTCTCGTCGGCGCGGAGCTGAACGCGGAAGTCGAGCACCAGGTCGCGCACGACACGACGGAGGGCGGCAGCAAGCCGCTCGGGGCCCGCGGCGCCACGATGGCCGACAGTGTCGGGGCCGCCAGGTAACTGCCCGGACGCGACGGAACCTGGGTTCGGGCCACAAGTTACACCCGCTCAACAGTACAAACCGAGGAACGTGATGGCCGAGCCAGAGAGAGGCGCCCCCGGCGGCAACCTGCAGGCAAAGATCGGGGAGGCCGGAACCCAGATGCGGAATCAGGCTACGGCAGCTGTCGACCGGATCGAGTCCAAGACCAAGGATCCCGACCTGGACGACATCGCCCAGGAGGTGAAGGGCGTGGCCGGCGACCTGAAAACGGCGGCCGTGGAGCAGGGCCGGCACCTCTACGAGGCCGCCCGCGAACAGGCCACCAGCTTCGCCGACCAGCGCAAGAACGACGCCGCGCAATCCGTCGCCGACCTCGCCTCCTCCCTGCGGGAGACCGGCCGGTCGTTCGGCGAGCGGCCCAACATCCAGGCCTTCGTGGGCAGCGCGGCCGATGGCCTCGATCAGCTCGCCGGTGGCCTGCGCGACCGCAGCTTCGCCGACATCTACGGCGACGTCGAACGCTACGCCCGGCGCTCGCCCGCGACGGTCGGAGCCGTGGCGGTGGTGGCCGGGTTCCTGCTGGCGCGCTTCATCAAGAGCTCGGCTGACGGCCTGTCCGAAAGCCACGCCGCGTCCCAGCGCGGCGGCGGGGCTGCGGCGGCCGCGGCCGCGAAACGGCGCGCATCCTCGCAGCCGGCCAGCGTCTAGGAGCCCGCAATGCCAGATAGCGCCGGTCGCGCCACCCTGCAGGAACTCGTCGGCGACGCGCTGCGCGACGGCGCCGATCTGGCCCGCAAGGAGTTCGGATTGTTCAAGGCCGAGATGGCCACGAACGCAGCCGGACTCGCCAAGGGCGCCATCATGTTCCTGGCCGCAGCCGTGTTCGGGGTCGCGTCCCTGATCTGGCTGACCCAGGCCCTGGTCTACGGGATCGACATCTTCGTCCAGTCGCCCTGGATCTCGGCGCTGATCGTCGGCGGGTTGCTGGCCGTGATCGCCGGCGTCCTGGCGATGATCGGAAAGAACATGCTGGCGGCGTCGAGCCTGACGCCGACCCGGACCGTGCAGTCGCTGAAGCGCGACGGCGAGGTGCTGTCGGAGAGGACCATCGGATGACCAGCCTCACCGAACTGGAGGCCGAGGCCGAGGCCACCCGCCACCGCCTGCACGCGACCATCGACCGGATCCAGGAGAAGCTCACGGTCGCCGGGATGGTGGACGAGGTGATGGGGCAGGCGGGTGTCCCCCGCATGGAGAACGGGCACGACTTCGTGCTCGGGCTTCTGCGCCGCCACCCCGTCCCGGTCATGATCGCGGCGGCCGGCATCGGCTTCCTGATCTACCGCATGAACAAGACCAGCGAGCGGCGAGCCGCCGCCCGCATCACGACGGACGTGGTGGACGTGCCGGTTCTCAACGACGGGCATGCCCGCACCTACGACCCCGATCTTCCGTCCCGGCACCAGGCCGTGGACGTGACCGGAACGAAACGCATCGATGCATAGCCGGCCCAAGAGGCAGGCACGGAGGGATGGCATGAGCGAAGTCGACAAACACTACGGCAGCGAACCGGCGGGCGCCGCACGGCCGGGCAGCGGGCGCTCGCCCCAGGACCGCACGGGCGGTTCCGGATCGAGCACCGGCGGAGCCGGCAACGTGTCGAGCGGCGTTCGGGACTCGGTCGGCGACGCGGTCGAGAATGCGGGCGACTGGTCCCGCAAGCGCTACAAGGAGGCGAGCTCCTGGGCGTCGGACAGCCTCGGCAGCGCGTCCCGCAACGCCAGCCAGGCCGGGCGCCGATCGGCCGCCGGATTCAGCCGCGGCCGCCGCACGGTCGAGAATTTTGTCGAGGAGAACCCGATCATGGTCGGCGTGGTCGGCCTGGCGGCCGGCCTCATCATCGGCGCCCTCCTGCCCGGCACCCGGCGCGAGAACGAGTATCTCGGCCGCTACGCCGACGAGGTGCGCGACCAGGGCCTTCGCTACGCCCAGGAAGTGGCCGAGCAGGGCCGCCATCTCGTGGCCGAGAACATCCAGCGCCTCGGCGAGGGGCGTGACCGCGACACCGGCGACGAGACCGCCGCGATGCGCTGACCCGCGCAGGTCGCAAACAGAACGAGGGGCCGGTCCAGGGGACCGGCCCTTTCTCGTTTCGGGGCGATCCGCTTGGTCAAAAGCGAGCGATCCCGGCAACCATAACCTAAGCTTAACCGCGACCGCAGAAGCTCGGATCCCGGGTACCGAGGCGCAGGAACGGCAAAATCCGAACCTTCGTTGTGACGGGACCCCGCCTCGCGACGCGCCTTCGCAGGCTCGCCGCCAGGAGCGAAGGAGCGTGTCATGCGTATCTTGATCCTCGAAGACGACCCGCTGATCGGCCTCGATCTCCTGGGCATCGTGCAGGGCTGCGGTCACGACGTCATCGGGGTCTGCCCGACGCTCGATTCCATGCGCCAGCATCTCGGTGCCGAACCGGATTTCGCCTTCCTGGACGTCGACCTGCCGGACGGCAAGAGCTTCGACATCGCGACGCGGCTCGAGGAGCGCGGGGTGCCGTTCGCCTTTGTGTCGGCCTCCCGCCGCGGCGACGTGCCGGAGCACCTGCGGCACGCCCATTTCATCGCCAAGCCCTATGCCGACGTGGCGATCCGCAACGCGCTGAACAGCGACGGCCGCGTGGCGTGCTGACCGGGGCCGGCAGCGGGCGGGCCGGGCGGGCGCTTGGGCCACATTTTCTCGCCTGACCCGGATCCCCCTCGCCCGGAAATGCTCTAAGGAGCGGCCCATGGCGCCGCACCCGAGCCCCCGCATCCTGCCCTGCGGCGACGCCGCGCTCATCATCGAGTTCGGCGAGGAGATCGACCCCGACCTGAACGCGCGCGTGCTCGAGCTCGACCGCGCCGTGGCCGGGCTGGAGGGGGTGGTCGAGACCATCCCGACCTATCGCTCCCTCCTGGTCAGCTACGATCCGGAGCGGGTCAGCTACGGGGCGCTCGCCGCCGAGCTGCTCCGGCTCGCCGCGGGCCTGACCGGGCGGGCGGAAGCGGGCCGCACCTGGCGCATCCCGGTCTGCTACGGCGGCGAGAACGGCATCGACCTCGAGGCCACGGCGGCGCTGCACGGCCTCTCGCCCGACGAATTGGTGCGCCGCCATTCGGCCCCGACCTACCGGGTCTACATGCTGGGGTTCCTGCCGGGCTTCGCCTATCTGGGCGGGCTCGATCAGAGCATCGCGACTCCGCGGCGCGTCTCGCCGCGGCTGCACACGCCGGCCGGCACCATCTCCATCGGGGGCATCCAGGCGCTGGTCGCCTCCCTGGCCGCCCCCTCGGGCTGGCATCTCCTGGGCCGCACGCCGGTCCGCAACTTCATGCCGGGCCGGGACCCGACCGTGATCCTGCAGCCGGGCGACGGAGTTCGCTTCTACCGGATCGACGAGGGCGATTTCGCCCGGCTCGAGCGCGAGGCCGCCGCCGGCGCGGTGATCGCGGAGACCACGCCATGAGCGCGCTGCTGGTTGAAAGCTGCGGGCCCATGACCAGCCTGCAGGATATGGGGCGGGTCGGATCCGGTCGGCACGGCATCTCGCGCTCCGGCGCGATGGACCGGCTCGCGCTGGCCGAGGCTAACGCGCTGGTCGGCAACGCCCCCGGCGAAGGCGCCATCGAACTCATGCTGGCCGGCGGCGCCTTTCAGGCGGTGGACGGGCCGGTCCGCATCGCGCTCACGGGCGCCCGCATGAAGCTGTCCGTCGACGGCGCTCCGGTCGCGCCCTCGACCTCCGTGCTGGTGCCGGCCGGAGCGCGCGTCACGGTGGGCCCGGCCGCGGCCGGCATCTTCGGCTACTTGGCGGTGTCCGGCGGCATCGCGATCGAGCCGCAGCTCGGCAGCGTGTCCCTGCAGCCCCGGGCGGGTATCGGCGGGATCGAGGGCCGTGCGCTCCGGCCCGGGGACCGCCTGCCGGTGAGGCCCGGCGCGCCGGAGGCGGCGGGCGAGCGCACGCTGCCGCCCGTGCCACTCGATCTCGAGGCGCCCATCCGGGTGGTGCTCGGACCGCAGGACAACCTGTTCCCGGCCGAATCCGTCGCGGCCTTCCTGTCGAACACCTACACGGTGTCCGACGAAGCCGACCGCATGGGCTATCGCCTCTCCGGGCCGACCATCAGCCACCTGCGCGGCTACAACATCGTGTCCGACGGGCTCGTGCAGGGCTCGGTGCAGGTCCCGGGTTCGGGCATGCCCATCGTGATGATGGCGGACCATCAGACCACGGGCGGCTACCCCAAGATCGCCACCGTGATCACGGCGGATCTGCGCGTCCTGGCGCAGCGGCGCAGCGGCGACACGGTCCGCTTCCAGGCTGTCGACGTCGAGGCTGCGCAGGCCCTGGCGCGGGTTCGCGCGACCGAGATCCGGTCCGCGGCCGAGCGGGCCGTGCAGGTGCGGGGCGGCCTACCGGGGAGCGAGGAATTGCTGGCGCTCAACCTTGCGGGCGATGCCACCGACGCCCTCGCCGGCGAGGCCTGAGCGGTCCCGTCAAGGGGCGAGACCGGCGGCGCGCCCGTCCCATCGGGCCAGGCGCGCCAAGAGGTAATCGACCTCGGCCCGGGAGGCGGGCGACAGCGCGACGGCCGGCCTGCGCTGCGTCTCCGTCCCGATGATGCCGCGCCGCCGCAGCACGTATTTACGCACCGCGAGCCCGATCCCGGGCTGCTGCTCGTAGCGGATCAGCGGCAGGTGGGCGTCGAACAGATCCTGCGCGGCCTCGCGCCGGCCCTCCGCCGAGAGGCGGACCAGATCCACCAGCATGTCCGGGAAGCCATAGCCGGTCATGGCCCCGTCGGCGCCGCGCTCGAGCTCGAGATCCAGGAACAGCCCGCCATTGCCGGTCAGGATGGAGAATGGCCGCAGCCCGCCCTCCCCCTGGAACGCCCTGAGGGCCGTGATCTTGTCGAGCCCCGGCCAGTCCTCGTGTTTGAGCATGACGCAGGCCGGGTTCGCTTCGACGATCCGGCGGATCACGGCCGGGGTCATGACGACGCCGAGCGCCAGCGGGTAGTCCTGGAGCACGAACGGGATGTCGCGCCCGATCGCTTCGGAGGCCTGGCTGAAATACCCGACGATCTGGTCGTCGGTCCGGAGGCTCGGCGGGGGAGCGATCATCACCCCGGCCGCGCCCGCCTCCATGGAGGTCCTGGCGAGGCTCCGCATGGCCGCGAAGCCCGGGGCCGAGACTCCGACCACCACCGGCAGCCGGCCGGCCCGGCGTACCACCTGCCGGGCGACGGCGAGCGCCTCTTCGGCATCGAGCTTGGGCGCCTCGCCCATCATGCCGAGCACCGTGACGCCGGCCACACCGGCGGCCGCGAAGGCGTCCACCATGCGGTCGATCGAGCCCTGGTCGATCCGGCCGTCCTCGTGAAAGGGGGTCGGGGCAATCACGAAGACCCCGGTGGCCGTGTGGTCAAGCATGCGGCGCTCCCGCTGGAAGGTGGGCGGTTCGTTGAGCCCGCGCCGGCTGGCGACGTCCCCCACCAGGCGCTGGCTTAGAGGGCGGCGGCCTGCCGCTTCTCGCGCGCCGGCTCCTCCGCCTGGCGGATGGCTTTCCAGCTGTTCGCATGGCTCACCATGCGGCGGATCGCCTGCATGTTGCTGGTCGCCTCGGCAGGCGTGAGGTCGCGTTTCAGCACCGTCTCGGCCTCGGCGAACCGGCCCTGCAGGCCGAGCACGAGGGCGAGGTTCTGGCGCACGCGCCCGTCCGCGCGCGGGTGCCGGGATGCTTCGCTCAGGGTCCGCTCCGCTTCGTCGAGCCGCTTGGCCAGCGCGAAGGACAGACCCTGGTTGGTCAGAATGGAGGGCTCGCCGGGGGCGATGCGCAGCGCAGCCACGTAGAAGCGCTGAGCGGTGGCGAAGTCGCCCTGCTGGTCGGCCACCGCGCCCTGGACGTTGAGGATGCGCCAGTCCGGGCGCTCGGGCCGGTGGGCGCGGGCCAGCACGGCCGAGGCTTCGCGGAAGCGGCCCACATCGGCGAGGGCCTTGCCGTAATCGGCCAGCACGGCCGGATCGCTGCCTGACCGGAGCGCGGCCTGCTGCAGCACGGCCACGGCCTGGGTGCTCTGGCCGAGCCCGCGCAGCGCCCGGGCATAGGCCAGGGCCACCGCCGGGTCCCCAGGGGACGCGTCGTAGCGGCGCGCCAGATTGTCGGCCTCACGGCGCAGATCCCCGGACGAGGTGCCGGATGCGAGGCTGCCGATCGAGCCCGTGGTCTCGGCTGCCTGCCGCGACATGCAGCCGCCGAGCGAGAGGGCGGCCAGGAGAAGAGCCAGACACGGAGCCGGCCTCAGCCGGACGGGTTGCAGCCACCGGGACGACATGACACCACCCTCACGAACTCCGTCCTGGAAGTAGTCCGTTAACCCTAAGAGGGGGTTAAGGAGAGTCATGAGCCCGCAACCCCACCCTGGCTGGGCACCCGCGGACGCCGCGGGTGTGCCCATCCACCTCGTCACCGCCGAGACCTGGCCCGCCACGGCGGCGCAGCTTCCGCCCACGGCCCGCACCTTCGCGCAGGCGTCCGGGTTCGACGCGAAGCCGGGCAGCTCGCTGGTGTTGCCCTCGCCGGAGGGGGCCATCGCGGCCGTGCTGTTCGGATTGGACGTGGGCCGCGGCCAGGATCCGTTCGCCCCGGGCGGCCTCGCCACGACCCTCCCGGCCGGCGCCTACCGGCTTGTCGGCGACCTGCCCGATCCGGCCGGGGCGGCCCTCGGCTGGCTGCTGGCCGGCTACCGCTTCGAACGCTACCGGCTGCGGCCGCCGCGACGTGCGCTGCTGGTGCCGCCGGCCGGGGTCGACCCGGACGATCTCGGCCGCATCGCGGCCGCGGTTGCAATGGGGCGCGACCTCGTCAACACGCCCGCCAACGACCTCGGGCCTGACGACCTGGAAGAGGCCGCCCGTCGCCTCGCCGAACGTCACGGGGCCGACATCGCCGTGACGGCCGGGGACCATCTGCTCGGTGCCGGCCTGCCGATGATCCACGCCGTGGGCCGGGCGGCTGCCGCGGCGCCGCGTCTGATCGACCTCGGTTGGGGCGATCCCGGCGCCCCCGCCGTCACACTGGTCGGCAAGGGGGTCTGTTTCGACACGGGCGGGCTCGACATCAAGCCGTCGGCCGCCATGCTGCTGATGAAGAAGGACATGGGCGGCGCCGCCGCGGCGCTCGCGCTGGCCGACATGGTGATGGGGGCGGCGCTGCCGGTGCGCCTGCGCGTCCTCATCCCGGCCGTCGAGAACGCGATCTCGGCCTCCTCCTTCCGGCCCGGCGACGTTCTGCGCAGCCGCAAGGGGCTGTCCGTCGAGATCGGCAACACGGATGCCGAAGGCCGCCTGATTGTCGCCGACGCGCTGGCGCTCGCCGACGAGGACGCGCCCGAGCTCCTGATCGATTTCGCAACCCTGACGGGGGCGGCCCGGGTGGCGCTCGGCCCCGACCTGCCGCCTGCCTACACGCATGACGACGCGCTCGCGGCCGACCTCGACCGCCTCGGCGTGGCGCTGCACGACCCCGTGTGGCGCATGCCGCTCTGGCCGGCCTACCGGAAGATGGTCGAGTCAAAGATCGCCGACCTGACCAACGCGCCCGCGGGCGGGTTCGCGGGCTCCATCACGGCCGCGCTGTTTCTCGACCGCTTCGTCGAACGGGCGAAGGCGCACCTTCATCTCGACGTCTATGCCTGGACGCCCGTGGCCCGGCCGGGCCGGCCGGAGGGCGGCGAAGTGCAGGGCGCGCGGCTGCTCTACGGTCTCCTCAAGGAGCGCTACCCCGCCGCCTGAGGAAAGGCCGGACCGGGCGGCCGCGGAATGCTAACCTGCCCATCTCTGTCGGGTGTTGCGAGACCATCGGAATGACCGCCCACGATCGGCGCCTCACGCCCGCCCGGCCGGATCTCGCGGCCGAAGCCCTCCGGGGCCAGATCGAGGCCCCGCGCTACAGCCCGGGGCTGCCCCGGCGCGTGGTCGCGCCCTCCGCGCCGCTGCGTCGCCGGCCCGCGCCGGATGCCCCGCTCGACACGGAGGCGTTGATGGGTGAGGCCGTGACGGTGTTCGACGAGGGGGCCGGCTACAGCTGGGTGCAACTCGCCGCCGACGGCTATGTGGGCTACCTGCCGAGCTCGGTGCTCGGCGAGGCCGGCCCGGCGCCGACGCATCGCGTGCGGGCGCTCAGGACCTTCATCTATCCCGGGCCGAACCTGAAGCTGCCGCCAACGGGCTTTCTCAGCCTTGGCGCCGGCGTCACGGCGGCCGGGGAGCTCGAAAACGGCTATCTCCCGCTCGCGACCGGCGGCTACGTGGCCGCACGTCACCTGCGGCCGGACGAGGCGCCCGAGCCGGACTTCGTGGCCGTGGCGGAGCGCCTGCTCGGTGCGCCTTATCTGTGGGGCGGCAAGACCAGCCTCGGTCTGGATTGCTCCGGTCTCGTCCAGCTCGCGCTCGCACAGGCCGGAATCGCGGCGCCCCGCGACAGCGACCAGCAGGAGCATTCGCTCGGCGACCAGATCTCCGCCCAGGACCTCGCCGGCTTGCGCCGCGGCGACCTGATCTTCTGGCGCGGGCATGTCGGCCTGATGCTGGACGGGACGCGACTGCTGCACGCCAACGGCCACCACATGGCCGTGGCCGTGGAGACGCTGAGCGAGGCTGAACTCCGTATTCGGCAGAACAGCTACGGGCCGATCACCACCCTTCGCAGGTTGCCGGCTCTCGGGGCCTGAGCCGGGGAAGCCCCGCGCGCCGCCCGATGCCGCCGCCGGTTGTCTTCCACCCCCATTTCGAGGCCGATCTGCCGGTCGGCCACCGCTTCCCGATGGGCAAATACGGCCGCCTCGCGGCGCGGCTCGCCGAACTCGGCCTCGTCCCGGACGGTTTTCGGGAGCCTGAACCCGCAGAGCCCGACACGCTGCGGCTCGCGCATGACGCCGTCTATGTGGAGGCCGTTCTGGCCTGCGCCGTTCCGCGCGAGATCGAGCGCCGCATCGGCCTGCCGGTCAACCCGGCCACCGCCCGGCGCGCCTGCCACGCGGTCGGCGGCACGATCCTGGCGGCCCGCCTGGCGCTCGCAGGAGGGCTGGCGGGCTCGACCGCCGGCGGCTCGCATCACGGGCAGCGCGCCACCGGCGCCGGATTCTGCGTGTTCAACGACGTGGCGGTCGCGGCGCTCGCCTTGCGGCAAAGGGGCGAGATCCGGCGCGCGCTGGTGGTGGATCTCGACGTTCATCAGGGGGACGGCACGGCCGATTGCCTGGCCGGCGAGCCCGACCTCTTCACCTTCTCGCTGCATGCCGAGAAGAACTATCCGGTCCGCAAGATCCCGGGCGATCTCGACGTGGCACTGCCGGACGGCGTCGAGGATGGTGAGTATCTGGACGCCGTGGCCCGGCACCTGCCGGGGCTTCTGGACGGCTTCAGGCCGGATCTCGTCTTCTACAATGCCGGCGTCGATCCGCATCGCGACGATCAGCTCGGCCGCCTCGCTCTCAGCGACGACGGTCTGCGGCGACGGGATGCCTATGTGATCGGGGAGGCGCGCCGCCGGGGGATCGCGCTCGTCTCGGTGGTCGGGGGCGGTTACGGGCCCGATCCGGAGGCCATCGCCCGCCGCCATGCCTTCGTGTTCGAAGCCATGGCGGGGGCGGCCTGAAGTGTGATCCGGCGGGCCCTCGAGCCTACCGGATCGTCACGTGTCAGCCGTTGGCGTGTCAGCCCTCGGGCGTCAGCCCTTGGCGCGACGGCCCTTGGCCGGAGCGGCCGGCGGGGCCTCCTCGGGCTCGCGGCGGCGCTGCCGGCCGAGACCCATGGACTTCGCGAGTTCGGACCGCTGCTTGGCGTAGTTCGGCGCAACCATCGGGTAGTCGGCCGGCAGACCCCACTTCTCGCGGTACCGCTCGGGCGTCAGCCCGCGGCCGCTGAGATGCCGCTTCAACGACTTGTAGCGGCGACCGTCCTCGAGGCTGATCAGAAAGTCCGGGGAAACCGACTTCTTGATCGGCACGGCCGGCACGGGCCGCTCGGCTTCCGCCGGCGCCTTCTGCTGGCTCAGGGCCGCGAGCGAGCCGTGGACGGAGGCGATCAGATCGGGCAGGTCGCCTTTTTGAATGGAATTGTGCATTACAAACGCAGACACCACATCGGCCGTCAGCTCGACAAAATTCGTCTGCGCGGCGGTCTCTTGGTTATCCATAATCCTGTGTACTTCTTTCGGCAGAGTGAGAGGTCGGGCCCATGCCCGCACCGGTGAGCTATGTCAAGTCTTTGAAGCAGAACCCGTCCTGCGCTGCGACAGGTTGCCAGCATTGCCGGGGGGCGTCCGGGTCCCAACATATTAAGGTGACGTTACTATGATGCAGCAATTGTGCTGGAAGTGCTGGCAGCTAGAATGACTGCCGAATAGGCGGGTAGACGCCACCCCGACAAAGTTTCCACCTCGGGAGTTCCGTGCCCACCATAGGCTGGGCGCTCGCTCGACCAGAGCAGAGACCAGGAGCGCCCCTGGGGCGGGGCGACGAGCGGATCGGGAATGCTGCGGCGAGCAAAGTCGCGGCCCAGATTTACCATGAGCAGGCGGTCGTCGCCGCCCTCGCCAAAGAACCTGAGGACAAAACTGTCGCGGCCGATCACGGCGCCGTCCAGGCCGCCGCGGTTTTGCCGGGAAAACACCGGGTCGGACCGCCGCAGCGCCACGAGGTCGCGGTGCAGCGCGACTGCCGCGACATTGCGCTCGCATTCCGCCCAATCCAGCTTCGAGCGCTGGAATGTGCTCTCCTCGCCCGGATCGACCAGTCGCGCCTGCACTTCGGCATCCGTGTCGATTGTGGGAAACTGGGTCAGGAACTCTCGCCGTCCCTCTCGGACCAACCCGGCGAGTTCGGGCTCGTGATCACAGAAATAGAAGAAGGGAGACGAGGACCAGAATTCCTGGCCCTGGAAGAGCATCGGCGTGCCGGGCGCGAGCAGGAGATAGGCCGTGATGGCCCGAGCCGCCCCAGGATGGCCAAGGAGGTTGAAGCGCAGGCCGCAATCCGAATTCGCGACCTGGTCGTGATTCTGGACGAAGGTGACCATGGCGGCTGGCGGAAGGTCCAGTCCGGCTGTCCCGCGCCGCTGGCCCTGATGGGCGTAGACCTGCCCCTGAAACAGGTAGCCGTATTTCGCCGCCGCCACGAATTCCTGCGGCTCGCCCGCATGGTCCGCGTAATAAGCCTCGTTGCGGCCCGACACGGCCACCATGGCCGAGTGGTGCAGGTCGTCGTTCCACAGCGCGTCGAGGCCATAGCCGCCGTCTGCGGGCGGCCGGACCAGGGCGGTGTGTTGCGGCTCGTTCTCGCCGATCACCACGATCGCGCGCCCCATCGCGGCCGCGCGCGCCGCCTCCACGATCTCCTGGATGACGTGCGGCCGGCTCTCGTCGAAAATGCTCTGGGTCGCATCCAGGCGCAGGCCGTCGAAGTGGAATTCCTCGATCCAGTAGGCGGCGTTCTCGATGAAGAAGCGGCGGACCTCGGCCGAGCCCTCGCCATCGAAATTGATGGCGGCGCCCCATTCGGTTTCGTAGCGGTCCGTGAAATAGGACGGCGCGAAACAGGACAGGAAATTCCCGTCCGGGCCGAGGTGGTTGTAGACGACGTCGAGGATCACGCCGATGCCGAGCCGGTGCGCCTGGTCCACAAAACGGCGGAGATCGTCGGGCTCTCCGTACAGGCGGGACGGCGCGAAGAGATTGACGCCGTCATAGCCCCAGCCGAACCGCCCCGGGAAGTCGGCGACCGGCATCATCTCGACGAGGTCGATGCCAAGCGAGGCGAGATGGGGCAACTTTTCCGCCGCCGCCGCCCAGGTGCCTTCGGCCGTGAAGGTGCCGACATGCATCTCGTACAGGACACGGCCCTCGATGCCGCGACCGCGCCACTCCGTGTCCTGCCAGGCATAGGCGCCTGGGTCCTCGACTCGCGAGGCGTGGTGCGGACCGTCCGGCTGGAAGCGGGAAGCCGGGTCCGCATAGAGGCGCTCGTCCGTGTCGAGCCTGAACCGGTACAGGTCGCCGGCCACGATCCCGGCGACCGTGCCCGAGAAATAGCCGGACGCTTCCACCTTGAGCGCATGCTCCGGGCCGTGCCCGGTCACGACCCAAACCTCCTGCCGACCCGGCGCCCAGACCCGAAACGAGGTGCCGGCGGGGCCGGGTTCGGCCCCGACCGGGCGGCGACGTCCCGTCGTCTGAGTTCTCAACAATCTCAACTCCCGTGCCACGAACGGTCAGGAACGGACACCGTTAGGCCCGGTTCCAGCGATGCCCCGGAACCCAACCCGCCTCCGGGACTTCGCAGAGGCGAGTGGGGCTGAGAGCGATACAACATGCTGGAAAACACGTGGTGGAAGAGCGGCATCGTCTACCAGGTGTATCCGCGCTCCTTTCAGGATTCGAACGGGGACGGCGTCGGCGACCTGCCCGGCATCACGAGCCGCCTCGACTATGTGGCCGGGCTCGGGGTGAACGCCGTCTGGATCTCGCCCATCTTCCCCTCGCCCATGGCCGATTTCGGCTATGACGTTGCGGATTATTGCGGGGTCGACCCGCTGTTCGGCTCGCTGGCCGACATGGATGCGCTCGTTGCCCGGGCGCATGAGCTCGGCCTTCGGGTCATCCTGGATTTCGTGCCGAACCACAGCTCCGACCAGCATCCCTGGTTCGCCGAGAGCCGCTCGTCGCGGCACAATCCGAAGCGGGACTGGTACATCTGGCGCGACGCGAAGCCGGACGGCTCGCCGCCCAACAATTGGGTCTCGAATTTCGGCGGCAGCGCCTGGCAATGGGACGAGGCGACCGGCCAGTATTATTACCATGCCTTCCTGCGTGAACAGCCCGACCTGAACTGGCGCAACCCGGACCTGCGGGAGGCCATGCATGACGTGCTGAGATTTTGGATGGACCGCGGCATCGACGGTTTCCGGGTCGACGTGATCTGGCACCTCATCAAGGATGCCGAGTTCCGGGACAATCCGCCGAACCCGGGCTACAACGAGGGCCGGCCGGAGATCGACAGCCTCCTTCAGGTCCACTCGACCGACCAGCCGGAGGTGCACGACGTCATCGCCGGAATGCGGCGAGTCGTCGATGACTATCCCGACCGAGTCCTGATCGGCGAGATCTACCTGCCGGTCGAGCGCCTCGTCACCTATTACGGCAAGGACCTGTCCGGCGCCCATCTGCCGTTCAATTTCCAGCTCATCCAGACGGCCTGGAATGCCCACGCGATCGCCAAGCTCGTGAACGAGTACGAGGACGCGCTCCCGGCCGGCGGCTGGCCCAACTGGGTGCTCGGCAATCACGACCAGCCCCGGATCGCGGCCCGGATCGGCGCCGCTCAGGCCCGCGTCGCCGCCATGCTGCTCCTGACCCTGCGCGGCACTCCGACCATGTATTACGGCGACGAGATCGGGCTCGCCCGCGTCGAAGTCCCTCCGGACCGGGTGCAGGATCCCTGGGAGAAGAACGAGCCGGGCCTCGGCTTCAACCGCGATCCGGAGCGGACGCCCATGCAGTGGGACGATGGGGCCCATGCGGGATTCAGTTCGCACGACCCGTGGCTGCCGCTCGCCGAGGACTACCGGCAGTGCAACGTCGCCGCCCTGTCCCGTGAACAGGGCTCCATCCTCAATCTCTACCGCCGACTCATCGCGCTTCGGGGTGCAAGCCACGCCCTGTCGGTCGGCAGCTACGTGCCGATCCCCTCCGCCGAGCCGCTGCTGGCGTTCAGGCGGGTCCATGGTGAGGAGGATGTGATGGTCTTTCTCAACCTGGACGCGGAACCCCACACGGCCGAGCTTCGTTGTCGTCCGGCAGGGGGACGGATCCTGCTGTCGACCTACCTTGACCGGGCAGGCGAGGAGGTTGGCGTAAAGGTTGCCTTGAGGCCAAACGAGGGGCTGATCGTGTCAGCAACTCGAGGTTAGGCCAGCCAGGCTGCACGTCGCGGGTCAAGGACGGCAGCCCGGTAAGGAGCTGACACGAGGGGGCCAATCCTTGAAGCTTGCTGCAGCAGTGCGATATGCGGGGTGCGTATGAACGCGCCGTCTCCCATGATCGTGCCTGCCGGGGGCCCCCTCGACACCAAGCTGGACGAGCTCTTTCGGAGCGGCCTATCCGACCAGACGGAGCCGAAGCGGCGCATCCTCTATGTCACGTCGGAGATGTCCGACTTTGTGAAGTCGGGCGGCCTCGGTGACGTGTCGGCGGCCCTGCCGCGCAGCTTGCGCGCGCTGTACGACGTCCGGGTGCTCATCCCGGGCTATCGCCAGGTCCTCGAGGAACGTCCGGACATCGAGGTGGTGGCCCGACTCGAGGCCGCTTACGGCCTTCCGGCCTGCGATCTCGGCCGCATCGCGTCGGTGGACGGCCTGACCATCTACGTGATGCTGTGCTCCGAATTGTATGACCGTGAGGGCTCCCCCTATGGCGACCCGACCGGGACGGATTGGAGCGACAACGACCTCCGCTTTGGCCGGCTGGGACTGGCCGCGGCCCAAATCGCATCCGGGCTGCCGGACCTCGGCTGGCGCGCGGACCTGCTGCACCTGAACGACTGGCCCTCGGCCCTCGCGCCGGCCTATCTGGCCTGGACCGGGACGCCCTGCCCGAGCGTGCTGACCATCCACAATCTCGCCTATCAGGGATTGTTCGAGCGCCACCGGCTGCCGACGCTCGGCGTGCCCGATTCCGCCTTCCAGATCGATGGCGTCGAGTTCCACGGCAAGATGTCGTTCCTGAAGGCCGGGATCGTCTACGCCTCCCATGTGACGACGGTTTCACAGACCTATGCCCGGGAAATCCAGACCCCGGAATTCGGCTGTGGGCTGGACGGCCTGCTGCGCCGCTGCCAGGCGGAAGGGCGGCTCACCGGCATCCTGAACGGGATCGACGAGACCTGGGATCCCCGCACCGACGCCCATCTCGGCAGCCCCTTCGGCTTGTCCGATCTCAAAGGCAAGCAGGTGAATGCCGACGAGGTCCGGCGCGATTTCGGCCTCGCGGTGTCGCGGGGGCCGCTGTTCGCGGTGGTGTCGCGGCTCGTCCACCAGAAGGGCGTGGACCTGACCATCGAATCGACCGAGACCATCGTCCGCCAGGGCGGCCAGGTGGTCGTGACAGGCCGCGGCGAGGACCGGTTCGAGAGCGAACTCGAAACCCTGTCGCGGCGCTATCCTGGCCAGGTCGGGGTCCGCATCGGCTTCGACGAGGGCCAGGCCCGCCGCATGTTCGCGGGCAGCGACTTCCTCCTCATGCCGTCCCGCTTCGAGCCCTGCGGTCTGTCGCAGATGTATGCCCAGCGCATGGGCTCGCTGCCGATCGCCCGGGAAACGGGCGGCCTCGCCGACACGATCGAGGACGGGGTGACGGGCTTCCTGTTCAAGGACGCCTCGCTGGCCGCGATGCTGGGTGCGATCTACCGGGCGGTCGACGCCTATGGGTCCC
This sequence comes from Enterovirga sp., assembly GCF_028290205.1. Classification (GTDB taxonomy): domain Bacteria; phylum Pseudomonadota; class Alphaproteobacteria; order Rhizobiales; family Beijerinckiaceae; genus Enterovirga. Next base: position 13,913 of record NZ_JAQGKF010000183.1, on the reverse strand, counting down.
GCCGCAAGCTCAACGGAATGCGCAAGGCGGCCATGGGCCGGAGCTTCGCCTGGGCCCGCTCCGCCGCGGGCTATGCCGGGGTCTACGACCGGGCCAGCACCGCCGTGGGCTGAGCCCCCGGCGGGCCGGGGTCCGGTCCTACTGGGACGCGACCAGGAGGGCGGCGCCGGCCAGGGCGGTCGCCACGCCGGTGAAGCGCATCACGCCGTCCGCCAGCCGCGGCCGCAGACGGAGCGTGGCCAGCCCGGCCGCGAGGCCGAGCCCGTGCAGCGCCGCGGTGGCCACAAGGAATCCGAGCCCGTAGGTGGCGCCGGACGTGCCCGCGCTCATCTCGGTGCCGTGCGCGTGGCCGTGAAACAGCGCGAAGGTGCCGACCAGCACGGCCGCCAGTGCCGCCGGAATCGGCAGCCGGGCCGCGAGCGTGATGCCGAACACGAGGACGGACATCGTGACGGTTCCATTCACGAAGGGCAGCGCCAGGCCGCCGCTGCCGAGAAGGCCGCCGACCGCCATCACGGCCACGAAGGCGGCGGGAACCAGCCAGAGCGCCCGGCCACCGATGCCGGCCGCGATCATCCCCACGGCCACCATGGCCAGAACGTGGTCGGGTCCGCCGACCGGGTGCCAGACGCCGTGCCAAAAGCCGGATGTGGCGCCAATGCCGACATGGGCCGCGGCCGGGCCGGCAAGAAGGACGCTCGCGAGCGCAACCGTGGCAACCGCAACTGGTCTCATTCCGCCTCTCCCCCTGCGAGCGCGCCCGCCTGTTCTATGATCCTGGCTAGCACGTCCACTTCGATCCCGTCTCGGCTATTTCCGAAGGGGCGGCGGCGCTTCGGGAACGCCCGCGAGGGCTGGCGAGACCGCGGGTCGGCAGCTCACGCGTGCTTGTGGGCGTGGTGGCCGTGCGCGTGGCCGTGCTCCGCATGGTCATGGCCATGGTCGCAGCCGCAGCCTGCGTGATGCCCGTGGCCGGCATGGTCATGCCCGTGCCCGGCGTGGCTGTGCTCATGCCCGGCATGGCCGTGAGCGTGGTGCCCGTGATCGTGGCCGGAGGCACCGCGCTCCGGCCGGAACGGCCGCTGCACCTCGCGGGCGGTCGCGCCGAGCCCGCGCAGCATCTCGATCAGCCCGGGATCCAGGGCGACGAAGAGGGTGTCGTCAGCGACCTCGACCGGGACGTGCCGGCCGCCGAGATGCCAGGCCGCCTTCAGCAGGCGAGCCGGATTGCCTGTTGTGATCTCGAGGAGCCGCTCGGGCGCGGCCCTGACCGCGACCAGCCGCCCGTCTTCCAGCTTCACGGCGTCTCCGTCGTCCAGAAGCGTGGCCCGGTCGAGATCGACGAGAATGTCGAGCCCGCCCTCCCCGGTCGCGGCAAGGCGCCGGACCTGCCGGGCCTGGTGGTCCAGGGTGAGCGTGTCGACGATCCGGTCCGCCTTGACGGCCGGACGGCGGACGACGGTGGTGGCGCGCAGCATGGGCGTCTCTTGGAGGTTGCGGCGCCAGCTTAAGCGGTCACGACCGTGAGGTCGACGCTCCGCGGAGCGTCGACCCTCCGGACGGCCCTCGCCGGCGGCCGACCTCAGTTGATGGGCTTGATGCTGCGCTGGATGGCGCGAATTTCGCCCTCGTTGGCGGCCCGTTCCTCGTCGGAGGCCCACAGCGTCAGCATGATGACGCGGTTGCCCGGGGCGGCAATCAGGGCGAACTCGACCGTGGTCTCCCCGGCCTCGTCGGTTGCCGGGTAGCTCAGCAGCGTCGCCTTCATGCCGTTGAGCTCGATCTCACGCTCGACCGCTTTCCCGGTGGCCGTGATCTTGTTGTCCTTCATCCACTGGACGTTGAGCTCCATCATCTTGTCGAGCCGGGCAGCCGAGGCGGATTCGACCGAGAAGAACACGCCTTCGTCCGGCGATTTCGCCGCGAAGCCGAAATCGATGGCCTCCGTGGTCCAGCTGTCCGGGATGGTGATGGTGGCGGCCGGGTTGTCCTTGGGAAAGGCAAAGTTCTTCGCCCAGGCCGAGCCGGTGAGCGCCACGACCAGGGCCGCAGCGGCAAGAATTCTCTTCATGTAACGGAGCTCCAGGCCTCCCCGCCGAGAGGCGCGGCAGCGCCCATGCTGGGAAGCAGCCGCAATGTCAACGCGAGTGTTCGCGAGCTTTCGGCCCGGCTTCGGCGGCCAGGACTGCTTGGTGAACCCGCGCCACCCGTGGCGGCGCGTGGCCGGGCAGCCTGTCGCCTCCCGCCGACCGAACCGGCCGGACGGCCCGCGCCGGGACCGGATGCGGAGCCGACCGCGGAACCCAGGCTCGGGCCGGCGCTTGCACCTGCCCGGCATCCCACGCAAAAGCCCAGGATCACCTGGAGCGCCGACTTGTCTGCCCGCCGTCGCGAAACCTTGCGCACGCCTCTCGATCTGGTGGAAGCCGGCCTCGTTCCACGCGCGCGCCTCGCCTCCCTGAGCGAGGTTGCGGACCGCTATGCGGTGGCCATCACGCCGGCCCTGGCCCAGTTGGTGCAGGCCGGGGTGGCCAACGACCCCGTGGCGCGCCAGTTCGTTCCGGATCCGGACGAACTCGACCGGCGCCCGGAGGAGCTGGCCGACCCGATCGGCGACGACGCGCATGCGCCCGTCCCCGGCATTGTCCACCGCTACCCCGACCGCGTGCTGCTGAAGCCGGTCTCGGTCTGCGCGGTGTATTGCCGCTTCTGCTTTCGGCGCGAGAGCGTGGGCCCCGGCAAGGCCGAGGCGCTGTCGCCCGCCGCGCTGGCGCGGGCGCTCGCCTATATCCGCAGCCGCCCGGAGATCTGGGAGGTGATCCTCTCCGGCGGCGATCCGCTGGTGATGTCGCCGCGCCGTCTCGGCGGGCTGGTGGCCGAGCTCGGCCGCATCCCCCACGTCAAGGTGGTCCGCCTCCACACCCGCGTCCCGGCCGTCGACCCGGACCGAATCTCGCCGGCCCTGGTGCGGGCGCTGCGGGCCCCGGGCGCGACCACCTGGCTGGTGCTCCACTGCAACCACCCGCGCGAGCTGACCCCGGAGGCGATGGCCGCCCTGTCCCGCCTCGCCGATGCCGGCATCCCGCTGTTGAGCCAGTCGGTGCTGCTGCGCGGCGTCAACGACGATCCGGCCACGCTGGAAGCGCTGTTGCGGGCGCTCGTGGAGGCGCGGGTGAAGCCCTATTACCTGCACCATGCCGACCTGGCGCCCGGCACCTCCCATTTCCGCACCACCCTGGCCGAAGGGCAGGCTCTGATGCGGCACTTGCGGGGTCGCGTCTCGGGCCTGTGCCAGCCCGATTACGTGCTCGACATTCCGGGCGGGCACGGCAAGTCGCCCGTGGGGCCCGGCTATCTGCGGCCGGAGAGCGGCCCGGCCGTCACGGTGGAGGATTGGCGCGGCGGCCTGCACCGCTACGGACCGGGCGAGCCGACGTGACGGTGCTCCGCCTGAAGCTCCAGGCCTACCGACTTGTGTCCCGCCTCGGCGGGGCCGTCATGGCCATGCTGGTGCGCGGGCTGTTCGCCCTCGCCCGCGCGATCGGCCCGGAACGCTCCAGCGACGCCGGCGCGTTCCTGGCGCGCTGCATCGGCCGCCTCCTGAAGCAGAACCGCATCGCGCTCGCCAATGTGCGGGCCGCCTATCCGCAGGCGAGCGCGCGCGAGGTCGCCGCCATCGTCGATGGCGCCTGGGCCAATCTCGGCCGCACCGGGGCCGAATACGCGCATCTGGCGACCATCTTCGATTACGACCCGGACGCGGCCGTGAAGGGCCGCATCGAGGTCGGCGGGGACGAGCACTTTCTGGCCCTGCGCGACGACGGCCGAGCCGGCATCGTGTTCGCGGCCCATCTCGGCAACTGGGAGCTGCCGGCGATCTGCGCCGCCCGCTTCGGGCTCGAGACCACGGCCATCTTCCGCCCGCCGAACGACCCCGCGGCGGCCCGCGTGGTGCAGGAGGTGCGATCCGGCACCATGGGCGGGCTCGCGGCCTCCACCGGCGGCGGGGCCGCCTACGCGGTGTCAGGCGTGCTCGATCGCGGGGGCCATGTCGGCCAGCTCATCGACCAGCACTTCACCCGCGGCGTGGTGGTGGAGTTCATGGGCCGGCCCTGCCTGGCGAACCCACTTCTCGCCAAGCTTGCCCGCCACCACGACGTGCCGGTGCACGGCGCGCGGGTGATCCGGCTCGGCGGCCATCGCTTCCGGCTCGAGATCACCCCGCCGCTGGACCTGCCGCGCGATCCAGACGGGCAGATCAACGTTCAGGGAGCCACCCAGGCCATGACGCGCGTGGTGGAAGGCTGGGTGCGCGAACATCCCGAGCAATGGCTCTGGATGCATCGCCGCTGGCGCCTGCCGCCGGCCGGGTGACGGCGCCGCAGCCAGATGTCTAACCAACCGGCCGGCACGAGCCGACCGGGCCAGAACATTGCGACTTGGGAGGGTGAGTTCTGATGCCGACAGGCGGTGAAATCGTCGTCGAAACCCTGAGGCGGTTCGGCGTCGACCGGGTGTTCTGCGTTCCGGGCGAGAGCTATCTCGGCCTGCTCGATGCGCTCTACGGCCGGCCCGACATCGACACGGTGGTATGCCGGCACGAGGGCGGAGCGGGCTTCATGGCCGTCGCCGATGCCAGGCTGACCGGCCGCCCGGGCGTGGTCTGCGTGAGCCGCGGGCCCGGCGCCTCCAATGCCGCGATCGCCGTCCACACGGCCCAGCAGGACGCGGTGCCGCTGGTGCTGCTGGTCGGCCAGGTGGCCGAGGCGGATCTGCGCCGCGACTCCTTTCAGGAGATCGATTACGGCTTCATGTTCGGCAAGGTCGCGAAATGGACCGCGGAGGCCCGCGACCCCGAGCACCTGGCCGAGATCATGATGCGGGCGCTCCAGGTCGCCACCACGGGCGTGCCCGGACCCGTCGTCGTCGCCCTGCCCGAGGACGTGCTCACGGCGGTGACCGATGCCGGCCCTCTCGGGGCCCCGACGCCGCTGTCCCTGGCGCCCCACCCCGAGACGCTGGCCACGCTCGGCGCGTGGCTGAGCGGGGCCGAGCGGCCGCTGCTTCTCGCCGGCAGCGGCCTCGAGCGACCGGGCGGACGCGAGGCGCTGCTGGCCTTCGCGGAAGCCTGGCAGGTGCCGGTCGCCGTGTCCTTCCGGCGGCAGGATCTGTTTCCCAACGCGCACCCGCTCTATGCGGGCGACATGGGCCTCTCCAATCGGAAGGACCAGATGGAGGCCCTGAACGAGGCCGACCTCGTCGTCGTGGCCGGGGCCCGGCTGTCCGACATCACCACCCAGGGCTACAGCTGGCCGGGCCTGGTGCGTCCCCGCATGCGGCTCGCCCATATCCACGCCGATGCGGGCGTGATCGGCACGCAGTTCGCGGCCGATCTCGCGCTGGTCTGCGAGGCCCGGGATGCCCTCTCCCGCCTGGGTCGGCCCGTGATGGCCCTGCCGCCGGCGCGGGCGGCCTGGACGGCGCGCCTCGGCGCCATCCGGGCCGACATCGCCCGGCCGAAGGCCCGCGAGGCGGATGACGGCCTCGCCTTCGAGCGCGTTGTCGCGCTGATGGGCGAGCACCTGCCGGACGATGCCATCGTGACCGTGGATGCCGGCACCTTCGGGGCCCCCGTCTACCGGGTGGTGCCGTTCCGGGGGACGCAGCGCCTGCTGGCGCCGATCTCCGGCGCCATGGGCTTCGGTGTTCCGGCGGCGGTGGCGGCGGGCCTGCGGGAGCCGGGCCGGCCAGTGATCTGCCTGGTCGGCGACGGCGGCTTCCTGATGACCGGCGGCGAGCTCGCGGTGGCGCTGGAGCGTGATCTCGACCTCAAGGTGATCCTGTCGGAGAACGGCGTTTATGCGTCCATCCTGATCCACCAGGCCCGCGACTATCCGGGCCGGATCATCGGCACGGCCTTCACCAATCCGGATTTCGAGCTGATGGGCCGCGCCTATCGGTGCGAGGTGACCCGCATCAGCGACGAGGCCGGCCTCGCGCGTCTGCCCGAGTTGCTGCGGGCGCCCGGCCGGCAGTTCATCGTGGTCGACACCAGCGTCCAGGCGGTGCTCGCGCCGGCGAAAAATGCCAACGTGACCGCCCCATAAGAACAGGACTCGGGAGGAATATCATGGTGCTTGCCACGCGCCGGGCGGCTCTCGCCGGCCTTGCCACCCTGCCGTTTGCGGGACGAGGGGCGTCTGCCCAGGACACGTCCCCGATCACGCTGGTGGTGCCCTTTGCGGCCGGCGGCAACACCGACGTGCTGGCCCGCATCGTGGCGCAGCTCGTCGCGGTGGATCTCGGCCGCACGGTCGTGGTCGAGAACCGGCCGGGCGCCGGCACCATGCTGGGGGCCCAGGGCGTCGCCGCGTCCGAGCCGAACGGCCGCACCTACCTGTTCACCACCTCCGGCCACGCCATCGCGCAGGTGCTGCAGCCGAAGCTCCCCTTCGACCCCGGCAAGGAGCTGGTGCCCCTGGCCCAGGTCGCGACCGTGCCGATGGTGGTGGCCGTCCATCCTGGCGTGCCGGCCAAGACCCTCGGCGAACTCGTGGCCCACATGCGGGCCAATCCCGGCAAGCTCAGTTTCGCGTCCGCCGGCAGCGGCTCCGCGCTGCACATGGCGGGCGAGCTCCTGAAATACGTGGCCAAGGTCGAGATCGCGCACGTGCCCTATCGGGGTGCGAGCCCGGCCCTGACCGACACCATGTCCGGCATGGTCCAGATCATCGTCGACGGGATCACGACCACGGCGCCGCTGGCGAAGAGCGGCGCGCTGCGAGCGCTCGCCGTCGCCTCGCCGCAACGCTCGCCCATGCTGCCCGACGTGCCGACCGCCGCGGAAGCGGGCCTGCCGGATTACGACACCCAGATCTGGAACGTGGTCATGGCCCGGGCCGGCACGCCCGATTCCGCCACTGCGCCGTTCCGGGCCGCCCTGTCACGGGCGCTGGAATCGCCCGATCTCGCCCGCCGCTTCGCGGAGCTCGGCGCCGAGGTCACGCGCGGCTCCACCCCCGAGCAGGTCCGCGAGCTGATCCGGCGCGAAATCGAGAAGTGGCGACCGGTGGTCGCCGCGAACGGGCTCAAGCCCGCCTAGGCGGGCTTGAGCCCCGGCCCGAGCTACAGCAGAACCAGCCGGTTCGGCAGCTCGTCCGGGTCCCCCTCGCCCGGCGGCGCGTGCCGGGCGAGGATGTCGCCGATGGCCGCCACCGCCGCCACCAGGGCGTCCGCCGTGCGGCCTTCGGCCATGGCGACCTGCAGCGCCTCGATCACGCCGCGCCACTCGAGGCCGCTCACCTTGGCCGAGACCGCGAGGTCGCCGACCACCTCCGCGTAATGCTCCGCAACCGCCACGTAGAGCAGCACGCCCGTGCGGCCGCGTGTATCGGCCATGCCTCGATGGGCGAATTCCCGGGCGGCGGCCGCCCGGGCGCGGTCCTGTCGCACGAAGCGGGGGACGATCCGCATGCCGGCCCAGCTTGCGGCCGCAATACCCAGACAGGCGGCCCCGAGCTGGAGCGCGAAGATGCGGGCCGCCGGCAGCTCGGACAGGAGGATGAGGGGCCAGGGCGTGGCCAGGGCGGCCAGCAGGCCGGCCGCGAGTGGCACGGATTTGTAAGCGCCGGCCCGGCGCGCGAGCACCACCACGATCTCGCCGGCCGTGCGCTCCTCGGCCAGCCGCACCGCCGCCTCGACCCGGCTCCGCTCCACCTCGCTCAGCACGCTACCAACTCCCCGAGGCGCCGCCGCCGCCGGACGATCCGCCGCCGCCAGAGAAGCCCCCACCGGAAAAGCCCCCGCCGCCACCCGACCAGCCGCCACCCCCGCCCCAGCCCGATCCGGAGGACGGCGGCAGCCACACCCAGCCTCCGCCGCGCCGACGCCGATGCGGGTGCGCCCGGACACCGCGCGCTTCCCGGACGAAGACCCAGAGAATGTTGATCACCAGCACGGCCAGAACAAAGATCGAGACCCAGTCCACCGGGCCGGACTGGTCGGCCCGGATCTTGGGCTTGCGCTGCCAGGCCTCGGCATCGCCGGCCAGAATGGACAGGATCGCGTCCAGGCCGGCCTGGATCCCGCCGGCGAAATCGCCGGCCTGGAAGCGCGGGGCGATGGCGGTGCGGATCACGACGCTGCTGAGCGCATCCGTGAGCGCGCCTTCCAGCCCGTAGCCGACCTCGATCCGGACCTTGCGTTCGGTCGGCGCCACGAGCAGCAGCGCGCCGTTGCTTTTGGCCTCCGTCCCGAGCTTCCAGTGCCGGTACAGCCGGTTCGCGTAATCCTCGACCGAAAGCCCTTCCAGCGACCGCACGGTCGCAACCACCACCTGGTCGGTGGTGCGGTCCTCGTGGGCCTTGAGCTTCGCCTCGAGCGCGGTCCGGCTCTCCGGCTTGAGGAGCCCGGCCTGGTCCACCACGCGCCCGGTCAGGCCGGGAAAGGTCTGGGCCGCTGCCGGAACGAGCCAAAGGACGAGAAGGGCGGCCAGCACGGCCCCGCGCCAAAGCCCGGCCGGCCGGGGGCGCCCCCTCCCGCCCAAAAGCCTCGCCGGCAAGGCCAGCGCCATGCGCCGCCGGCCCTCAGAACTTGACCGGCGGGGGCCGGTCGGAGCCCGCCGTGGCGGTGAACACCTCCATGGGCTTCGCGTCGGGATAGAAGATCGCCGCGATCCAGCGCCCCGGGATGGTGCGGATCTCGATGTTGAAGGCCTGCACAGCCCCGATGTAGTCGCGCCGTGCCACCGCGATGCGGTTTTCCGTGCCTTCGAGCTGCGACTGCAGGGCCAGGAAGTTCTGGTTCGACTTGAGGTCCGGATAGGCTTCGACGGTGGCGAGCAGCCGACCGAGCGCGCCCGAGAGCTGCGCCTGGGCCTCCTGGAACTCGCGGAACTTCGCCGGGTCGGTGATGGTGGAAGCATCGACCCGGACCTGGGTCGCCTTGGCCCGGGCCTCGGTGACCTGGACCAGGACGTCCTTCTCCTGCTGGGCGTAGCCCTTCACGGTCTCGACGAGGTTCGGGATCAGGTCGGCGCGCCGCTGATACTGGTTCTGCACCTCGCCCCAGGCGGCCTTGGCGCGCTCCTGCAGGGTCGGCACGTTGTTGACGCCGCAACTCGCGAGCGTCAGTCCGACAAGGGCCACGACGGCGACCCGGAGAGCGGCTGCGAGATGACGGCTCATGCGGTGATCCTCCCTACTGGCCTTCCGCCGCGGTGCCGCGCTGGCGCGGATCCGCCGCACCGGCGAGGCCCTCGGCCGTGACGTGAATGGAATTCGCCGATCCCGAGGCCGCCCCGACCACGACCTTGTGGCCGCGCGCCCGCAGCAAGGTCAACGTGTCGGGCGAGATCCCGGTCTCGACCAGGAGAGCATCCGGCCGCCACTGGTGATGCACCCGGGGCGCGGCGACCGCCTCGGCGATGTTGAGCCCGTGGTCGATCACGCCGACGATCACCTGCAGCACGGTGGAGATGATGCGGCTGCCGCCGGGGCTCCCGGTGACCAGAACGAGCCGGCCGTCCCGAAACACCAGGGTCGGCGTCATGGAGGAGAGCGGCCGCGCTCCGGGTGCCACCGCGTTCGCGTCCCCGCCGACCAGCCCATAGGCATTTAGCGCGCCGGCCTTGGCGGCAAAGTCGTCCATCTCGTTGTTCAGCAGCACGCCCGTTCCGGCCGCCACCAGCCCGAGCCCGTAGGAGAAGTTGAGCGTGGTGGTGTTGGCGACGGCGTTGCCGTCCTGATCGACCACGGAGAAATGGGTGGTCTGGTCGGATTCGTAGGGCAGAGGATCGCCGGCCCGGATGTCCTCGGCCGGGCGAGCCCGGTTCGGATCGATCGCGGCCCGCAACGTCGCCGCGTAGCGCTTCGACACCAGCCCGGCCACCGGCACGCGAACCCGGTCCGGGTCGCCCAGCCAGGCGGCCCGGTCGGCATAGGCCGGCTTCATGGCCTCGGCCACGAGATGCAGGCTGGCCGCCGAGCCCGCGCCCGCCGCGCCGAGGTCGAAGCCCTCGAGCACGTTGAGGATCTGGATCAGGTGGACGCCGCCCGAGCTCGGCGGCGGCATGGACACGATGTCGTGCCCCCGGTAACGGCCCCGCACCGGCTCCCGGATCACCGGCCGGTAGCCGGCGAGGTCGGCCTCCGTCATGACGCCCCCGGCCGCCTGCACGGCGCGGGCGATGTCGCGGGCGACCGGCCCCTCGTAGAAGCCGGCCGGCCCGCGCTCGGCAATCAGCCGCAGCGTGGCCGCGAGATCCGGCTGCACCAGGCGTTGGTCGCGCCCGAGCGGCCTGTCACCGGCGAAGAACACGGCCCGGCTCGCCTCGTGCCGGGCGAGCCGTCCGGAGGCGGCGAGCGAGGAGGCGAGGTCCGCCTCGACCGGGATGCCGTCCCGCGCCAGGCGCTCGGCCGGCGCGACGAGTTCGGCCAGCGTGAAGCGCCCCGAACCGAAGCGGCGATGTGCCAGGTGGAGGCCGGCGACGCTGCCCGGCACGCCGACCGAGAGGCCGCTGTCGCGCGATTTCGCGGGATCGGGCTCGCCGGTCGGGCCGAGGAACATGTCGCGGGTCGCGGCCGCGGGCGCGGTTTCCCGGTAATCGATCGCCACCGTGTGGCCGCGGCCGTCCGGTCCGCCTTTGGCGAGGTGGACCAGCATGAAGCCGCCGCCCCCGAGATTGCCGGCCCGGGGCAGCGTCACGGCGAGCGCGAAGGCGGTCGCGACGGCCGCGTCGACGGCGTTGCCACCCCGACGCAGGATCTCGGCTCCGACCGCGGTGGCGCGCGCCTCCTGGCTCGACACCATGCCGCGCGAGGCGAGCGCCGGCAGCAGGCGGGCGTCGCTCGCCACGATTGGCGCCGGCAGGCCGGACGGAAAGCCCGGCGGCAGCCCTTGCGGGGCGGCGGGCGTGACCGACAGGGCCAGGAGGGCGAGAAGCGCGCCCAGTCTCCGCATATCCGTGCCCCCGCGGCCGACGGCGCGGCCCCCGTCCGTTATGGTGGCTCGCCGAGGTCCCGAGAAGGGCAGCGGCGACGCACTGGCGCGGCGGCCGGGGCCGACCTACAGGCGGGATCGCACCCGAGAGGCAGCATGTTCGCCCTTCCCGATCCCTCCGTGCTCCTGGCCTATACGGCGGCCTGCCTGGTGCTGTTCATCACGCCGGGCCCGGACATGAGCCTGTTCCTGTCCCGCACGCTGTCCGGAGGTCGTCGGCACGGCATGGCCGCCATGCTGGGCGCCATGACGGGGTGCCTCATCCACACGCTGGTCGCGGCGCTCGGCCTCTCGGCCCTGATTGCAGCCTCGCAGACCGGCTTTGCCGTGCTGAAGATTGTGGGCGCGCTGTATCTGCTGTGGCTGGCCTGGGACGCCCTCAAAAACGGCTCGGCGCTGCGGCTGAAGCAGGAGGCGGTGGACACCCCGGTATGGCGGACCTTTTTGGTCGGGATCGGCATCAATCTCACCAATCCCAAGATCGTGCTGTTCTTCGTGACCTTCCTGCCGCAATTCGTGGATCCGGCGGATCCGCATGCGGCCGGCCAGCTCGTCGGACTCGGCCTGTATTTCGTCCTCATCACCTCGCCTCCCGCCGCCGTGATGATTCTCGGCGCCGAACGGCTGATCGGGCTTCTGGCCCGACGCCCGCGCGTGATGCGGGCGGTCGACGTCCTGTTCGCCTCCGTGTTCGCGCTGTTCGCGCTCCGGATCGCTGTGGCGCAATCCCGGTGAGGCGGCTCAGCCCTCGGGTGTGAGCAGGTAATAGGTCTGCATGCGGCCCTTGCCCCTGATCTCGATGGGCTCCTGCCGCAGAAAGGCGAAAGCGCCGCCCACGGCTGCGCGAGCCGCGGCGGAGACATGGATGCGGCCGGGCTCGCAGGCGGCCTCCAGCCGGCTCGCCGTGTTCACGGTGTCGCCCCAGACGTCGTAGAAGAATTTCTGGGTGCCGATGATGCCGGCGACGGCCGGGCCGGTGTCGACGCCGATCCGCAGGGTCAGCCGGCTGTCGCCGCCCGCCTCGGCGACCACGGCCGGCATGCGGGCCGCCATGGCGAGCACACGTTCCGCATGGTCGGGACTGGCCTCGGGAATGCCTCCCGCCACCATGTAGGCGTCGCCGATCGTCTTGATCTTCTCGAGCCCGTGCTCGGCCACGAGGTTGTCGAAAGCCGAGAAGATCCGGTTGAGGAGGTCCAGCGTTTCGCTGGGCCTCAGGGCCGCGGACAATTCGGTGAAGCCGACCAGGTCACAGAACAGGATGGTGGCCGAGTTGAACTGGTCGGCGATCAGCGTCTCGCCGGCGGCCAGCCGCTCCACGATCCGCGCCGGCAAGACGTTGCGGAGCAGCTGTTCGGAGCGCTGCTGCTCGACCCGGAGACGCTGGGCGGTCCTCTGCTCGCGATCGCGCAGGAACTTGCGCTCCAGCGACGAGCCGAGCCGGGCCCTGAGCAGCGTCTCGTTCAGCGGCTTCGACAGGAAGTCGTCCGCCCCGGCCTCGATGCACCGCACCGCGGCTTCCACCTCGTCCAGCGCCGAGATCACGATCACGGGAAGCGTGCGGGTCGAGGCGCGGGCGCGGGTCCGCTTGAGCACTTCGAGCCCGTCCATGCCGGGCATCATCAGGTCCAGCAGCATCAGGTCGAAGCCGTTTTCGGCCGTCATGTCGAGGGCGGCTTCGCCGCTGCCGGCAACCGAGACGGTATGCCCGTCGCGGGCGAGGCGGCGTGAGACCAGGTCGCGCATCGAGGCGTTGTCGTCGACCACCAGGATGCGGCCCACCACGCCTTCGCGGGGCGCCGGTTCGTGACGGGCCAGGTGGCGGACCACCTCGACGGCTTCCCGCAGCATGTCGCGGTCGGCCGGTGCCGCCGCGGAGCCGCGCCGGACGGAATGGGCCACGATGCGGTCGATCTCGCGCAGCATGCGGCCAGCGGCATCCAGCGCGTCGGCCAGGGGAACGAACACGGCCGCGTCGCCCCGCTCGCGGGCCTCCTCGGCCATCAATTCCCCAAAACCCAGAATGGTGGTGACGGCCGTCCGCAGATCGTGCCGGAGAGCCGCGGTGTCGCTCGCCGGCGTTGCGCTCTCCGCGATCGGCTGGGAGAGGAACGCGTCGACCCGATCGCTCAAACGGGCCGCGCCGGCCTGCATGCGGCGCAGATCCTGATCGTAGCTTCCCAGGCCGGCCGACGTGACGTCCTCGACCAGGATGTCGATCAACCCGGCCAGGCGCGCGACCGGAGCCTGGAACTCGGCCCGCACAAAGGCGAGCAGCGCCCTCGCGACCGGGTCCTCGGAATCACCGTCCGGCATGGGACCGCACCCGCCGGGCCGCAAAATGCGCCCTGGTGGTCGATGGAGCCGAACGGCCACATCGGCGTTGTCGGCGCGAGCGGGTCACCTTACCTCGATCCGCGAGGCCGCGTTTCGGGCGCCGGCCGTATGAGGATCTCATGACACGGGTGCTCCTGGTCGAAGACCACGAGGAGATTTGGGACTTCCTGTCGCGCCGCCTGAAGCGGCGGGGCTACGAGGTCGTGCTGGCGACAGACGGCCAGCAGGCGGTCGACAAGGCGAGGGCCGAGCGGCCCGACATCGTCTTGCTCGACATGAACCTGCCGGTGCTCGACGGCTGGACCGCGGCCGGCCTGATCAAGGCCTCGCCGGAAGGCGCCCGCACCCCGATCATCGCGCTGACGGCCCACGCCATGTCGGGCGACAAGGAAAAGGCGCTGGCGGCCGGGTGCGACGACTACCACCCGAAGCCCGTCGATTTCGCCCGGCTCCTGACGCAGATCGAAGCTCTGGCCGGAGCGGGCGCCTCGGCCTAACCGGCCGCGGGGCGGCCTCACGCCGGCACCGGCGCGGGCCGCCGGCGGCCCTCCGCAACGGGCGCGGTCCGGGGCTCGCGG
>NZ_JAQGKF010000104.1 GCF_028290205.1 Enterovirga sp. | reverse complement strand
TGGTGGGGAGAACGCCCCGGCCGGCGTGAGCCGCGGCGCCCTCGGGCCGCGGCTCAGGGTCAGCCCGCGGAGGTGGTGGCCGGGACGTAGACGGACCCGTCCAAGATGCGCCGCGCCGTGCGGCTGAAGCCGAGGCCGTCGAATTCCACGCCGCCCAGCACATTGGCCGGGTGCGACTTCACTTTGACGGTCATGACGCCGAGCGGGTGGCCGATGCGCAGCGTGTCGGCCTCGGCCGGTCGCTCCCCGACGATCTGGTGCACGATGGAGCCGCGGATGCGCGAGGCCGCAGCGGTGCACATCGAGCCCGTGCCGGCCATGGATTCGTGGCAGCGGTTCAGGAACACGAGCCGGGAGCGGAGATCCATGTCGCCGGACCGCACGGTCTCGCGGTTGAGGTCGACGTAATCGGCCGGCTCGGCCACGAAGACCAGCATCGGCAGGAGGGCCATCTCCTCGTCCACCTTGCGCCAGTCGGAGCAGAGCCCGCCCATCTGGCCGGCCTTGCCCCGGATCTCGCGCAGGCGGCCGATCAGCGCCTCGTCGTGGTTGATCCGCTCGGGCAGTTCGTCGCCCACGAGGCCGATATCGGCAGCCCGCACGAACACGCAGGGATTGGCCACGTCGCACAGCGTCGCCTCGATCTGCTCGCCGGATTCGAGGCGGATGACGTCCACCACGTTCTCGGTCGGCAGCATCTTGCCGGTCTTGGCCCCGACCGTGTGGCTGTAGTTCATGAAGATCTCGGCGCCGGTTCCGGGCACGCCCGCGATGGCGAGATCGCCCTCCACCTTGGCGCGCCCGCCCTGGACGGGAACCCGGGCTGAGAAGAGCTTGCCGGTATTGGTGTTGTGGATGCGGACCTCGGTCACCGGAGAGGTGATCTTCACGAGCCCGGCATCGATCGCGAAGGGGCCGACGCCGGCGGAGATGTTGCCGCAATTGCCTTCGTAGTCGATCACGTCGCGGTCGATGTCGACCTGGGCGAAGGTGTAGTCGATGTCGGCCCCGGGATGCTCGGACCGCTTGATGATGGCGATCTTGGAGGTGACGAGATGCGTGCCGCCGAGGCCGTCGATCTGCATCACGTCGGGGGTGCCCATGATGCGCTTCAGCACGCGGTCGCGGACGGCGCCGGGCTCCGGGATGTCGTGCTCGTGCAGGTAGACGCCCTTGCTGGTGCCGCCGCGCAGCAGCGTGCAGCGGATCGCCACCTGTTCGGCCTGGCCTGACACGTTCATGAACACCTCCTCGTGGCCGCCCGTCCCGGGCGGTGGCGGCTGGGGCGCGCGAAGTCGTGGCCGCGCGCCGCCGGATCGAGCCTGCCGGATCGCCATCCAGTTCTGCATGCAGAACACGCGGATGCAAGCGCCCCGTGGAAGCGTCAGATGCGCCCTGGGCGCGAGGCTACCCGAGGTGGCGCGTCAGGAAGGCGACGCTGCGCTCGCGGGCCAGCCGGGCGCTCTCGGGAGAATGGCTGCCGCGCTCGTCGCAATTGAAGCCGTGCCCGGCCGGGTAGACGTGGATCTCGACCCCTGAGGCATGGGCGGCCCGGACCTTGTCCACGTCGCTGAGCGGGATGGCGTGATCGGTTTCGCCGAAATGCATCAGGACGGGGCAGGTCGGGGTCTCGGTCGCAACCGTGCCGATGCCGCCGCCGTAATACGACACCGCGGCCGAGAAGCCCGGCAGCCGGGTGGCGGAGAGCCAGGTCAGGAACCCGCCCCAGCAATAGCCGACCACGCCGACCTTGCCGGCCTCGGCCGCCTTGATCTGGGCCGCCGCCACGTCGAGCAGCGCCGCGTCCGTCGCCGAGCGGCCCTTGAGCTCGATGCCGCGCTGGATGTCCTCCTGCCCGTAGCCCATCTCCAGGCCGGGCTGGATGCGGTCGAACAGAGCCGGCGCGACCACCAGAAAGCCGTCCGCCGCGTAGCCGTCGGCCACCCGGCGGATGTGGCCGTTCACGCCGAAAATCTCCTGGATGAGCACGAGGCCGCCCACCGGTTTGCCGGCCGGACGCGCCACGTAGGCGGAAAGCTCGAACCCGTCCGACGCCTTCAGCTTGATCATCTCACCCATGAACATTCCTCCTGGTGGTGTTCTCTGCCGCGCGATGCTCGCCCGGGCACCTCGGGCGCCCTGCCGGACACGCGGCGCGGGCGCGCGAAGCCGGCGGCGGTTGGCCGGGCCGGAATCGGCCCGCCCGGCTCAATGGCCGCGGTGGATGCCGCGAAGGAACTGCGACCGGTAGCCTCGCAGATATTGCGGCGGGTAGTCCACGGCCGCGTCCAGAACGGCGGCCGCGTACCAGGGCCAGCCCGGATCGAAGAGCATGCCGCGGGCCAGCGCCACGAAGTCGGCCTCGCCCTCGGCCACGATCCGCTCGGCGTGGCGGGGATCGAAGATCATGCCGACGGCCATGGTGGGCAGGCCGGTCACCTGCTTGAGACGGGCCGCGAATTCGACCTGGTGCCCCTCGCCGACCGGAATGCGCTGTTGCGGCGAGAGACCGCCGGTCGAAGCCGTGACGTAGTCGCAGCCCAGCCGCTTGAGCTCCAGCGCGAAGGCATCCGCGTCGTCGAGATCCCAGCCGCCCGGGACCCAATCGGTCACGGAGTGGCGGACGCCCATGGGCTTGTCATCGGGCCAGGCGGCCCGCATGGCCGCGAACACCTCGAGCGGAAAGCGCATCCGGCCGGCCCGGTCGCCGCCATAGGCATCCTGGCGGGTGTTCGACAGGGGCGAGAGGAACTCGTGCAGCAGGTAGCCGTGGGCGATATGCACCTCGACGAGGTCGAACCCCGCCCGGTGCGCGCGCCGCACGGAATCGACATGGGCCGCCTTCACGGCCTCGAGCCCCTCCTCGTCCAGCGCCTGCGGCGTCGGCCAGCCGGTGTCGTGCGGGACCGGGGAGGGCGCGACCGTTTCCCAGGCGCCCTCGGCCTCGGTCAGCGGCTCGCCGCGGCCGATCCAGGGCAGCCGGGCCGAGCCCTTGCGGCCGGAATGGGAGAGCTGCACGCCCATTCGGGCCTGGCCCTGGGCCCGGCAGAACTCCACCACCCGGCGCAGCGCGGCCTCGGTCTCGTCATCGTAGAGGCCGAGGCAGGCGGGCGTGATGCGGCCGCGCTTCTCCACATGGGTCGCTTCCGCGATGACGAGGCCGGCCCCGGACACCGCGAACTTGCCGAGATGCATGAGGTGCCAGTCGGAGGCGCTGCCGGTTGGGGCGCTGTACTGGCACATCGGCGACACCACGATGCGATTGGGGATGTCGAGACCGCGGAGTCGGATCGGCGAGAAGAGCTGCGATGTCATGCGATCCGTCCATCTGGCCACGCTTAGGAGCAGGGCAGGGCAGCCGAGTCCAGGCCCTCCCGCGTCCCGTGCGGAGGCGTGCGGCTCGGCGCTTGCCAGCTCTTATTCTGGATGCAAAAGAACATGCAGCGTTGCCGTTCGGCAAGTCTGATGCGGATCGCCGTGCGTGCGTGCGTGCGTGCGTGCGATTGTGCGATTGATTGATTTCGCTCCTCTTCTCACGCCTGCCTGCTCTTGTTGCCCTGCACGCAGCACTGGTGCTTCAGTGAATCTGCCCCCTCCCATGTTCCAGGAGTAC
>NZ_JAQGKF010000128.1 GCF_028290205.1 Enterovirga sp. | reverse complement strand
CGGCCGGGGCGTTCTCCCCACCAGGAGCAGGAGCCCGGCCGTGACGCTGACCAGCACGGCCAGGATCACGAAGGCGGGCGCGAAATCCACCGCCCGGGCCAGGGCGCCGAAGACCGGCGGGCCGAAGGCGATGCCCAGATAGGTGAAGATGAGGGATCCGCTGATGGCGGGCCCGACATGTTCGGGCTCGAGACCGCGCATCACCTCGGCCAGGTAGACGCCGTTCCAGGCGCCGGCCGTGCCACCGAGCAAGACGGCGACCGGAAGCGAGGCCCAGCCCGCCCCGAGCGTCGTCAGCCCGGCCATGAGCAGGCACGACGCCGCCATGCCGAAGCCCAGATAGCACAGGAGGTTGCGGCCCGAATGCACCCGGTCCGCGACATGGCCCCAGAGCGGCCGGCCCAGGATGCCGGCGGCCTGGCTCGCGCTCATCAAGGCGCCGGCCGTGACGAGGTCATGGCCGACCGCGGTGACGAGGTAGATCACCAGAAAGGAACTGGCGACCAGCTGCACGGCCGCGAACATGGTCGAGGCGCAGGAGAGTGTCAGAAGGGTGCGGTGACTGAGCACGAACCGGATCGGCTGCAGCACGTTCAGCCGACCGGCGACCCGCCGGGCCGGGCGCTCCCGGCGCAGGGCGGGCGAGAGCAGGTAGAAGACCAGTGCGGAGATTCCGGCGGCGCCCGCCAGCACGAGGCAGGCCCCGGACCAGCCGATCCTCACCACCAGCGCCGGAACACAGAGCCCGGCCAGCACGCCGCCGATCGGGATGCTGGTCTGCCGGATCGACACGATCAGCGAAAAGCGCGGCGACTGGGCGTGCGATGAGATCGCGTGCGAACTGGCCGGCGTCATCGGCCCGTAGGCGAGACCGATGACCATGCCGCCGACCAGGAGGCCCGGGATGCCGGCCGCCCCGAACACGGCCATGCCAATTCCGGCCAGGACCAGACAGACGGCCGTGAGCCGCAGCGGCCCGAAGCGGTTGATCAGCGGGGCCGAGACCAGCGTGGTCAGCAGCGCGAACAGGAAGACGAGGCCCGTATAGAGGCCTGTGAGTTCGG
This sequence comes from Enterovirga sp., assembly GCF_028290205.1. Taxonomy (GTDB): domain Bacteria; phylum Pseudomonadota; class Alphaproteobacteria; order Rhizobiales; family Beijerinckiaceae; genus Enterovirga. The sequence goes on along the minus strand of NZ_JAQGKF010000128.1, from coordinate 4,693 downwards.
GCGAGAAACCGTAGGTCGCGACCACGGCGGCCGCCATGATCGGCGGCGCCAGGCTGATCATCGACACGATGGCGTGCGGGAACATGGTGGCGAACAGGAGTTCCGCCACGCCGTCCTGCACGGGCCCTCCGCTGCTGTCCGGTGCGGCTGGAGGTGGAGGGCTCGGCCGCATCGGTCTGTCCTCAGGCGTGGCCCGGCCGGCGGAGATCCGGTCCGCGCTCCCTGCCTGTCACGCGAGGGCCCTCGCGACGAGGGCGTCCTGGTCGCGCTCGTGATGGCCGTGGAAGCTGCCGGCCGGCGATGGGGATTCCGGCCGCCCGACATAGCGCAGCTTCGGCGTTCTGCAGCCGGCGGCCTCGGCGAGCTCTTCCAGCCGCGGCCGGAGCCATGACCACACGCCCATGTTCTCCGGCTCCTCCTGGACCAGGACGAGCTCGGCCTCGGGCGAGGCCGCGAGGAGCTGGCTCAGCGCTGCGGCCGGAAGCGGGTAGATCATCTCGAGCCGGATGATCTGGATGTCGTCGAGACCCTGCGCGGCCCGCGCCCGTTCGAGCTCATAGGCGATCTTGCCGGTGCAGATCAGCAGGCGCCGGGCGCCGGCCGGGCCGGAGGCCAGCACGGGCTGGAAGCGCGTGCCAGGCCCGAATTCGGCCAGCGTCGACACGGCAGCCGGCAGCCGAAGCAGGGTCTTGGGCGCCAGCACGACGAGGGGCTTGCGGATCCGGCGCAGCACCTGCCGGCGCAGCAGGTGGAAGTAATTGGCCGGGGTGGACGGGTTGGCGAGCTGGATGTTGTCGCGCGCCGCGAGCTGCAGGTAGCGCTCCGGCCGGGCCGAGGAATGCTCGGGCCCCTGCCCTTCGAGCCCGTGCGGCACCAGCATCACCAGCCCGGAGGGCTGCAGCCACTTCTCCTCGCCGCTGGTCACGAACTGGTCGATCATGATCTGGGCGCCGTTGGCGAAGTCGCCGAACTGCGCCTCCCAGAGCGTCAGCCCGTCCGGCCGCTCCAGGCTGTAGCCGTATTCGAAGCCGAGCACGCCGTATTCGGACAAGGGGCTGTTGTGGATTGCGAAGGGAGCCTGGCCCGGTTCCAGCTCGGCGATGGTGCAGGCGCGGGCGCCGGTCTCGGTGTCGACGAGCCCGAAATGGCGGCTGGAAAAGGTGCCCCGGACGGCATCCTGCCCGGTGAGCCGAACCGGCACCCCCTCCGTCACGAGCGACGCGAAGGCGAGGCCTTCGGCCAGGGACCAGGGCAGGCCGCGCGCCTCGGCATCTGCGCGCTGCTCGACCAGACGCCTAACCTTGGGGTGGATGGCCCGCTCGGCGGGCGGGGTCGCAAGCGCCCGCAGCAGGCGCCGGAGACGGTCCTCCTCGATGCCGCTCTCAGGTTCCGGAACGGTGCCGCCCGCCGGTCGGAAGGGTTCCCAGCGCCCGCCCGGAAAGGCGCTCCGATTGGTGCGCCAGGTCGCGGCGGCGTCAAAGGCCTGCGCAAGCTCCTGCCGGTAGCCCTCGGCGAGGCTGGCGGCCTGTTCGGCCGTGAGAACGCCCTCCGCCAGGAGCCGCTGCTCGAAGCCCTGCCGGACGGAGGGGTGAGCGTCGATGGCGGCGTAGATGCGGGGCTGTGTGAAGCGGGGCTCGTCCAGCTCGTTATGGCCGTTCCGCCGGTAGCAGACGAAGTCGATCACGGCGTCGCGCCGGAAGCGCTGGCGGAAGCCGACCGCGAGTTCGGCGGCCCGCAGGCAGGCTTCGACGTCGTCGCCGTTGACGTGGAGGATGAGGGCGTCGACCGCCTTGAAAGGGCCGGTGCAATGGCGCGACGCGCGGCCTTCCCAGGGCTCGGTCGTGAAGCCGATCTGGTTGTTGACGACGACGTGGATCGTGCCCTCGGTGGCAAAGCCCGGGGTCGTCCCGAGTTGCAGCGTCTCGCCGACGATGCCCTGGCCGACCACCGCCGCGTCGGAATGGAGCAGAAGTCCGAGCACGCGGCCGGCCTCGCCCACGGGCCGCAGCTCCTGCCGGGCCCGGACCCGTCCGGCCACCACCGGATTCACCGCCTCGAGATGCGACGGGTTGGGGCAGAGGGTGACCCGGAGGCTGCGGCCGCCCTCGCTGCGCTCGGATTCGGCCCCGAGGTGATAGGGCACGTCGGCCGGGCAGACCGGATCGGCCGGGAAGGGATGCGCGCCCTTGAAGCGGGCGAACAGCTCCGGCAGCTCCGTGCCGAAGATGACGCCCATCAGGCTGGTGCGGCCGCGGTGCATGGGGCCGACCACGGCCTCCTCGACCCCGGCCGCCGCGGCGGCCGTGAACAGCCGGTCCAGAAGGGCGAACAGCCCCTCCGCGCCCTCGGCGCCGAAACGCTTCTTGGTCGGGTATTTGCGGCCGAGAAAGCTCTCGAACTCCTCCGCCTGCATGACCTTGCCGTGCGCGCGCAGCAGGGTGTCGGCCGGGAGCGGCAGGCGCTCGGCCTCGAACGCCTCCTGCACCCAGGCCCGCATGGCGGGGTCGTCGATATGCGCCGTCTCGACCGTCAGCGACGATCCGTACAGGGCCGACAGCTCGGCCCCTGACAGCCCGGGCCGGCTGTTCGGCAGGTCGAGCGGCAGCTCCGCGCCACGCGGCGGGCGGCCGAGCGGGTCCAGCCGCGCCGTCAGGTGCCCGCGCTGGCGCACGGCTTCCTCGCGAAGCACCGCGGCCCGGTCGGCCCCGTTCGGGGCGCGGTCGCCGTCGGACAGCGCCGCCGCGAGGTCGAACGCGCTGCGCCAGCTCGGCTCGACCGAGGCCGGATCGTCCTGGTAGCGGCGGAACAGGTCCTCGAGATACGCGACGCTGGTGCCGGCGAGACCGCTCATTTGCTCGGCGCGGCTCCGGCCGTCCGGACGGCGCCCTCGGCGGCCAGCTGGGCGATCTCATCCGGGCCGTAGCCCAGCTCCGTCAGCACGTCGTCGGTGTCGGCGCCCACGGTCGGGTTCCCGGCCCAGCGCATGCGGCCGGGCTGGTTCGTGAAGCGCGGCACCACGTTCTGCAGGAGGATGGAGCCGAGATCCGGGTCCGGCATGCGGATGAACGCCTCGCGGGCCTTCACATGCGGGTCGTCGACGAGCTGCTGGGCGTCGTAGATCGGCCCCGCCACCACCTGCGCCTTCTCCAGCACGTCCAGCACCTCCGCCTGCGTATGCCGGCCGATCCACTCCGCCATGATGCCGTCGATCTCCTCGACGCGGCGCACCCGAAGCTGGTTCGTGGCGAGCGAGGGATCGTCCGCGAGGTCGGGCCGACCGATGGCCCGGAACAGGCGCATCACCGGCTCGTTCGCGGCGCCGGACAGCACCACCCAGCGACCGTCGCTGGTCTTGTACGAGTTGCGCGGCACCGTCCAGGTCGAGCGGTTGCCCTTGCGCATCGGCGCCCGCCCACTCTGGTCGTAATCCACAATCATGGAGCCGAGCGCCGGCACCATCGGCTGCACCAGGTCGACGTCGATCTCGTCACCGATGCCGCCGTTGAGGCTGCGGGCGTGCAGAGCCGCCAGCAGGCTGTAGGTGCCGGTCAGGGCCGCGATGGTGTCGGCCAGCGGATAGGCCGGCAGCGTCGGCGGGCCGTCCCGGTCGCCGGTCACATGGGCGAAGCCGCTGAAGGCCTCGGCCAGGGTGCCGAGCCCCGGGCGCTGGCTGTAGGGGCCGCTCTGCCCCCAGCCGCTGATATGCAGCATGACGAGGCCCGGATTGGTCTTGCGCAGGGTGTCGTAATCGAGGCCCCATTGCTTCAGCCGGCCGGGCCGGAAGTTCTCGACCAGCGCGTCCGCGCCGTCGACCAGCCGCCGCAGCACGGCCGCGCCGGCCGGCTTGCCGAGGTTGATCGAGACGAGCCGCTTGTTGCGGCCCATCACGCGCCACCAGAGCGGGTGGCCGTCCTTGACGGGCCCCATCTTGCGGACCTCGTCACCGTCGATGTGCTCGACCTTGATCACGTCCGCGCCGAGATCGGCCAGAAAGGCGGAGACGAGCGGCCCGGCAAACAGCATGCCGACATCGATCACGCGGAGCCCGACCAGGGGGCCGGATGCGGGCGGAACCTCGCCCTGCGGCACGCGGCGTTCCTCTTGCGACGACATGGCGGTTCAGCTCAGCAGTTTGCGGGCGATGAGGTGGCGCTGGATCTCGCTCGTGCCGCCGCCGATCTGGGTGTGGCGGACGTAGCGGTAGAACAGCGTCAGGGGCAGTTCGAGGGACTCGCCCATGGCGCCGTGGATCTGGATGGCGTGGTCGAGCGTGCGGGTGCCCCAGTCGGAGGCGCAGAGCTTGACCATGGCGGCCTCGTTGCGGACGTCCTGGCCCCGGTCGGCTCGCGCGGCGTTCTCGTAGACCAGCGCCCGCAGCGCCTGGATGTCGACATACATGTCGACCAGCTTCCACTGCACCGCCTGGCGCTCGGAGATCGGCTTGCCGAAGGTGACGCGCTGCTTGGCGTAGTCGACGCACATGTCCAGCGCGCGCTGCATCTTGCCCAGCGCATAGGGCCCGCGCATCAGCCGGTCGTGGATGGTGAGCCAGGTCTGGCCGAGCGTGAAGCCCTTGCCGACCTCGCCCAGCACCGCGGCATCGCTGACCCGGCAATCGTCGAAGTGGACGATGTATTGCGCGGCGCGCGGGCCGAGCCAGGTCCGGATGCCGGGCTGCTCCACCTTGAGGCCG
>NZ_JAQGKF010000113.1 GCF_028290205.1 Enterovirga sp. | reverse complement strand
CGCTGCCGGCCGATTGCGCGGGGCGGGCTCGGCGGCCGCGCTCTGGCTCAGGGCCAGGCCCGGCCGCATGGGCCTGCTTCGGGGCGCTGCGGCCGTGTTCGGGGTGGCGCTGCTCGGGGTGGCGCTGTTTGTCGGCTATTGCCTGATGACCCTGCCGAGCGAAGGCGGCATGGCGGCTGATCCCAGCCCGAGCGCCGTGTCCGTCGCCTCCAGCAGCGGCGAGGTCTTCGCGACCCGCGGGGTGGTCAAGGGCGAGAAACTCACCCCGGAGACCATCCCGGCTCCCCTGAAAGCCGCCATCGTGGCCATCGAGGACCGGCGCTTCTACAGCCACTTCGGAATCGACCTGCGCGGCCTTGCCCGGGCCGTGGTCCGCAACGCCGGCGGCGCCCGGGAAGGTGGAAGCACCATCACGCAGCAGCTCGCGCGGCTGACCTACCTGTCCCAGGAGCGCTCGCTGCGCCGCAAGGTCCAGGAGGCGGCGCTCGCGCTCTGGCTCGACGCCACCCTGTCCAAGGACGAGATCCTGGCCCGCTATCTCAACGCCGTCTATTTCGGGGCCAGCGCCTGGGGAGCGGACGCGGCCTCGCGGCGCTATTTCGGCAAGCCGGCCCGCGACCTCGATCTCGGCGAGGCCGCCATGCTGGCCGGGCTTGTGCGGTCTCCGTCCTCGCTCGCACCCAACAAGAACCTGGAAGGCGCCCGCGCCCGGGCCGAGCTGGTGCTCACCGCCGTGCTGGAGACGGGGGCCGCCACCCCCGAGCAGATCGACACGGCGCGCCGCAACCCCGTCTCGGTGTGGCGCCCGCCGGAGGTGCCGCCCGGCACCAACTATTATCTCGACATGGTCGAGGGCGAGGCGCGGCGGCTCGCGCCCGACCCCGCCCAGGACCTCGCCGTGACCGGCACGCTCGACCTCCGGCTGCAGGCGGCGGCCGAGCGGGCCGTCGAAAAGGTGCTGAAGGAGGAGGGCCGGGCCAAGAACGTCGAGCAGGCCGCCGTGATCGCCATGGCGCCGGATGGCGCCATCCTGGCCATGGTCGGCGGGCGCGATTACGCGGCCAGCCAGTTCAACCGCGCCGTCCAGGCGAAGCGCCAGGCCGGCTCGCTGTTCAAGCTCTTCGTCTACCTGGCGGCCCTCAAGGACGGCGCCACCCCCCAGACCGTGATGGTCGACCGGCCGATCCAGATCGCCGATTGGGAGCCGGAAAACTACGGCGGCCGCTACCGCGGCCCGGTGCTGCTGAGATCGGCCTTCGCCACCTCCATCAACACGGTGGCGGTCCAGCTCGCCGAAGCGGTCGGCATGCCGGCCGTGATCGCCACCGCGCGCGGTCTCGGGGTCAGCTCCGACCTGCCGGCCGTTCCGAGCCTGGCCCTCGGCTCGGCCGAGGTGACGCTGCTCGAGATGGTGCGGGCCTATGGGGCCGTCGCGGCCGGCCTGCCTCGGGTCGAGCCCTACCTCCTCCGCACCGTTTCGGCGGCCAACGGGGCCGTTACCCGCCACGAGCCGCCCGCCCCGGGGCAAGGCGACCCGGCCGTCCTGGCGGCCATGCGGGACATGCTGTTTGCCGTGGTCCAAGAGGGGACCGGCCGCACCGCGCGGCTCGGGACGACGCCCGTGGGCGGCAAGACCGGCACCACTCAGGAGAGCCGCGACGCCTGGTTCGTCGGCTTCACGCCCGAGATCACGATCGGGGTCTGGGTCGGCAATGACGACAACACGCCGACCAAGTCGGTGACCGGCGGCGACCTGCCGGCCAAGATTTGGCGCATGGTGGCCACGGAGGCGCAGCGCCTTGGCGCCCAGCGCGTCGCGGCCGCGACCCGGGCCCGTCCCCCCACGCCTGCCCCCGGAGGAGGGGCCGACACCCCGGCCGCGATCGGGCCGCCCGCCGCCATCCGGGGGCGGGCCTCCGTCCGGGATACCGGCACGCTCGAGGTCGAAGGCGTTCCGGTGCGGCTCTTCGGCGTCGAGGGCGTGGGCGGGCGTCCGGCCCGCGATTTCGCCCGCTACCTCCGGCGCCGTCCCGTCAGCTGCGAGGCGCAGGGCGAGGGCAAGTCCTACCGCTGCGCGCTCGACGGCTACGACCTGTCGCGGGTGGTCCTGTACAACGGCGGCGGCCGGGCCGGCCCGGACGCGGACGAGGATCTGCGCGAGGCGGAGCAGCAGGCGCAGGCGGCCGGGCTCGGGCTGTGGGCGCGTTGACCGGGCGGCGCTGAGCGGCCCGGCCTGGCTCGCATTTCAGGCCGACATCTCGGCCCGGGCGGGCGGTGTGCCGCCGGCCCTCACTCGGCGGCGTGAGCCAGGGACGGCTCGGGTGACCGGAAGCGCGCAAACAGCTCCGCCTCCTCCCGCTTCGCCGCCTCCAGGTGCCGCGCCTTGACGTGGCCGTAGCCCCGGATCTTCTCCGGGATGCTGGCGAGGCCGATGGCGGCGGCGTGGTTCTCCGCCGTGAGCCCGGCCAGGACCTCGTCCAGCATCGCCTCGTAGTCGCGGACGAGCTGGCGCTCGACCTTGCGCTCGTGGGTGTAGCCGAACAGGTCGAAGGCCGAGCCGCGCAGTCGCTTGGCCTTGGCCAGGTACTTGAACGCCGTGAGGATCCAGGGCCCGAAGGTCATCTTGCGGGGCACGCCCGTCTCCGGATCGCGCCGGGCGAGCAGCGGCGGCGCGAGATGGACCTCGTAGCGCAGGGCGCCCGGCTCGAACGTGGCCGCGACCTGCTTTTCGAAATGCCCGTTCGTGTACAGGCGGGCGACCTCGTACTCGTCCTTGTAGGCCATCAGCTTGAACAGCGAGCGGGCCACCGCCTCCATCAGCCCGCTGCCATTCGGGACCACCCGGGTCTCGGCCGCCCGCGCGCGGTCCACCTGGGCGCGGTAGCGCTCGGCATAGGCGGCATCCTGGTAGTCGGTCAGGAAGGCGACGCGCCGGGCGATCACCTCGTCCAGCGTCTCCGACAGGTCCTGGCTGTCCGCCCCGGCCCGATTGGCGGCCACGAGCCGGGCGACCTCGTCCGGCTGCACGGCGGCGCGGCGGCCCCATTCGAACGCGTCGAGGTTCATCTTCACGGCTTCGCCGTTCAGCTCGATCGCCTTGCGGATGGCGGCCCGTGACAGGGGCACGCGCCCGGTCTGCCAGGCATAGCCCAGCACGAACATGTTGGCCCCGATGGCATTTCCAAGCAGCGCCAGGGCGGTCGCGGTCGCGTCCACGAACGAGACGCCGGGGCCGTTATCCGTGCGGCCGCCCCCCGTCTGGGCGATCACCCGCTTCAGCCGCTCGGCCGGCAGCGAGTAATCCGCGTTGCGGGCGAAATCGCCCGGCATCACCTCGGCCGTGTTGACCACGAGCGCGGTCCGGCCCGCCGTCACGGCGCCCAGGACCTTCTTGCCCCCGGTCACGACGAGGTCGCAGCCGAGGATGAGGTCGGCCTGCCCGGCAGTGACCCGGATCGAGGTGATGTCATCCTGGTGGTTGGCGAGCCGGAGGTGGCTCAGCACCGCGCCGCCCTTCTGGGCGAGGCCGGCCATGTCGATCAGCCCGAGGCCCTTGCCCTCGAGATGCGCCGCCATGCCGAGGATGGCCCCGACCGTCACCACGCCCGTGCCGCCGACACCTGTGACGATCACGTTGAAGGTCTTCTCGATCGCCGGAACCATGGGTTCGGGCAGATCCGACGCGCCGGCCGCGGTGGCGACCGGCTCCGGCCGCCGCGGCTTGCCGCCATGCACCGTGACGAAGGAGGGGCAGAACCCCTTCACGCAGGAGAAGTCCTTGTTGCAATTCGACTGGTCGATCACCCGCTTGCGGCCGAACTCGGTTTCGAGCGGCTGCACGGCGACGCAGTTCGACTGCACGGAGCAATCGCCGCAGCCCTCGCAGACGAGGTCGTTGATGATGACGCGCTTGTCGGGATCGGGAAACGCGCCGCGCTTGCGGCGGCGGCGCTTCTCGGAGGCGCAGGTCTGGTCGTAGATCAGCACGGAGGTGCCCGGCACCTGGGCGAGCTCGCGCTGCACGGCGTCGAGCTCGTCCCGGTGGTGGATCGACAGGCCCGGCGGCCAGCGCGTCCCGGACGGGTACTTGTCCGGCTCGTCGGTGACGAGGCGGATCACCTCGACGCCCTCGGCGGAGACCTGGCGGGCGATCATGTCGACCGTCAGCGCGCCCTCGTGGGGCTGGCCGCCGGTCATGGCGACCGCGTCGTTGAACAGGATCTTGTAGGTGACGGTCGTCTTGGTATGCGCCGCCCAGCGCAGCGCCAGCGAGCCCGAATGGTTGTAGGTGCCGTCGCCCAGGTTCTGGAACACGTGGCCGCGTGTCGAGAACGGCGATTCGCCGATCCAGTTGGCGCCCTCGCCACCCATCTGGGTGTAGCCCTCGGTGGAGCGGTCCATCCACTGCGCCATGAAGTGGCAGCCGATGCCGGCATAGGCCCGGTGGCCTTCCGGCACCTTGGTGGACGAGTTGTGCGGACAGCCCGAGCAGAAGCCCGGCGTCCGGACCGCCACGTCGGAGGTCGCGGCCAGAATCGCCTGCGCCTCCTTGAGCCGGGCGAGCCGGCCGGCCAGATCGTCGTTGCGGTGGTACCGCAGCAGCCGCTCGCCGATCGCGATGGCGATCTCGTTGGTGTCGAGGGCGCCCTTCACGGGGAAGAGCCAGGCGCCGCTCTCGTTCTTCTTGCCGATCACCACGGGCTGGTTCGCCGTGCCGTAGAGCTCCTCGCGGACCTGGACCTCGATCAGCGAGCGCTTCTCCTCGACCACGATCACGAGGTCGAGCCCGCGCGCGAACTCGACCAGCTCCGATTGCGAGAGCGGCCAGGGGCAGGCGACCTTGTACAGGCGCAGCCCCATGTCGTTGGCCTTGACCTCGTCGAGGCCGAGCTCCTCCAGCGCCTCGCGAACGTCGAGATAGGACTTGCCGACCGTGATCACCCCGACCTTCGGATTGCGGCCGCCGGACAGGACGATGTGGTTCAGCCGGTTGGCCCGCACATAGGCCAGCATGGCGTCGCGCTTGAAATCGTGCAGCCGCGCTTCCTGCTCCAGGAAGGGGTCACGCACGCGGATGTTCAGCCCGCCCGGGGGCATCACGAAATCGGTCGGGATCTCGATCTTCACACGGTCGAGCGACCCGTCCACCGACGCGGTCGACTCGATGTTGTCCTTGACGCATTTCATGGCCGTCCAGGCACCGCAGAAGCGCGACAGGGCGAAGCCATGCAGCCCGTAATCCAGGATCTCCTGCACCCCGGCCGGGTTCAGGATCGGGCTCATCACGTCCACGAAGGCGAATTCGGACTGGTGCGCGACCGTGGAGGATTCGGCCGTGTGGTCGTCGCCCATCAGGGCCAGGACGCCGCCATATTGGGCGGTGCCGGCCTGGTTGGCGTGGCGGAACACGTCGCCGGTCCGGTCCACGCCCGGGCCCTTGCCGTACCAGACACCGAACACGCCGTCGTATTTGCCCTCGCCCCGGATGGCGGCCTGCTGCGCGCCCCAGAGCGCGGTCGCGGCCAGCTCCTCGTTCAGCCCGGGCTGAAACACGATGTGGGAGGCGGAGAGCTGCTTCTTGCTCTTGAACAGGTTGAGGTCGAGGCCGCCGATCGGCGAGCCCCGATAGCCGGATACGAGGCCCGCGGTGTTCAGCCCCGCCAAGCGGTCGCGTTCGCGCTGCATCAGCAGCAGGCGGACGATGGCCTGCGTGCCGGTGATGAAGACCCGGTCCCTGCTGAGGTCGTACTTGTCGTCGAGCGACACGGCGCCGAGCGGCAGGTCGGCGGAACCTGAGTGCGCCATGACCTTCTCCTCCTCGCCAGCCCCAGCCGGATGGGGTCCGGTCCGAGAATGGGTCAGCAATGCTGACATATGGGCCGGCGACGGTCAACGATAAGCTGGAACCGTTCGGATCAACGCGGGCCGGAGGGTTGCGTTCGGATCAGCGATCCCGAGCTGCGGGGGAGGCCGCGCTTTCGCCCCTTTCGGGCGCTCTGTAGGGCATCGCGAGGCACGCGCGCCTTCACCTTCTCTTAACCATGGCCGGCCAGCGTGAGGCCGGATCGGGATCCTCTCGTGCTGCGACGTCGTGCATTGGCCGCTCTTCTCGCGCTCGGATCCGCGCTGCCGTCCGGGCCGGCCGCAGCGCACCCGCATGTCTGGATCGAGGTGAGATCCGAACTGATGTTCAACGAGGCCGGCAAGGTGGCGGCGGTGCGCCACCACTGGACCTTCGATGAGGGCTATTCCACCGTCACCGTGCAGGGGCTCGATGCCAATGGGGACGGGCGCACGAGCGAGGAGGAGCTGAAGCAACTGGCCGAGACCAACGTCTCCGCCCTCGGCGAGTCCGGCTACTTCACCGTGCTCAAGGCCAACGGCGTCAAGCAGGCCATGGATGTCCCGCGCAACGCCGGGATGTCGTTTGAGAACGGCCGCCTGACGCTGCGGTTCGAGGTGCTGCTGAAGAGCCCGGCGGCCGGAAAGCTGCTCGGGCTCGAGGTCTACGACCCAACCTTCTTCGTGGATTTTCAGACTGCCGCGGCGGCCGACGCGGTTCGGCTGGACGGCGCCCCGGCGGGCTGTTCGCTGACGGTGAGTCGCCCCAAGCCGGTCCCCACCGAGGCCAACAAATCCTTGTCGGAGAGCTTTTTCCAGAATCTCTCGGCCTCCAGCAGCTTCGGTGCTTCCTTCGCGAGCCGGACGGTGGTGGCATGTCCGTAACGGCGCTTCGGCTCGGCCCGGCAAGTCCCTGGCCGCGCCTCCTCACGGCGGTCGCGGCAGTGCTTCTGGTCGGCGGCGCGACCCTGCTGATCGGCGCTTGGCTGGCCCCGGCCGCGCCACCACCGGCCCGAAGCCCCTTTGGAATGGGGATCCGCGAGGCGGCCCCGGCCGCCTCCGGTCTCGGCGGGCTGCTTCTCGCCTGGCAGGGCGCCTTCTTCGCCTCGCTCCGCTCAGCCCTGTCGGCGCTGCGCAGCGACGGGATCTCGGGGCTCGGCCTGCTGCTCGGAATCGGCTTCGCCTACGGCGTCTTCCACGCGGCCGGCCCCGGGCACGGCAAGGCCGTCATCGCGGCCTACATCGTGTCCAGCGAGCGGGCGCTGCTGCGCGGACTGGGCGTGAGCTTCGCGGCGGCGCTGATCCAGGCCGCCGTGGCGATCCTGCTCGTCACGGCCGTGTTTCTGATCCTGGGCGGGACCGCCGCGGCCATGAGCCGCACGGTGCAGGTGTCCGAGATCGGCGGCTTCGCCGTGGTGGTGATCCTGGGCCTCGTGCTGGTGTGGCGAAAGGCCGGCAAGGTCCTGGCCGCCGCCGGGCCCGACGTCCCGGCCGGAGCGGATCCGGATGGCTGCGCCTGCCACCCCGTGGCGCCCCCGTCAGACGGCTCCTGGACGGAGATGGCTGCGGTCGCGCTCGGGGCCGGGATCCGGCCCTGCGCCGGGGCCATCGTGGTTTTGACGCTGGCGGCCTCATGGGGCCTGTTCGCGGCGGGTGTCGCGGCGACGCTCGCCATGGCGCTCGGCACCGCGCTCACCACCGGGGCGCTGGCCGCGCTGGCGATCTACGCCAAGCGGCTCGCGCTGCGGCTCGCCTCTGGGCGTGGCCGCACCGGTGCCGTCCTGGGAGCCGCGGCCGAACTCGCGGCCGCCGCCCTGGTCCTGGTGATCGGGGCCGCGCTGCTTCTCGGCGTGTGGACCGGCGGAGCCTGATCCGCCGGGCCCGTCAGCGCCGGTAGTCGCGCCGGTACGCGCTGCGCCGGTAGGCGCCGCGGCGATAGGCGGAGCGGCCACGATAGCCGGAGCGCCGGTAGCTGCGTCGGCCGCTCAGGCCGAGCCCGCGCGAAATCTCGTTGCCGGCCCCGTAGCCGATCGCGCCGCCTGCCACGGCGCCCACAGGCCCGCCGACGACGGCGCCGGCGATGGCCCCGAGGCCCGTGTTGACGGCCCGGTCCTGAGCGCCGGCCGGGGCCGGCAGCAGCAGCAGGGCGGTAACGAGGGTTCCAGCCAGAGTGAGGGTGCGTCGCATGCTGTGGTCTCGGTGTGGGGAGAATGTCGCGTCCGGGATCGAACGCTCGCGGGCCCTCTCCGTTCCGCTTGGCGGCCCGGTTGCGGCGGCAGCGGTGCTTGTGCAGGCCCGTCCCGCCCCGTAAGCCGGAGCGGCCGAAGGCAGGACTGGCCGGATTGAGCGCGTTCGTTCCCCCGTTTCCGCCGCGCGCCGCGAAGCCGCTCTCGACCTTCCAGGTCATTCGCCGCGCCCGCCGCAATCTGCTCGAGATCTTCGGCGAGCGGGCCTTCGAGATTCAACTCTCGGTCACCCGCGTGCTGGCGCGCCGGATCTTCATCTGCAACGCGCCGGACCTGGTGCAATACGCCTTCTCGTCCCGGAACGCCGCGTTCGAGCGCAAGTCCCCCCAGATGCGCCATGCGCTCGAGCCGCTGCTCGGCGACGGCCTGTTCGTCTCGGACGGGGAAACGTGGCGGCGACGCCGCAAGCTCGTCGGCCCGGTGATCCACACCAACAAGATCGGGCTGTTCGCGCCGATCATGGTCGACACCATCCTGGAGGCGCGCGAGCGCTGGGCGGCGCTGCCGGAGGGCGCGGAGGTCGACGCCCTGTCGCAGATGGCCGAGCTCACGGCGGAAATCATCTGCCGCACGATCTTCGGCCGCCAGCTCGGGGCGTCGCATGCCCGCGAGGTCGTCGAGGGCTTCAGCGACTACCAGCGCCATGTCGGCCAGACCGACGCCCTCTCGCTGCTCGGCCTGCCGGACTGGCTGCCGCGCTGGCACGGGCCGGCCCTGCACCGCTCCAAGGCCCGCATCCACGCGGTGCTGGACGGCATCATCGCCGATTACCGCCGCCGCGGCGCCTCGGGCGAGACCTCGGTGATCGGCCACCTGCTGGATGCGCGCGACGCCGAGACGGGCGCGCCGCTGGCCGACGAGGCGCTGCGCAACGAGGCCGCCGTGATCTTCATGGCCGGGCACGAGACCACCGCGAACACGCTCGCCTGGGCCTGGTTTCTGCTGTCGCAGGCCCCCGACGTCGAGGCGAAGCTGCACGAGGAACTCGATTCGGTGCTCGGCGGCGAGGCCCCGTCGCTGCGCGACGTCGCCCGTCTGCCCTACACGCGCGCCGTGATCGAGGAGACGCTGCGGCTGTATCCGCCGGTGCCAATCCTGGCCCGGGAGGCGCTGGAGGACGAGACGATCCGGGGGCGGCCCGTGCCCAAGGGCTCGCTGGTGATGGTGGTGCCCTGGCTGCTGCACCGCCACAAGCAGCTCTGGGCCGAGCCCGACAATTTCACGCCCGAGCGCTTCCTGCCGGGCAGCCCCGAGCCGGTCTCGAAATTCGCCTATGTGCCGTTCTCCATCGGCCCCCGGATCTGCGCCGGGCTCTCCTTCGGCATGACCGAATCCATCCTGTCGCTGGCCACCCTGGCGCAGCGCTTCACCCTGCGGCTGAAACCCGGCCACGATGTTCAGCCCGTCTGCCGGCTGACACTGCGGCCCGGCGAGACGCTGCCCATGTTCGTCATGCCGCGCCGGCCGGCCGCAACCCCGGCGGGGCCGGCGGCCGGCCCCGAGGCGGCCGCGCCCGCCTGTCCGTTCGGGCATGCCTGAGCGGGGGCCGCCTGCCGGACCCACGAGTCCGCGGCTTTCGCCGAACAGGATGTTCACGCTTTCCGGGCTAGGCAGGCCGGACGCGTCCTGCGCCTGAGGGAATCTGTCCCATGTCGGCGGCCCTGTCCGAACCTCCTCCGGTTGCCGGCGAGCCCCGGCCTGCCGGCGCCGCGCGCCGCCCGTTGGCCGCTCTCGTGCGGGATCTCGGCTATTCGCCCGACTGGAACTGGTCCTGGAGCGCCTACAAGGACACGGTCACGGCGATCTCGGCCGAATACGGCCTGTCGCGCCACCTCGAGGTGGGGGGCGGCCGCGACCCGCTCTTCACCCCCGACGAGGCGCGCCGGCTCGGCCTCTCTGTCACGCTGAACGACATCTCGGCTGCGGAACTGGCCCTGGCGCCGGCGGCCTTCGCGAAGCTCCATTGCGACGTGGCCTCGCCGGACACGATGCGGGTCGTGACGCCCGGGAGCTACGACTTCGTCTATTCCCGCATGGTGATGGAGCATGTGCGGGACGCCCGTCAGCTCTGGCGCAACCAATACGAGATGCTGGCTCCGGGCGGCGTCGCGCTGGCCTTCGTGCCGACGCTGCATGCGCCCCCCTTCTGGCTCAACCGCATGGTGCCCGAGGCCGTCTCAAGCGCCATTGTCAGCCGGCTCTTTCCGGACCGGCATCAGGCCGGCGACAACCCGAAATTCCCGGCCTTCTACGACCATTGCTTCGGCGACCCGAACAAGGTGGTCCCGATGCTGGAGCAGGCGGGCTTTCGCGAGACCCTGCTGCTGCCGTTCTGGGGCTACAGCTACTTTTGGAAGATCCCCGTGCTGAAGCAGCTCGACGCCGCCTTCACCCGGCTGGCCCGGGCGCGCGACTGGCGCCTGGTCACGAGCTTCGCCTACATCCTGGCCGTGAAATAGGGGACCAGGCCGCCCCTCGACTTGCGGAAGCGGGGCGGTGGGGGCACGAGTGGCCCGTCCGGAGAGCGCCATGTCCCGCATCGTCTATGTCAACGGTTCGTTCGTGCCGTATGACGAGGCCCGTATCCCGATCATGGATCGGGGCTTCCTGTTCGCGGATGGAATCTACGAGGTTTCGGCCGTGATCGAGGGCCGGCTCGTCGACAACGAGGCGCATCTCGCCCGGCTCGAGCGCTCGCTCGGGGAGATCCGGATCCGCAATCCGCACAGCGCCGCGGAATGGACGCGGCTCGAGGAGGAGCTCGTCAGCCGCAACGCCCTGACCGAGGGGCTTGTCTACATGCAGGTGACGCGCGGCGTGGCCGAGCGCGATTTCGCCTTTCCGGCCGATGTCAGCCCGACTGTGGTGATGTTCACCCAGGAGAAGCGCATGACCGACGCGCCCGGCGCCGAGACCGGGGTCGCCGTGATCACGGTGCCGGACCTGCGCTGGGCCCGGCGCGACATCAAGTCGGTGGCGTTGCTGGCCCAGGTCCTGGCCAAGCAGGCGGCCGCCGAAGCCGGCGTCGCCGAGGCCTGGATGGTGGAGGACGGGCAGGTCACGGAAGGCGGCTCGTCCACGGCCTTCATCGTCACGCGTGACGGCTGCATCGTCACGCGACCCCTCTCGCACGCGATCCTGCCCGGCATCACGCGCCAGGCGCTGCTGCGCCTCGCCGAGGAGACCCAGCTCCGCATCGAGGAGCGGCCGTTCACCCCGGAGGAAGCCAAGGGCGCGGCCGAAGCCTTCCTGACCAGCGCCACGTCGCTCGTCATGCCGGTGGTCTCGATCGACGGCCGGGCGGTCGGGGAGGGGCGTCCCGGTCCCATCGCGCGCCGCCTGCGCGCGCTCTACCTTGAGGCCGCCCGCGGAACCCAGCCCGCGGCCTGACCGGAACCCTGCCGGCGCCCCGCCTGTTATCCGCTCAGAACAAGGGCGAGGGTTGGGCCATGGAACGCGGAATGATCTGGCGGACGGCGATCGTCGCTGCCGCCTGCGGAATGATCGCGGCTTCCGCGGCGGCGCAAATGCCGGTCCAGCCTCAGCCGCGGGACCCGAACATGCCCGCGCCGCACAACACGGTTCCGGAGAAGATGGAGCCCCAGGCCGGAGACACGACGGGCTCGACCGGAACGCTCAGCGACCGGCTCGAAAAGAGCGACGGCGTGATCAAGCCGCCCGTGACCGGGTCCGGGATGGTCCTGACGCCGACCAATCCGGGCACGACGCCGGTGATTCCGCCGGCCGGCACGCCGGGCAGCGCGCGGCCGAACGCCGACCCCAAATAGCTCAGACGGACCGGATCGCTCCGCCGTCCACCCGGATGGCGGAGCCCGTGACGTAGCTCGCCCGGGCCGAGGCCAGAAAGCAGGCGACGTCGGCGAATTCCCGCACGTCGCCATAGCGGCCGGCCGGGATCGCGGCCCGGGCCGCCTCGGCGACCTGCTCCACGGTCTTGCCGGCCCGCTTGGCGTTGGCGGCGTCGAGTTCCCCCGTGCGGTCGGTCTCGATGCGGCCGGGCAGGATCATGTTCACGGTGACGCCGTCCTTGGCGACCTCGCCGGACAGGGTCTTGGCCCAGCCCAGGATCGACGATCTGAGGGCGTTGGACATGACGAGGTTCGGGATCGGCTGGACGATCCCGGACGAGGCTACGACCAGGATGCGGCCGAACCCGGCCTTCTGCATGCCGGGCAGCACCAGCGACGCCAGCCGGAACACCGGAACCACCATGGCCTCGAATTGCGGGGTCCAGCTGTCGGGCTCCACCGACAGCGCCGTCCCGGCCGGCGGGCCGCCCGTATTCGCGACCAGGATGTCGATGCCGCCAAGGGCCGCGACGGCCGCTTCGTGAATGGCGGTGACGCCGGTCTTCAGGTCCGCGGCCATGAACTTGGCCTGGCCCCGCCCGCGGGCGTTGATGGCCTCGGCGGCGGCCTTGAGCTTGTCCTCGCTCCGCGCCGTCATGAACACGCGGGCGCCTTCCGCGGCGAGTGCTTCTGCGATGCCGCGGCCGAGGCCGCGGCTCGAGGACAGGACAAGGGCGCGCTTGCCGTCGAGGCCGAGATCCATGGGTGCCACGTCTCCGATGAGGCGGCCCGCTTAGCCCCTGCGCTGCGGCTGGGCAATCGGCCCGGCGGCGCTTCCGGGCTGCTCCCCGCCCGCGACGGGCACAGAGGGAGGCCCCGCCGGCCCGGCCAGGATCAGATCAGCGACAGCGTCCATGCGGCGGCGAAGTTCGGCCGGGGCGAGCCCCGCGCCGGCCGGATCCGCGATCTCGCGCTCCAGCGCGGCGACCTCGCGGGTGATGGCCGCCTCGTCCGGCGGTCCCGAGGCGGTCAGAACGGGTTCCAGGTTGGGCTCGGGCTGAACTTCAAATAGCCGAGCGACACGCCCAGCCGCACGCCGACGCCGGACCGGATGGGCACCACCACCATGTTGTCGCGGGTGGCCGCGCTGAGGCCGAAACCCGCAATGAAATAGGCGGAGCCGTCGATTTCGAGGAACCGCTCGTACATCGCCTCGATGGCCGGGAGATTGTAGATCAGCATCATCTGGCGGGCGCCTTCGCCGCCGATGTCGAAGCCCAGCGACGGGCCCTGCCAATAGATGCGCTGGCCGCGGTTGCGGCGGGTATAGATGGACCCCTCGCCGTAGCGGAGGCCGCCGAAAAGCGCGCCCGACGCTTCCTGGCCCAAGATGTAGCCGTTGGGCTCGCCCCAGCGCCGGGTCGCCTCTTCGAGCGTGAGCGCGAGGCCGCGGGACACGTTGCCGAAGAAGCCGTGGCCCGAATCGACGAGTTCGCGGGTGGAGAACGTTTCCCGTTCGCCGGGCCGCGGAGCCCGGGCGACGACGGGGCTCGCCCCGAGCCCAGCCATGGTTCCAAGGAGCATGGTCGACAAGCTGCGCCGCGTGATCATGCGCGTCTCCTTCACAATGGGGCCTTCCGGTCCGACCGGGCGCGCCGAGGGCGCGGGACGTCGGTGGCCGCCGTTTACGTCCTGTTCGGGGGAGGTCATGTAGAGAAGCCGTCCCGACGTCAGGCTAAGGCTCGCATCCTTAAAGATGTCCTTATTCAGGATCTCAGCGGCCGCGCTGCTGCTTGGCTTCGCCACCCCGGCCCTCGCCGGCCGCCTGCCGGTCGTTCTCGGCGCGACCGAGGTGTTCGCCTCCGACGCCCTGTCGGGCGTCGCCCTCTCGGGCTTCGATCCAGTCGCCTACGTGATCGAGGGCCAGCCCGTGCCGGGTCTCGCCCAGCACGAGGCCGTCTTCGCCGGACTGGCCTGGCGGTTCAGCTCCGCGGCGAACCGCGCGGCCTTCCTGCGCCGGCCGGAAGCTTTCCTGCCCCGCGCCGGCGGCTATGACGCGCTTGCGGCGGCGGCGGGCCGGCTGGTCACCCCCGACCCCTTCCTGTTCGCAATCCGGCAGGGTCGGCTGTACTTTTTCCGCACCGCCGAAAACCGCCGCCGGTTCCTCGACGACGAGGGCGCGGCCGGCGCCGCCGAGCGCGGCTGGAACCGGGTCAGGGCAAGACTCGTCCAGAGCTGACTCAGCCCAGCGGCAGCGCGACCTCCGCGACCCGGCTTGGATCGCCGAGCGCCACGAAGGCCGTGTTGCGGTAGCCTCGCTCGGCGCGGCCATAGCGCAGTGCCCGGCCGTCCGGGCCGGTTACCGAGCCACCGGCGCGGGTGAGCACGTGGTCGCCGGCGGCCGTGTCCCATTCCATGGTCGGCCCGCAGCGGACGTAGATGTCGGCCTCCCCGGACGCGATCAGGCAGAACTTCGCGGCCGAGGACACGGCGACGCTGCGGGCCACCGGGAGCCGGGCCAGGCAGCGCTCCGTCTCGGGGTCCCCGTGGCGGCGCGAGCCGAGGGCGACCCAGCCGTCCGGAGCGGGATCGCGCACCCGCACCTCGCGCCAGGGTCCTGGTGTGCCGTCGGCCTCGAGCGGGGCCGCGACAGCTCGGGTTCCAGCCGCCCAGACGCGTCCGAGGGTCGGCACAGCGACCGCGGCCGCGAGCGGACGCCCGTCCGCCACCACGGCGATGTTCACGGAATACTCGCCGGCGCCCGACAGGTAGTCGCGGGTGCCGTCCAGCGGATCGACCAAGAAGAACAATCCGGAGGCCGCGAGGCTCGCGCTGCCCTCCTCGGCCACCACCGGGATATCCGGGAAGGCAACCGCGAGCCGGTCCAGGATCAGACGTTCGGAGGCGAGATCGGCCGCGGTCGAGGGCGTCCCGTCCGGCTTCAGGACGGCGCCGGCCTTCCTGTCCGCGATCTGTGCCAGGAGCAGCCCGGCTTCCGCCGCGATGGCGGCCAGGATCGCGGCCGCGCGGTCCGGGTCGGCGAGGTGCGGCCGGCCCCGGCTCATCGGCGCGTCCACCCGCGCCCCTTCTCAATCGTCGGCGCCGCCGTTATCGGAACAGCTCCGCCCGGCCGATTCGACGGCCCCTTTGCCTCTCGCTGGAGCCGGTCCATGCCCGCCGTCACGCTGGAACCTCTCGACCTCGCCGCGCTCGTCTGCTCGCGCGTGTGCCACGACGTCATCAGCCCGGTCGGGGCGATCGTCAACGGCCTCGAGGTGCTGGAAGAGGAGGGTGACGCCTCCATGCAGGAATTCGCGCTCGATCTGATCCGAAAGAGCGCACGCCAGGCATCCGCCCGGCTCCAATTCGCCCGGCTCGCCTTCGGGGCCGCCGGCTCGGCCGGGGCCGCGATCGACCTCGGCGACGCCGAGGCCGTGGCCAAGGGCATGTACGGCGACGACAAGGTTGCGCTGACCTGGACTGCGCCGCGCGCCCTTCTGCCCAAGAATCGGGTGAAGCTCCTGCTCAACCTCGTCGTGCTGGCCATTGCGGCCATTCCGCGGGGCGGCGCCCTCGACGTGACCGTGGACGGGGACGACGATGCCTCGACCTTCACGCTCGTCGCCAAGGGCATGAACGCCCGCATCCCGCCGCATGCGGAAGCGCTTCTGGCCGGGGATCCCGAGGGCGGCAGCATCACGGCCCACGAGATCCAGCCCTATTACACGGGGCTGGTCGCCCGGGAGGCCGGAATGACCGTCGCGCTCGCCATCGAGAACGACGCCGTGACGATCCGAGCCCGGGCCGCCTGACCGGGCCTAGCGGCCGCCCCGGTCCGATCATTCGGCAAGGATCCTTCAACCGAACGTAAACGCTCGGGCCTGCAAGGTCCCCGCGGACTCGCCGGTGAGTTCGAACGGGCGCGCTGATCGTCATGGACGATCTCTTGCGGGAATTCCTCACGGAAACCGCTGAACATCTCGACACCGTGGACCAGGAACTGGTCCGGTTCGAGCAGAATCCGCGCGACGATGCGATCCTGCGCAACGTCTTCCGGCTGGTTCACACCATCAAGGGCACCTGCGGCTTTCTCGGCCTGCCGCGGCTCGAGGCGCTGGCGCATGCGGCCGAGAGCCTGATGGGCCGGCTCCAGGACGGGATGCCGGTGACGAGCGAAGCCGTGACGCTGATCCTGGCCACGGTGGATCGCATCAAGCTGATCCTGGCCGAGCTCGACCGCGCGGCGGCGGAGCCGGCAGGGTCGGACGGCGAGATCATCGCGGAGCTGGAACGGGCCGCGGGCCTGCAGCAGGACGAGCGCGGCGCCCGGCCGGTTTCGGCCGAAGAGTTGGACCGCGCCTTCCGGGCCGCGTCCGGCCCCGGGGAGAGCCCCGTTGCGCCTCTTGCGGCGGACCTCCCGGCCCCCCTCGGACAGGACGAAGGCGCGAGCAGCCGCGTGCAGACCATCCGGGTGGCGGTGGACACCATCGAACACCTGATGACCATGGTGTCGGAGCTGGTCCTCACCCGCAACCAGCTCCTCGACATCTCCCGGCGGAGCGAAGGCGACGCCGCCTTCAAGGCTCCGCTGCAACGCCTCTCGCATGTCACGGCCGAGCTGCAGGACGGGATCATGAAGACCCGGATGCAGCCGATCGGCTCTGCCTGGGCCAAGCTCCCCCGCATCGTGCGCGACCTCGCGCCCGAACTCGGCAAGCGGGTCGAACTCGTCATGTCGGGGGCCGGGACCGAGCTCGACCGCCAGGTGCTCGAACTCGTCCGCGACCCGCTGACCCACATGGTTCGGAACGCGGTCGATCACGGCATCGAGACTCCGGAGCTGCGTCTCGCCCAGGGCAAGCCGCAGCAGGGCACGATCCGCCTCAGCGCCGTCCAGGAGGGCGGCTCGATCACCATCGAGATCGCCGATGACGGAGGTGGGCTGGACCACGCCGCCATCGCGCAGCGCGCCTCCGATCTCGGCCTGCTGGCGGGCCAGGACGTCGAGCGGATGAGCGAGGAGCAGATCGCCAAGCTCATCTTCCACCCGGGCTTCTCGACCGCCGCCAAGGTCAGCGCCGTGTCCGGCCGCGGGGTCGGCATGGACGTCGTGAACAGCAACATCGCGGCCCTGGGCGGCACCGTCGAGATCGCGTCCGAGGCCGGGCGAGGCTCCCGCTTCACGATCAAGATCCCGCTCACGCTGGCCATCCTGGCATCGCTGATCGTGGAGGCGGGCGGGCAGCGTTTCGCGCTGCCGCAGACCGCCGTGCTGGAGCTGGTGCATGTGAAGACCGGCTCCGAGTCCGCGATCGAGCGGCTGCACGGTGCGGCGCTCCTGCGCCTGCGCGGCGAACTCCTGCCGGTGGTCGAATTGTCGGGGCTGCTCGGGCTCGCGGCCGATGGGGCCGCTGAGCGGGGCGACTTCGTGGTGGTGCTTCAGGTCGGCCGCAAGCGCTTCGGGCTGTTGGTCGCCAACGTGCTCGAGACGGAGGAGATCGTCGTCAAGCCGATGTCGTCCCGGCTCCGGCATCTCTCGGCCTTCTCGGGCACCACCATCCTGGGCGACGGGGCCATTGTCCTGATCATCGACCCGGGCGGCGCCGCGCAATTGGCGGGCGCTGCCCTGAATCGCGGGCCGGCCGAGCTGCCGTCCGCCGACGAGGCGCTGGCGGAGGCCGCCGAACGGGTCACCCTGCTGGTGTTCCGGGGGCGCCATCGCGTGCTGAAGGCCCTGCCGCTCTCGGCGGTGACCCGCCTCGAGGAGGTCGATGCGGCTACCATTCAGGAGGTGGGCGGCAGCCCGACCCTGTCCTATCGCGGGCGTCTCATGCCCGTGGTGCCCATCGACGGCCCGGACGGGCTGAAGCGGGAGGGGTCCCAGCCCTTGATCGTCATCGAGGAAGGCGGACGCCACCTCGCCCTCGCCGTCCACGAGATCGTCGATGTGGTGGATGCCGAGCTCGACATCGACCCGGTCCCGGGCCGTTCCGACCTCGTCGGCCGCGCGCTGGTGCGCGGCGTCGCCACCGAGATCGTCGACATCGGCCATTACGTTCCCCGGCTCGGCGGTCACCGGGCCGCAGGCCAGGACCGGCGCTCCCTGGTCCTGGTGGACGACAGCGCGTTCTTCAGGGACATGCTGGTTCCGGTCCTGAAGGCGGCCGGCTTCTCGGTCCGGACAGCGGACAGCGCGGCCGCCGCGAGGCGCTGCCTGGCCCGGAGCCCTGCCGACGCTCTCGTGGTCGATCTCGACCTTCCAGACCGGAACGGGCTCGACCTGGTGGACGAACTGCGCCGGGAGCCGGGCCTGCGGCTGCCCCAGGTCGTCCTGCTGGCCTCCTCGGCCGGGCCCGAGATGCTGGAACGCGCGGCGCGCCTGGGCATCCACGATGTGGTGTCCAAATTCGACCGCAGCGGGCTCCTGGCGGCCCTGGCCGAATTCGAAACTGCCTGGGACGCCGCGGCATGACGGCTCCCGACGCCACCGCCGACCCGCCCGCGGCCCTGGCCACGTATGCGACCGTCGAGATCGGCGACCAGCTCTTCGGCATTCCGATCGAGCACGTGCTCGACGTGTTCGTGGTGACGTGCCTGACGCGCGTGCCGCTGGCCCCGCCGGAGATCGCGGGTCTGGTCAATCTCCGGGGGCGCGTTCTGACCATGCTGGACATGCGGCAGCGCCTCGGCCTCCCGGCCCGGCCCGATCAGGCCCGCAGGCTCGCCGTCGGTATCGAGCACCGGGGCGAGTCCTTCGGGCTGATCGTGGACGCCGTCGGCGATGTGATGCAGCTCGCCGCCGCCGATCTCGAACCCAATCCGGTCCATCTCGACCGTCGCTGGGCGCAGCTCAGCCGAGGCATCCATCCGCTCTCCCCGCGGCTTCTCGTCGTCATGGACGTCGAGGCCGCGCTTGCCCCCGACCGCGCGGCGCTGGCCGCCTGACATCCCCGGAGCCCCCGCATGAAACATTGTCTCATCGTCGACGATTCCGCCGTGATCCGGAAAGTCGCCAAGCGCATCATGGAGGGGCTGTCCCTGCGGACCTCGGAGGCCGAGGACGGTGAGCAGGCCCTCAGCCTCTGCCGGGAAGAGATGCCGGACGCGGTTCTGCTCGACTTGAACATGCCGGTGATGGACGGCTACGAGTTCCTGCGGGAACTCCGCCGCATGCCCGGCGGCACGGGCCCCAAGGTCGTGTTCTGCACGACGGAGAACGACGTCGCCCACATTGCCCGCGCCCTCCATGCCGGCGCCGACGAATACGTCATGAAACCCTTTGACCGGGACATCATGACCGCGAAGCTCCAGGAGGTCGGGGTGGTGTAGGCCCGGGCCGGCGGGAGCGGGACGGTGCCTCTCTGCGGAGAGGTTGCGGCCGCGCTCCGGCCGGTGCGGGTCATGGTGGTGGACGATTCCGCTGTGGTCCGGGGCCTTGTCTCGCGCTGGATCACGGCCGAACAGGGCTTGGTTCTGGCCGGGACCGCTCCAAACGGACGCGTCGCGCTCGACCTCGTCGACACCGTCGCGCCCGACATTCTGCTGCTCGATCTCGACATGCCCGTGCTGGACGGGGTGGCGGCGCTGCCGCTGCTGCTGCGGCGACGGCCGGGCCTCTCGGTCGTGGTCGTGTCGACCCTGACCCGCCGCAATGCCGAGATCTCGCTGCGCTGCCTCACGCTCGGCGCCCTCGACTACCTGCCGAAACCCTCCGGGCCGCGCGATCTCACGGCGTCGGCGGCGTTCCGGGACGAGCTGGTCGGCAAGCTGCACGGGCTGTCGGCGCGCCACCGCGTCGGTCGGCCGGGCTCCGCACCGGCCGCCTCGCCCGCATGGCGACCGCCGCGCCTCCGTCCTCGCGCCGCCGTGCCGGCCAGGGCGGTCCTGATCGGGGCCTCGACCGGGGGTCCGCGCGCGGTGATCCAGGTGCTGCGCAGCCTGGCTCCGGCCGCGCATGAGATGCCCATCCTGGTTGTCCAGCACATGCCGCCGATCTTCACCTCGGTCTTCGCCGCGCAGATCGCGGCCGAGACCGGCCTGGCGGCCGCCGAAGCCCGGGATGGCGAGCGCGTCGTGGCAGGCCGCGTCTTCGTGGCGCCCGGCGGGCGTCACATGGGTCTGAGAAGCGACGGCGCCTCCGTGGTGGTGCGGCTGGACGACGGCCCGGCGCTGCACCATTGCCGCCCGTCCGTGGACGTGCTGCTGAACGAGGCTGCTGAGGTCTACGGCGCCGCCGCCATGGCCGTGATCCTGACCGGGATGGGCACGGACGGACTGGACGGCGCGCGCCGGCTGGCGGCCCTGGGCGCCGCCATCGTGGCGCAGGACGAGGCGAGTTCGGTGGTCTGGGGCATGCCGGGCGCGGTCGCCAAGGCCGGGCTGGCGCGCCAGGTCCTGCCGCTCGGCGAGATCGCGGGCGCGATCGAGGCCCGGTTCGCGACGCCCGGCGGTTCCTGGACGCGAGCGGTCGCGTGACAGGGGACGAGTTCGCCTATCTCCGGCGCTTCCTCCGCAAGCGCTCCGGCCTCGATCTCGGGGCCGACAAGCAGTACCTCGTCGAAAGTCGGCTCGCGCCCCTGTGGCGCGACGCAGGCCTGCCCTCGCTGCAGGCCCTGGTTCGGCGGTTGATCGGGGCCGAGCACGGACCGCTCGGGCAGGCCGTGGTCGAGGCCATGGCCACGCACGAGACGATGTTCTTCCGCGACAAGGCGGTGTTCGAGACGCTGCGTTCCGCCGTTCTGCCCAAGCTGATCGCCGCCCGGAGCAGGACCCGCAGACTCCGGCTGTGGTCGGCCGCAGCCTCGAGCGGGCAGGAGGCCTATTCGCTGGCCATGATGCTGGCCGACATGGCGCCCGCGCTTGCCGGCTGGAAGGTGTCCATCCTGGGGACGGACCTTTCGGCCGCCGCGGTGGAGCGGGCCAGGGCCGCCACCTATTCACAGTTCGAGGTGCAGCGCGGGCTGCCGATCCGCATGCTGTTGCGGCACTTCACCCAGGGCCAGGCGGGGTGGACCGCCTCGGCCGAGTTGCGGGCCGCGGTGGAGTTCCGGACCCTGAACCTGCTGCACGATCTCGGGTCGCTCGGCACCTTCGATCTGGTGCTGTGCCGCAACCTGCTGATCTACCTGGATGGGCCGACCCGCACGCGGCTCCTCACCGGCTTGGCCGGACGTCTCGCGCCGGATGGTGTGCTGCTGCTCGGCTCCGCGGAGAGCGCGGCCGGCTGGTGCGACGCGCTCGTGCCGGATCCGGTGGCGCGTGGCTTCTCCGTTCGCCGTCCGGGCGACGTCCTCCCCCTGAAGCAGGCGGGCTGAGCCGGGTCAGTCCCGCGGCCAGGCCTCGAGCTGGCGCAGCGCCTCGCCGAGGATCATGGCGGCCGCCACGGCCACGTTGAGCGAGCGCAGGCCGGGCCGCATCGGCACCTTGATCAGCGCCTCCGCCTGGGCGTGCACCTCCTCGGGCGCGCCGGCCGATTCCCGCCCCACCATGAGGATGTCCCCGGGCCTGAACGCGAAGTCGGGGTAGGGCAGGGCGCCGGCCGTGGTGGCCAGCACCAGGCGGCGGCCTTCGCTGCGGCGCCAGGCCTCGAAAGCCTGGAAGCTCGCATGTCGGGCCAATTCCAGGCTCTGCAGGTAGTCGAGCCCCGCCCGGCGCAGGTTCCGGTCGGAGCTGTCGAACCCGGCCGGCTCGATGATGTCCACGCCGACCCCGAGGCAGGCCGCCATGCGCATCATGGTGCCGGCGTTCTGCGGGATGTCGGGCTGGTACAGGGCCAGCCGCATCGCGCCCGTCAGGTCCGGGGCACGATGCGGGGCGTGGTGCCGGAATGGGGCGAGCCGGAGGGGCGCGGTCCGACGCTGTACTGGTCGGGCGTGAGGTCGATCACGCCGCCGTCGCGCGCCAGGGGCGCCGGCCCCCGGAAGGTCGGATCCGCCACCGGGGTCCGGTTGGCCGGGCCGATCATGCGGTCGATCACCCACGGCACCGCCAGGATCAGGAGCGACACCACGGCCCACACGACCACGATCGCCCCGGTGGACAGGCTGTGCAGCACGTTGAGGGTGCGCCACAGCCATTCCACGGTTTGGGGGTCGGACGAAAACGCGTCGGCGTTGCGGGCCACGAACCGCCCGAACAGGTCGAACAGCCCATAGGTCAGCGCGCAGAAGAGCGACCAGATGCCGACGCTGATCCAGCCGAACAGCCAGACGATGCGGGTCACTTCGCGCGCTCCACCACGTGGTATTCTGCGTCGATCACGCCCGGCCGGCCCGGTCCCGGCCCCTGCCGGGCGGCCGGGAAGGTGCCGCCGCCGGCTTCGATGTGGTCGCGGATGATCCGCATGTTGCGGCGATTGGCCTTGAACATCACGTCGGCCACGTCGCCGACAAAGGGCACCACGCCGATGGCGGTGTCGAAAGCCACATTGCCGATCATCCGGGCGATCTTCCAGCGGGGCAGGCCGAGGCGGCGCGCCTCCCAGATCAGGTAGCTCGACAGGGCGCAGGAGACCAGATCGCCGATGCCCGGAACGAGGCCGATCAGGCCGTCGATGCCGAAGCGGACATTGGTTCCGGGCACCACGAAGGCGCTGTCGAGAAGGCGCGACAGCGCGTCGAGCCGCGCCAGCGTCTCGTCACGATCGGCGGGCCCCGTGAAGGAGCGACCGTTGAAGGTGGCGTAGGGGGCGGCCATGGTTTCGGAACTCCGGTGTCGCAGAGGGAACGCGACGGCTGCGGATGTGGTTCTGCACCGATCCCCACACAAGACGAGCGCGGCTATTCGATCCTGATTACGACCGAGTCGGTGGCGCCATTGCTGTCCAGCACCGAGACCCGGGCGAAGCCCGCGCCGTCCGGGCGCCAGCTCGCGCTGCGGCGCGGGTCGGGCTCGCCGATCGGAGCGCCATTGACGAGCCAGGTCAGGGGCGGCCGCCCGCCCGACACCTTCAGGGCCAGCGGCATCTCTGGCCCGCCCGCCCGGCCCGCGCCGAGATCCACGCGCGACCCGTTATGCGGATAGGCGATGCGGAGCGGGGCCTGCACGGTCGCCGCGATGGTCTTCGGCACGTCCGCCCGCACGTGCCGCAAGGGCGGGGGCAGGGTGGCGGTGCTGGCCAGGAGCGCCCCCGCCGGCATGGAAACGGGCTCGGGCTCGATGCCGAGCCGGGCGAAACTGTCGAACAGGATGGGCGCGGCGGCGAGCCGGCCGACAAGGCCCGGCACGGCGCCGCCATCCGGGCGGCCGAGCCACACGCCGACCGTCACCCGGCGGTCGAAGCCGACCGCCCAGGCGTCGCGGTAGCCGTAGGAGGTGCCGGTCTTGAAGGCGATGCGGCCCGCGGCGGCGCTGTCCGGCGGGGGCGCGCCCCGCAGGATATCCGCTACGTACCAGGCGGGAACCGCCTCGGTCACGCGGCCCTCCCGGCCGGGCGTGGCGCCGTCCAGGCGCGTCACCAGCGCCGGGGCGGTGCCGCCGCGCGCCAGGCCGGCATAGAGCCGCGTCAGGTCGAGGAGCGAGATCCCGAGCCCGCCGAGCCCGACCGCGAGCCCGGGCGCGGCCTCTGCCGGGAGGCTGATCTGCGCGCCGGCCTGCCTCAGCCGGGCCACGAAGCGGGCCGGTCCGACCCCGTTCAGCAGCTCCACGGCCGGGACGTTGAGCGAGAGTTGCAGCGCCCGGCGCGCCGTCACCGTGCCCTGGTAGGTGAGGTCGAAATTTTCAGGCCCGTAGCTGCCGTAGCGGGAGGGGCGGTCGTCCACCAGCGTCTCGGGGTGCGCGAGGCCGCTCTCGAAGGCGAGCCCGTAGATGAAGGGCTTCAGGGCCGAGCCCGGCGATCGCAAAGCGGCCGTCATGTCGAGGGCGCCGCGGCGCTCCTCGGACAGCTTGCCCGGGCTGCCGACCCGCACCCGCACCTCGCCTGTCGCGTTGTCGATCACCACGATGGCACCCGACACGGCGGGCCCGTGCCGCGGCACCCGCTCCGCCAGCAAGGCTTCCAGCGCCGCCTGGTGGCGCCGGTCGATGCTGAGCCGATGGGTCGTCGCGGCCGGCCGCTCCGCGGCGGCGCGCTCGGCGGCGTGGGCCGCAAACATCGGGAACGGTTTGCGGGCAGCAGGCACCGCCTCCTGCCTCGCGGCCGCCGCCTCCTCCGCCGTGAGCAGACCGGAGGCGGCCGCGCGGGCGAGCACCCGGTCGCGGGCGCGGCGAGCTCCCTCGGGCGAGCGGTCGGGCCGGCGCGCTTCCGGCGATTGCGGCAGGGCGACCAGCAGCGCAGCCTCGCCGTGGGACAGGCGCTTCGGCTCCTTGCCGAGATAGCTGAGCGCGGCGGCCCGCACGCCCTCCAGATTGCCGCCATAGGGGGCGAGCCGGAGATAGAGATCGAGCAGCTCCGTCTTGCCGAGCCGGCGCTCCAGCTCCACCGCCCTGACCATCTGCCGAAGTTTTGCCTGCAGCGAGCGGTCCGGCTCGGGCTCCAGCAGGCGGGCCACCTGCATCGAGAGGGTGGAGGCCCCGGACACCACGCGCCGGTGCCAGACGAGCTGCAGCGCGGCCCGGGCGAGGGCCCGCAGGTCCACGCCCGCATGGCTGTCGAAGCGGCGATCCTCATAGGCCTTGAGCATCAGCAGAAAGCGCGGATCGACCTCGGCCGTGTCCACCGGCAAGCGCCAGCGGCCCTCGCGTGTCGCGAAGGCCCGCAGCAGCCGGCCCTCACGGTCCACCACCGTCACGGAGCGCTGCGTCGCCTCCGTCAGGTCGAGCGGGGGCAGGGAGGCGACAAACAGCCAGAGCCCGGCCAACCCAGCCGCCGCCAGGGTCCCCAGCAGCCCGGCGCCGAGGAGGGCCAGCCGGAGGCCGCGGCCCGTCCGCGTCCGCCCCGCGGAGGACGGGGAGGGCGGCCGGCGGGTCACGGCCGGGCCGTGACCTCGACCGAGCCGAAGGCGGTGCGGCCGAAACGGTCCGGCCGGTACATGTCCTCGACGGTCGCGGCCGGGTGGACGTACCGGCCCGGCGCGACGGCCCGCACCATGTAGGCGACCTGCCAGGAGGCCGGCTGCTGCGGTGTGCGGTCGAACGCGGCGACGAAGCGGTCGTCGCGGTATTCGGCATGGGCGGGGGCGACCTCCACCTTGAGCCAGTCGAGCGCCGCGACCGTGTCCGAATCCACGAGCTTCGGGTTGTCGATCTCGAGCCCGGCCGGCAGCCGGTCGACCAGGAGCACGCGGGCATGGAGTGCTTGGGGCTCCGTGACCTTGAGCACGGCCACGAGCCGGTCGCCCTGCTGCAGCCGGTCGAGCTCCACCTTGGTGCCGTCCAGCCGGTAATAGCTCCGCTCCAGCCCGTAGCCGCGCGAGGCGGCGGGCTCGGGTCCGATCGGGCTCCCGGCCACCGACACGACGAGCTCGGCCGTGGCCGTGCCGGCATTGCCGATCCGGACCGGCGCCCGGTCCAGCGCGCGCCCGCCGAAGGTGCGCAGGAGAGCGCCCGAATGCGGCGCCCCATCCAGCGTGACCTGGATCGCGCCCGCCTCCCGCGACATGGCCTCGGCGGCCAGGATCATCCAGGCGTTCTCCTGGGTGGAGGTGAAGCCGCGCACGCCGCGCTCCTCCTCGACCACCCGGGCCACGGGCGCGATCGCGTCACGGCCGGCCCCGGTCTCGCTCGCCAGCGCGATCAGCCCGGCCCCGTCCCTGAGCCGCGTGCCGTAATCCTGGCGCCCGGCCGGGCCGTCCCGGGTCGAGCGCAGCAGCGCCACGGCCGAGGCGAACACCGTCTGGGCCCGGGCCCGGTCACCGATCAGGCCGAGCGCGGCGGCGAGCTGGGCCCGCGCCAGCGGGGTCGTGAAGGCCGCGAGCTTGGTGTCGGCGAGGTAGCGCAGGTCGCCCGCCACGGGGCGGCCGTTGCGGGCCAGGGCGTAGACCGCATAGGCGAGATCCCCGGTCCGACCCTCGACATTGGTGGTGTTGGCCACAAAGTTGCGGAGCCGCTCCAGCGCCAGATTGAAGGCGATCTGCGGCACGTCGAAGCGCAACTCGCGCGCCCGGGTCAGGAAATCGACCACGAAGGCGTCGAGCCAGATGTCGTCTGAGCCGCCCACGCTCCACAGCCCGAAGGCGCCGTTCGCATCCTGGCGTGACAGCACCCGGCCGATCGCGGTGCGGACCCGGTCCTCGATCTTGCCGTCGAGGCCGAGCTGCTCGGCCGTGGCGAGCCGGTTGGCATAGAGCAGGGGCAGGGCCCGGCTCACCACCTGCTCGGTGCAGCCATAGGGGTAGCGGTCGAGCGCCTGCAGCAGCCCGGGGACGTCCAGGGCGGCCAGCGGCGACACGGAGACCGACACGGTGCCGGTTCCGGGCAGGATGTCGGCCAGGAGGTCCGGCGTGATCTGGGCCGTGCCGCCGGGCTCGAGGGGTCGCACGGTGCGGCGCACCAGAGAACCCGTGCCGGGCTGGATCCGGATGGCGAAGCGCTGGTCGAGCTCCGTATCCGGTCCGGTCAGCCTGACGGTCAGGACGGCGTCGCCGAACCCCGCCGCCGCGATCGGGACCGTGACCGAGCCCTTGGCGCCGGCCGCGAGCCGGACCGGGCGCCGCAGCGCGTCGGCTTCGGCCAGGATCGGCCCGGCGATGTCGATCTCCACGGTGTAATCGCCGGCCACGCCCTCGACATTGTCGAGGTCGAGCCGCAGCCGCGAGCGGTCACCGACATTCAGAAAGCGCGGCAGGGTGCCGGACACGACCACCGGGTCGCGCACGACCACGTCCGTTTCGGCCGACCCGACGCGGCTCCGCGTCCAGGCCGCCGCCATCACCCGGACGGTGCCGTTGAAGGCCGGGATCTCGAACTCGACTCGGGCCGTGCCGTCCGGCCCGACCTTCACCACCCCGGAATAGCGGGCCAGCGGCTCCTGGGTCGGCGGCACGCCGTTCAGCGCGCCCGGGCCGGCATCGCCGCCCGAGCGGATCTGGCCGGCCGTGCCCTGCATGCCGTCGATCAGGTAGCCGTAGAGGTCGCGGAACTCGACGCCCATCTGCTTCTGGCCGAAGAAATGCCCGGCCGGATCGGGGGTCACGTAGCGGGTGAGGTTGAGGATGCCGAGGTCCACCGCCGCGACCGTGACATAGGCCTCCTCGCCCGGCGCCAGGCCGGCGAGCTTCACCGGCACCGCCAGGGTGCCGCGGGGCCGCATCGTCCCGGGCAGGTCGAGGCTCACATCGAGCTTGCGGGCCTCACGGTCGATCGCGAACCAGGCCACGCCGAGCGCCCGGCCGGGCATGCGCCGGCTCGCCCCGTCCAGTGGCCGGTAGGCGGTGGCCGCCAAGTAGGCGCCCGCGCCCCACTCGCTTTTCACCGGCATGGACACGGTCGCGCCCTCGGCCGGGAGGTCGATCTCGCGCCACTCCTGCACGCCGTCCGTCACCACGGCCAGGGTGGCACGGCCGGCCGCGCGCGGCTTGATCCGGGCCTGCAGGGTCTCACCCGCCCGGTAGGAGCCCTTGTCCAGCGTCACCTCGAGGAGGTCCGGCGTGTCCGCCGTCTGCTCGCCCGAGAACCCGACCGAGAACGCGATGGACGTTCGGGCCGTCGCGAGCCCATCGGCCGAGACGTCGAGCCGGTAGCTGCCCCAGCCGACGGGCGCCGAGATGCGGGAGGCCGCGTCCGGCCGGAGGTCGAGCCGGCCATCGGCCACCCGGCGGGTCGAGGAGACGGGCTCGTAGCCCCAGCGCCCGTCCGCGTTGAACCACTGGTAGCTGCGCTCGACCCGGTACAGCGACCAGCCGACATTCGGCCGGGCGAGCCGCGTTCCGTCCGGCTGCGCCAGCACCACGTCGAACGCGGCCGTGCCGCCATCGGCGAGGTCGCCGCCGAACAGCTTGCGGATCCCGAGCACCGGTCCTTCGGGCAGGATCGGCAGAGTCACGCTGCGCTCAATCGCGCGGCCGCCCGGCTCGGCCACGCGCAACGTCACCCGGGCCTCCGTCGGGCGCGGCGCGGCGACTGCCTGGATCGGCACCGTGACCGTGACGCGGCCGTCCGGCCCGGTGGTGCTCTTCTCCTCCAGCTCCACGGTGGAGGCCGAGACCTCTTCGTCCGCGAGGCCGGTTTCGAACCCGTCGAGACCACGGACGGGGCTCCGGGCCGCGGCCTGCACCGTGACCTCGCCCGAGACCTCGAGCCCCGCACCCGGCGCGCCGTAGAGGTAGCGGGCCGCGAGGTCGATCCGGGCCGGCTCGTTCGGCCGCAGTGCCGAGCTTGTGGGCGCCAGCGTGAGCTCCAGCCGCTCGGGCACGTAATCCTCGACCAGAAAGGTGGCCTCGCCGATGGCCGGGGCCTTGGGATCGAGATGGGCCTGGACGCGCCAAGTGCCCCGCATGGCGCCGTTCAGGAGCGGCAGCGAGGAACTGCGGCCGCCCAGGCCCTGGTCGGCCACCTGCTCGCGGCGGTGCTCCACGCCGTCCGGCCGCCGCACCACCAGGGTGAGGGGCGGGCCGGCCATGGCGGTTCCAGTCCGGTCCCGCAGAAGCGCCGTGAGCTGCACCGTCTCACCCGACCGGTACACGCCGCGCTCGGTGAACACGAAGGCGTCCAGCGCGGTCGTGACCACGCGCCCCTTCACGCCCCGGTCGGTGAGGTCGAAGGGCGCCCCGCCCATGTCCAGGAAGCCGTAATCGAGGCCCGCGCCGGCGCTCCCCGCCGCTGCCACGATCACGCCGGGCGCGAGCCCGCCCTCGCCGCGGGCGAGGCCCGGATCGAAGCTGGCGCGGCCGGCCGCGTCCGTGGTCCGGGTGGCCAGGATCTCGTTGTTGCGGGCGACGAGCCGGAGCTCGACCCCGGACAGCGGCCGCGCGTCAGCCAGCGACCGCACCACGACATGGATGCCGTCCTGGCCCTTCATCGCCGTGAGGCCGAGATCGGACACCACGAACCACTGCGTGGCCCGGCGCGTCTCGTCGTATTCGCCCTGGTCGTCCGGCGTGCTGTCCCGTTCGCTGTTCGGCGTGCGGGCCGTCATCACATAAACGCCGGGCTCGACCTTCTCGACGGCGCGCAGCACCGGGAAGGCGGTGACGACGTCCCGGTTGAGCTCGCTCGCGGTGGCGAGGGAGCCCGACCACACCTTCACGCCCTGCTCGCGGGCGAGCTTCAGGGCGGAGGAGCGCGTCAGCTGGGTCATGAAATCGTCCGACCGCAAGGCCGACAGGAGGTTGCGGTCTCCGATCCGGTAGACGTCGATCAGCACCTCGGGCGTGTTCACGCTGACGACCGGGATGCCCTCCTGGCCGGTCCGGGGCAGCACGTAGTTGCGGCCGGAGAAGCGGGCCTGGGGCGAGCGATCCCGGACATAGATGTCGTAATCGGCCGAGGTGAGCAGCGCCTCGCCGACGCCCGAGGGCAGACCCTGGCGAAGCACCACGGCGTATTTCTGCCCGTGGCGCAGACCGTCGACGCAGAGCTGCTGGCCCTCCGTGGTGACCGCCGCATTGGCCGCCCCCGAAACCGCCACGAAGGGCGCGAAATCCGTCTTGCCGCCGGCGAGCGCTTCTGAGAACTGGAAACAGGCCCGTGGCGAGGCCGAATCCGAATCCACCTTGTAGGACAGGATGCGGAAGCCGTGCTTGGCCCGCAGCTCCTCGTAGGTCGACCGCACGGCCGCGTCGTCCACCAGCGCCAGGCTGGCCCGGTAGGCGTCGAGCGACGGCCGCCAGACCTCGCGCAGGCCATAGATCTCGCCAAGCAGCGCCAGGGACGCCGCCTCCTCGGCCCGCGATCCGGAACGCTGGTAGGCCACGTAGGCGGCCGCCGTCGCGCGCTCCTGAAGCAGCCAGCGCTCGCTGAAATCCTTGCCCTCGATCTCCTTGGCGGCCCGGGCGTAGCCGCCCCAGTTCTGGCCGAGCCGCGGTTCGGCCACCACCGCCCCGGTGAACAGGGCCAGCGCGCGCCGGGCATCGCCCCGGACGAGGGCGGATTCGCCGTCGCGCCGCGCCTGGGCGGGAGAGGCCGCGCCGCGGCCGCCGCTTTCGCGCCGCAGCGTCTCCTCGAGGCGGATGCCTTCGCTCGCCAGATCCTCGCGCAGGAACGTCTTGGTCTGCGGCTGCGCAGAGGCTGCCGTTGCTCCCACCGCCAGGGCCACCGCGAGGGCGAGAGAGCGGATCAGATGTCGCATCATGGGAGGCGTCCGGGCCGCGCCCATCCGGCGCAGAAGGAAGCTTGAGCGTATATCTTGGAACGTGGCGGCATACAGGCGGAGTTGCGGCCGAACCGCGCAGGCGGGAGCGGGCCAGAGGCCTCGTCGAGACAGAGCGCCGGAACCCCCGAACCGGACCGGCCGGCCGGGCGTTGAGCCCCGCTCTTGGAGATCCGGCTATGACCCCAGCCGCGCTGGCCCGCCTCGGAGTGGCCGCCGCCCTTCTGCTCGGCGCCGCTCCGGCGCTGGCCCAGTTTAATCCGCCCGCCTCCGGCTGGTTTGGGGCGGAAGACGGCTACAATGACGACGGCTTCGGCTGGGGTCCGGCCTACCGGCCCGAAACCACCTTTCGGCCGTCCTACGGGTTCTATGGCGGGGTCGAGCGGCCCTATCCTTACGGCGCGCCCGGCCAGGTGACCGGCAGCGTCGGGCCTCGGGTTGCGGCGCGGCGGCGGGCAGCTGCCCGAAAGGCCGTGCGGCGTCCGGCAGCCCGTCGGGCGGTGCAGAGCCGGGCACGCTGAGGGTGGACGCCCGGAACCGGAGACCAGGATGAAGCGGCTGATCATCCTTCGGCACGCCAAGGCCGTGGCGAAGTCGAGCGGCAACGATTTCGGCCGCGTCCTGGCCGAGCGCGGCCGGAGCGATATGCAGGCGCTGAGCCGGCACATGGCCGATCGCGGGCTCTCGGCCGACCTCGCCCTGGTGTCCCCGGCGGCAAGGACCCGGGAGACATGGGCCCTGGCCGGGTTCGGGGCCGTCCCGGTGCGCCATGTGGACGCCATCTACGAGGCTTCGCGGGAGGATCTGATGGCCGTGCTGCAGGACCTCGCGGACGAGGTCGCCAGCGTCGTCCTGGTCGGGCACAATCCGGGCCTCGAGGAACTCGCGCTCACCCTGCCGGCCGATCCCGGTCCGGCCCAGGCCGGCCTGCCGACGGCGGCGCTGGTCGAGATCGCGCTGCCGATCCGGACGTGGCGCGAGCTGCGGGCCGGACAGGGCCGGATCGAGAGCTTCCAGACGCCCGCGACGCTTGGAGCCGGGCAGCATGCCTGACCGGCCCGTCTCCGGCCGCGCCCGGGCGTGATCGCCGCGGCCGCCATCGCCGTGACCGCGATCCTGCTCGGGCCCGTGCAGGACGGGGCGGCGGCGCTCGGGCGCGTGCCGCTATGGCCGTTCGGCTGGCCGGGCGCCGCGGCGTCGGCCCCGGCTGCCGTGTATCGCCCCGAGGACCGCTCCGTGACGAACTGGCGCCATGCCACCCGGGCTACGCTGGAGCCGGCGCCGCTGGCCATCGCGGCCTCGGTGTTCGCCTCCGGCCGGCCCATCGTGACCCGCTGCGTCAAGCTCAACAATCCGTGGTGCATCAAGAGCGCGCGCTGGACAGGCGAGATCGGCGCCGACGAGGAGGGCCACACCGCCTTTGCGTCCACCGAAGCGGGAGCCGACGCGGCCGCGGCGCTGCTGCGCACCTACTATGTCTCGCTCGGGCGGCGCTCGGCCCTCGACATCGTGCGCCGCTGGGCCCCGGCGGAATGCCGGATCGGATCGGCCTCCGGCTCGTCCTTGCGCCTCGCCATCGGCGGCCTCGGCAACACCCTGCGGGCCCGCTTTCTGGCGCGCCAGGGCGCCCGCCGCACCGGGACGGCCCAGCCCCGCCGAGCGGCGGCGGCCGCACCCAGGCGCGGTGGGGGCGGCGTGTCCCGCGTGCCGCTCGCCGCCATGCCGACCTTCCGGGTGCCGGACCTCGCGC
>NZ_JAQGKF010000094.1 GCF_028290205.1 Enterovirga sp. | reverse complement strand
GCACGTCACCGACATGGCGTGGCGCCGGGTCAATCACCCGTCCGAGGTCGTCAACATCGGCCAGACGGTCAAGGTCAAGATCATCAAGATCAACCACGAGACGCACCGCATCTCGCTCGGCATCAAGCAGCTCCTCGCCGATCCGTGGGAGGGCATCGCCCAGCGCTATCCGGTCGACGCCAAGCTCAAGGGTCGCGTCACGAACATCACCGATTACGGTGCGTTCGTTGAGCTCGAGCCGGGCATCGAAGGCCTCATCCACGTCTCCGAGATGTCCTGGACGAAGAAGAACGTCCATCCGGGCAAGATCGTCTCCACCTCCCAGGAGGTCGAGGTGCAGATCATCGAGGTCGATCCCGTCAAGCGGCGCATCTCGCTGGGTCTCAAGCAGACCCTGCAGAACCCGTGGGAGGCCTTTGCCGAGCAGCACCCGGTGGGCTCCACCGTCGAGGGCGAGGTCAAGAACAAGACCGAGTTCGGGCTGTTCATCGGTCTCGAGAACGATGTCGACGGCATGATCCACCTGTCCGATCTCGATTGGAGCCGGCCGGGCGAGCAGGTCATCGACGAGTTCAAGAAGGGCGACGTGGTCCGGGCACAGGTGCTCGACGTCGACGTCGAGAAGGAGCGCATCTCGCTCGGCATCAAGCAGCTGGCGGGCGACCCCTTCGCCGATGCCGGCGAGATCCGGAAGGGTCAGGTCGTCACCTGCGAGGTGATCGAGGTCAAGGATTCCGGCATCGAGGTGAAGATCGTCGATACGGACATGCAGACCTTCATCCGCCGTGCCGAGCTCGCCCGCGAGCGGCCCGACCAGCGGCCGGAGCGCTTCTCCGCCGGTGAGCGGGTCGATGCCCGGGTCACCATGTTCGACCGCAAGGCGCGCCGCGTCACGCTGTCGATCAAGGCGCTGGAAGTGTACGAGGAGAAGGAAGCGATCGCTCAGTTCGGCTCGTCCGACAGCGGCGCCTCGCTCGGCGAAATCCTCGGCGCGGCCCTCCGGAAGGCCGGCGACAAGAAGTAACGACCGGCCCACGAACCGGACGTCCCGAGGCCCGCGCCCCCACCGGCGCGGGCCTTTTCGTGTCTGGCCCCGGGGCCGCCTCCGGCCGGGCGCGGGGCTTAGGCGGCCTGTGCAGCCCGCTTCTCGGCCTCGGGCCCGGACGGGGCGCTCCGGCTCGTCTCCGGCGTGGCGATGGCGAACACGGCGAGTCCGAAGGCCGCGACCCCGGCCAGAAGCTGCACGCCGACGAGCCAGGCCGTGCTGTCTGACACGGTGCAGAGCGCGCCGCGGGCCGCCAGCACCGCGAAGGCGACCAGGAAGATCGGCTTGCGGCCCCACACATCCGCCTTGCCGCCGACCAGCGTGGCGACCGGCACCATCACGCATTGGGCGGCCACGATGCAGATCGCGATCAGCGTCGTCCCGAGTTCGGGGCTCACCAGCGCGAGCTTCTGGCCCACCGGCGGCAGCATGGCCGCCGCAGGCTCAGCCGAGCGGCCCCATGAAGACAAAGAACGCCCCGGCCACGATCAGCCCGAAACCGACCGCGTGATTCCAGGTGAAGGCTTCACCGAGATAGGCGACCGAGAACACGGCGAAGACCAGAAGGGTGATCACCTCCTGCATGGTCTTCAGCTCGGCCGCGGTCCAATGCGCGTGGCCCCAGCGGTTGGCCGGCACCGCGAGCCAGTATTCGAAGAAGGCGATGCCCCAGCTCGCCAGCACGACGATCCACAGCGGCTTGTCGGCAAAGCGCAGATGGCCGTACCAGGCGAAGGTCATGAAGACGTTCGAGGCCAGCAGAAGGGCAACGGGCGTCAGGGCATTCAGCGACATCGAGCGGGCTCCGGCAGATCACCTGCCTAGCGTGGGCCGCCCGGGCCGGCGAGCAGCCTAGCCGTCCGCCGAGATGCCGAGCTCCTTCACGAGCCGTCCCCATTTCGCCATGTCGGCTTCCATGAACGCCCGGAACTCGGCCGGGCTCGTGGCGCTCACCTCGATGCCGAGCACGGCGGTGCGCTCCTGGATGTCCGGCGACGCCGAAACCTGGGCCAGGGCCGCATGCAGCGCCTCGGCCATGCCGGCCGGCGCCTTGGCCGGAAGGTAGACCCCGAACCAGGCCACGAACTCGTAATCCGGGACCACGTCGGCAATCGGCGGCACCTCCGGGGCGAGTTTCGAGCGGCCCCGGCTCGTGATGCCGAGCGCCCGCAGCTTGCCGCCTTCGACCAGCGGCCGCACCGACGGCAGGTTGTCCACGATCATGTCGATGCGGCCGCCCAGAAGGTCCCCGGTGGCCAGCGCCGCGCCCTTGTAGGGCACGTGCTTGATGCTGAGGCCGGCCAGCTTGTTGAACAGCTCGGCCGAGAGGTGGAGGCCGCTGCCGATGCCGGCCGACGCATAGGTCAGTTCGCCCGGCCGCTTGCGGGCCTCGGCCACGAAATCCGCCAGCGTGCGGGCGGAGACCGAGGGCCCGACGCAGAGCAGGCTCGGGGCCGCCGCCACCATGCTGACCGGCATGAGGTCGCGCAGCGGCTCGTAGCCCTTGCTCGGGTAGAGGAACGGCATGGTGGCGACCGCCGAGGAGGTCAGCATGACCGTGAGGCCGTCCGGCGGCGCCCGCGTCGCTGCCAGGTAGCCGATGCTGCCCCCGCCGCCCGGCCGGTTCTCGACGATGAAGCGGCCCTTGGTGATGGCCCCCAGCCGATCGGCGATGACCCTTGCCACCACGTCCGTGCCGCCTCCGGCCGGAAAGGGCACGAGCAGGGTGATCTGGCGACCCTCCGGCCAGCTCTGGGCATGAGCCAGGGAGGGGGCGGCTAGGGAAGCGGCGGCTCCCGCCAGGACAGTGCGGCGCGTGGTGATCGGCATGTCGGACCCGCCTGAGGGTGGCTGGGGCGATCTTGCGCGAGGCGGCGCGCCAGCACAATTCCGGCTGCTCCGACGCGCCGCGTGGCGCTTCGCGCGCGCTTTCGTTATGCGCGGGGGATGAATATCGGTCCGCCCGCCCCCGACACCGAGCCCGCCACCACTCATTTCGGTTTCGGCGAGGTGCCGCTCAGCGAGAAGCAGGCCCGCGTCGACGAGGTCTTCCATTCGGTCGCCTCCCGCTACGACGTCATGAACGACCTGATGTCGGCGGGCCTGCACCGGCTCTGGAAGCGCACCCTGGTCGCGATGCTGAGGCCGTCCCGCACGCGCCCGTTCCGCCATCTCGACGTGGCCGGCGGCACCGGCGACGTGGCCTTTCGCGTGGCCGAGGCCGGCGGGCCAGGAACCCGCGTCACGGTGGCCGACATAAATGCCGGCATGCTGGCGGTCGGCCGCGAACGGGCCGCCAAGCGGGACGAGGACCGGGTCGCCTTCGTGGAAGCGAATGCCGAAGAGCTGCCGTTCGAAGACCGGGCGTATGACGGCTACACGATCGCCTTCGGCATCCGCAACGTGCCCCGCATCGAGCGCGCCCTGGCGGAGGCGCATCGCGTGCTCCGGCCCGGCTCGCGCTTTCTCTGCCTCGAATTCTCGCGTGTCGACGTGCCGGGTCTGGACCGGCTCTATGAGGCCTATTCCTTCGGGGTGATCCCGCGGCTCGGCGAATGGGTGGCCAAGGATCGGGATTCCTACCAGTACCTCGTGGAATCGATCCGCCG
Source organism: Enterovirga sp. (assembly GCF_028290205.1). GTDB lineage: Bacteria > Pseudomonadota > Alphaproteobacteria > Rhizobiales > Beijerinckiaceae > Enterovirga. The sequence continues at coordinate 15,139 of NZ_JAQGKF010000094.1, read as the reverse complement.
CTTTCCGCCGCCGGGCGCCTTCTCGGGCATGATCGAGCAGGCCGGCTTCCGCCACGTCACGCACCGTCCGCTCTCGGCCGGCATCGTGGCCATTCATTCCGGCTGGAAGGTCTGATCCGGGCATGATCGCCGGCCTTGTCCACCTCGCCCGCAATCTTCGGGCCGGCTTCGTGCTGGCGCGCGAGGGCGCGCTGGCGCTGGTCGATCCCTCCGCCCTGCCGCCGGGCGCGCAACTCGCCATCCGGCTCGCCCGCCTCCTGGAGCGGCGCGGCGCAGCTTCCGGCGCGGCCCGGCTTTCGGCGGCCCTGACCCGGCTCGGGCCCTCCTATGTGAAATTCGGCCAGTTCCTGGCGACCCGGCCCGACATCGTCGGGGCGGCGGCCTCACGGGACCTCGAAAGCCTGCAGGACAGGATGCCGCCGTTCAGCCAGGCCGAGGCGGTGGCCATGGTGGAGCTGTCGCTCGGCCGACCTCTCGACCAGGCCTTTGCCGAATTCGGGCCGCCCGTCGCGGCCGCCTCCATCGCCCAGGTGCACCGCGCCACCGCGCGGCTCGACGGGCGCGATCTCGCCGTCAAGGTGGTGCGGCCCGGCGTGCGGGAGCGCTTTGCCCGCGACCTCCAGGCCATGCGCTTCGCGGCCCGGCTCGCCGAGCGCCGCCTGCCCGTGGCCCGCCGCCTGCGGCCGACGGAGATCGTGGAAACGCTGGCCCGCTCGGTCGCGGTGGAAACCGACCTGCGCCTCGAGGCGGCGGCCCTGTCCGAACTCGCCGAGAACACCGAGGGCGATCCCGATTTCCGCGTTCCCCACCCGGATTGGGAGCTGACCGGCCGCGACGTGCTCGTCACCGAGTGGATCGACGGCATCCCGCTGCACCGGCTGGACGCGATCGAGGCCGCCGGCCACGACCGGGCGGCGCTGGCCAAGACGGTGATCCAGTCCTTTCTGCGCCACGCCATCCGGGACGGCTTCTTCCACGCCGACATGCATCCCGGAAATCTAATGGTCGATCCGCAAGGCCGGCTGGTCGCGGTGGACACCGGCATCATGGGCCGGCTCGGCATGAAGGAGCGGCGCTTCCTGGCCGAGATCCTGCTCGGCTTCATTCTGCGCGACTACCGGCGCGTCGCGGTGGTGCATTTCGAGGCCGGCTACGTGCCGGCCCGGCACTCGGTCGAGGACTTCGCTCAGGCGATCCGGGCCATCGGCGAGCCGATCCACCGGCGCCGGGCCGACCAGATCTCGATGGCCCGGCTGCTGACGCTGCTGTTCGAGATCACCTCCCTGTTCGACATGGAGACCCGGACCGAGCTCGTGATGCTGCAGAAGACCATGGTGGTGGTCGAAGGGGTCGCCCGCTCGCTCGACCCGCGGCTCGACATCTGGGCCGTGTCCGAGCCCGTGGTCCGGAGCTGGATCGAGCGCAATCTCGGCCCCATCGGACGTGCCGAGGAGGCCGGCCGCGGCCTGCTCGCGCTGGCCCGCGTGGCCGGCGACCTGCCCGTGATGGCCCAGCAGGCCGAGCGGCTCCTGGCCAAGCTCGACGCCGCCGCCGACCGCGGCATCGCGCTCGAACGCGAGACGGTGTTCGGCACCGGCCGCCACCCGACCCGCTCCCTGCGGTTCATCGCGGCCGGGATCTGGGTGGTGGTGCTGATGCTGGTCGTGATGGCGCTCTCAGGCGGCTGAGGCGCGCCCGGCCCGTCTTGTCGACAGGCAGGCCGGTGTGCATGGTGCGGCCCGAGCGACACGCGGTCGCGGGCCGGGCATCGCGGCGGGCGCGGCCAGGCGCGACGTCACAGTCGTGACCGGCACCACGAGCAGCAAGCCTTGGCGGGCCTCGCCGCCTGCCCTGTCCGGGCACGAGTGAGACATGACCCTTTCCGGCCGCCGCATCCTCCTCGTCATCGGCGGCGGCATCGCGGCCTACAAATCCCTCGACCTCATCCGTCGGCTGCGCGAGCGCGGAGCGGGCGTGCGCTGCATCCTGACCGCCGGCGCCCAGCGCTTCGTCACGCCGCTGGCCGCGGCCGCCCTTTCGGGCGACCGGGCCCATACCGATCTGTTCGACCGCGAGACGGAGGCCGAGATCGGCCATATCCGGCTCGCCCGCGACGCGGACATGGTCGTGGTGGCGCCGGCCACCGCCAACCTCCTGGCCAAGATGGCGGCGGGCCTCGCCGACGACCTCGCCTCCACGGTGCTGCTCGCCACCACGCTGCCGATCCTCGTGGCGCCCGCCATGAATGTGCGCATGTGGCAGCACGCGGCCACGCGCCGGAACATGGCCACGCTTCTCGCCGATGGCATCCGGACCGCGGGGCCAAACGACGGCGCCATGGCGGAGGCGGAATGGGGGCCCGGCCGCATGGCCGAGCCGACCGAGATCGCGGACGCCGTGGAGGGGCTGCTCGGCGCCGGCCAGGAGGGCGGCCGCGCGGCGCTCGCCGGCCGGCACGTGCTCGTCACCTCGGGCCCGACGCATGAGCCGCTCGACCCCGTGCGCTATCTGGCCAACCGCTCCTCGGGCCGCCAGGGCCACGCCATCGCGGCCGCCGCCGCCGCCGCCGGGGCCCGGGTGACCCTGGTGTCCGGCCCGGTGGCCCTGCCCGACCCCCCGGGGGTTGCGGTGCTGCGGGTCGAGACCGGGCGCGAGATGCTGGCTGCGGTCGAGGCGGCGCTGCCGGCCGACATCGCCGTGTTTGCGGCCGCCGTGGCCGATTGGCGCGCCGCCGGTGCCGCGGCTCAGAAGATCAAGAAGGACGGAGCCGAGCCCCCGCCGCTCCGGCTCGCGCTGAACCCGGACATCTTGGCGACCGTGGCCGGACGGACGGAGAGCCGCCCGGCTGTCGTGGTCGGCTTCGCGGCCGAGACCGAGCACGTGGTGGCGCATGCCCGCACGAAACTGGCCCGCAAGGGCTGCGACCTGATCGTCGCGAACGACGTCTCGCCTGAAACCGGGATCATGGGCGGCGCCCGCAACGCCGTCCATCTCGTTACGGCCGAGACGGTGGAGGACTGGCCGGACCTGCCCAAGGAGGAGGTGGCGCGCCGGCTCGTGGCGCGCTGCGCCGAGATGCTGGCCGGGCGCTGAGGCGTCCAGTCCGCGCCGCCGCCCGGGGCGCGGACTGAAGCGCGGCCCTAGGCCGCGATGGACATGTGCGGCTCTGCCGCCCGGACGTCCGCGTCGACATGGTCGGCGAAGCGCTTGAAGTTCTCCTGGAACATGGTCACGAGCCGCTTCGCCGTTTCGGCGAACTCGGCTTTGTTCTGCCAGGTCTTCACCGGGTAGAGGATGTGCGGCTCGACGCCCGGCACGGAGGTCGGCACGGCAAAGCCGAAATACGGATCGCGCCGGAAATCGGCCCGGGCCAGCGAGCCGTCGATCGCCGCCGTGAGCAGCCGGCGGGTCACCCGGATCGGCATGCGGCGACCGCCGGTCGCAACGCCGCCGCCGGTCCAGCCGGTGTTCACCAGCCAGCAATCGACATGGTGCCGGGCGATCAGGTCACGCAGCAGGTTGCCGTAGACCGAGGGGTGGCGCGGCATGAAGGGCGCGCCGAAGCAGGTCGAGAAGGTCGCCTCGGGGCCCTTGAGCCCCTTCTCGGTGCCGGCGACCTTGGCCGTGTACCCGGACAGGAAGTGGTACATCGCCTCGGCCGGGGTCAGCTTGGCGATGGGCGGCAGCACGCCGAAGGCGTCGGCCGTCAGCATGACGATGTTCTTCGGGTGGCCGGCCCGGCCCGTCTTCGAGGCGTTGGCGATGAAGTCGATCGGGTAGGCGCAGCGCGCGTTCTCGGTCTTCGACCCGTCGTCGAAATCCGGCTCGCGGGTGATCGGGTCGTAGACCACGTTCTCCAGAACCGTTCCGAAGCGCTCGGTCGTGGCGTAGATTTCCGGCTCCGCGTCGCGCGACAGCCGGATGGTCTTCGCGTAGCAGCCGCCCTCGAAGTTGAAGATGCCGTTCTGGCTCCAGCCGTGCTCGTCGTCGCCGATGAGCATGCGGTCAGGATCGTTCGACAGCGTCGTCTTGCCGGTGCCCGACAGGCCGAAGAACACGGCCGAATCCCCGCCGGGGCCTGAATTGGCCGAGCAGTGCATCGGCATGACCTTCTTTTTGGGAAGGATGTAGTTCAGGTACGTGAAGACCGATTTCTTCATCTCGCCGGCATAGGACGAGGAGCCGATCAGCACGATCTTGCGCGTGAAGTCGCAGGCAATGATCGTCTCGGAGCGGCAGCCGTGGCGGGCCGGGTCGGCCTTGAAGCTCGGCAGGTCGATGATGGTCAGCTCGGGCACGAAGCCCGGCAGGTCGCCCCGCTCCGGCCGGATCAGCAGGTTGCGGATGAACATCGAGTGCCAGGCGTATTCCGTATAGACGCGCGCCTTGACCCGGTGCGCCGGGTCGGCGCCGCCATAGAGGTCCTGGGCGTAGAGGGCCTTGCCCTCGGCATGTTTGATGAAATCCGCCAGGATGACGTCGAACTGCTCGCGCGTGATGGAACCGTTATTTTCCCACCAGACCTCGTTCTCGGTCTCGGCATCGCGGACCACGAACTTGTCCTTCGGCGAGCGGCCGGTGTGGATTCCGGTATCGGCCGCCAGCGCGCCGCCCTGAATCAGGTGCGCCTCGCCTGCCGCGACGGCGCGCTCGGCGAGCGCCGCCGCCTCCAGGTTCCAGGCGACAGACGCGAGGTTGCGAAACCCAAACGCCTCTGCGCCATGGTTCGGGTTGTGGACACCGAGATCGGCCGCCTGCTTGCCCAACTGCGTATCCTCCGGGAGCGCTGCTGCTCGGTCCGGGACAGGCGCGGCGCGCGCGCGGGACCGAAGATTGCTTGGCCCTTACCCGAATTGCTCCCCGGCGCTCAAGTCGCCTGCGTCTCTTAGTTACCGGTCGACGGCGCTTCGGCGGCCGCCCGGGCCTCGGCGGCGAGCGCCACCAGGACGCCCCGAAGCTCCGCGGCCGTGTTCACCGGGCTCGGAAACACGACCCGGGCCGTGAGGTCCCCGGCCAGCAGGTCGAGCCCTTCGGGGTCCAGCCCGGTCGCCCGCCAGGGTCCCGCCGGGCACCCGGCGAGCTGCACCGCGTAGAGCTGGAGGGCGTCCGGGTGATCGGCGTTCAGGTGAGCGACTGCGCCGTGCTCCGCCTCGGCCAGGGCTGCCGCGGGGCCCATGTCGACCAGGAGCTCGGCCGGACGGAGACGGGCCGCCCGGGCGAAACCGCCGTTGAGATGCGCGCCCTCGAGCGCGAGCCGGCGGAAGCCGAAATCCGGGAAGTCGGCGTAGAGCTCGGCCTTGGGGTGGCGAGCCAGGAAGCGCCGCCGGGCCTGCGGCCCCTCCGCCGTCACCACCCGACCGGACAGCGTCAGGCGGGGATGCGCGAGCGGGTCGCCCTTGCCGCCCAGCCCGAGCAGCAACGAGGCGCGCGGCTCGCGCTCCAGATTGGCGGTGTGCGCAGCGAGGCGCGACAGCAGCAGCAGGGGCGAGCCGTCCATGTCGGTCGCGACCGTGACCAGGGAGCAGAACGGCGCTCCCGTGTCCCGGTCCAGGGTGGCGAGTGCGCCGGACCGCACCGTCCGGAGCAGGCGGCGGGCGAGGGCCGGGGCGTCGAAGGCGGGATCGGACGAGGTCGCGTCGGAGGTCATGGCTGGAGCTTCGCGGAGGAGTGGGCCGGCGGGGATTTGGCAAGCGGGGTCGGCTGTCTTAGACAGGCGCCCAGATTCATGTGTGGACGAGCGCCGCGCGGGCGACGTTCGTCGAAAGCCACGTCAATCTCGGCCGCACCGCCGGCCGGTACCCGGGGACATGAATGCCCACCATCGCTCTCGTGGATGACGATCGGAACATCCTGACCTCCGTGACCATCGCGCTGGAAGCCGAGGGTTACCGCATCCAGACCTACACGGATGGCGCCTCAGCCTTCGACGGCATGCGGCAATCCCCGGTCGATCTTGCCATCCTGGACATCAAGATGCCCCGCATGGACGGGATGGAGCTGCTCCGCCGCCTGCGCCAGAAGTCGGACATGCCGGTGATCTTCCTCACCTCCAAGGATGAGGAGATCGACGAACTGTTCGGCCTCAAGATGGGCGCCGACGACTTCATCCGGAAGCCCTTCTCGCAGCGGCTCCTGGTGGAGCGGGTCAAGGCCGTGCTCCGCCGCGGCGCGCCCAAGGACGCCGCGAGCCCGCGCGAGACCGACGCCAAGGCGCTCGAACGCGGGCTTCTGAAGATGGATCCCGAGCGGCACACCTGCACCTGGAAGGACGAGCCCGTCACCCTGACCGTGACCGAGTTCCTGATCCTGCAGGCGCTGGCCACCCGGCCGGGCGTGGTCAAGAGCCGCAACGCCCTGATGGACGCGGCCTATGACGACCAGGTCTATGTCGACGACCGCACCATCGACAGCCACATCAAGCGGCTCCGCAAGAAGTTCAAGGTGGCCGATTCCGCCTTCGACATGATCGAGACCCTCTACGGTGTCGGCTATCGCTTCAAGGAAGCCTAGGCCGGGAACCGCCCGGGCCGCGGCCGCGGAGGCGCTCCCGGACAGTCCGGCGGCCAGCGGCGCCGGCGCTCGCCTGCTGTGGCTCGGCACTTGGGCCCGGCGCGCCGGCCGGGCCGTTCTGGCGCAGGCGTCGTCCAGCCTGAAGCGCCGCATCATCTTCCTGAACATCGCCGGGCTGGTCGCGCTCTCGGTCACCTTTCTGACCTTCTCGACCTTCCGGCAGAGCCTGATCGAGGCCAGGGTCCAGAGCCTGCTGATCCAGGGCGACATCATCGCCGGGGCGATCGCCGCCTCGGCCACCGTCGATGCCGGCACCATCCTGACCGATCCCGACAAGCTGCTGGAGATGCAGGCCGGAGACGGGGTGGGCGACGAGCCCGTGTCGCCGCTCGAATTCTCGATCAACCCGGAGCGGGTCGCGCCCCTGCTGCGCCGCCTCGTTGGCCCCACCGGAACGCGGGCGCGGATCTACGACCGGGACGGAGTCCTGACCCTCGACACCCGAACCCTGTACAGCCGCGGCGACGTGTCCCGCCCGGACATCCCCGTGGTGGCGCCTGAACCCACGCTGCTGGAGCGGAGTTGGCGCTGGATCGCCGGATTGTTCCGGCGCGACCGGCCGCGTTTCGAGGAGATCGGCCCCCAGAACGCCCGCAACCTGCCCGAGGTGCAGCGCGCGCTCGGCGGCAGCTCGACCCACACCGTCCGGGCGGACAGCCGTGGCGAGACCATTGTGTCCGTGGCCGTGCCGATCCAGCGCCAGCGGGCTGTGAAGGGCGCCCTGCTGCTCTCCACCCAGCGCGGCGACATCGACGCCGCCATCGCCTCGGAGCGGTTCGCGCTGCTTCAAACCTTCCTGATGGCCGGCGCCGTCATGATGGTGCTGTCCTACCTGATGGCCAACGGCATCGCCGGGCCGGTGCGGCGCCTCGCGGATGCGGCCGAGCGGGTGCGGCACGGGAGCAAGGCCCGGCAGGAAATCCCGGACCTGACCTCGCGGTCGGACGAGATCGGTCACCTGTCCGGCGCGCTCCGGGACATGACCAACGCCCTGTATCTTCGGATCGAGGCCATCGAATCCTTCGCCGCCGACGTCGCGCACGAGCTGAAAAATCCGCTCACCTCGCTGCGCAGCGCCGTGGAGACCCTGCCGCTGGCCCGGTCGGAGGAATCGCGCGGCCGGCTGATGTCCATCATCCAGCACGACGTGCGGCGGCTCGACCGCTTGATCACCGACATCTCGGACGCCTCGCGACTCGACGCCGAACTGGCGCGGGCGGATTCCGAGCCGATCGACCTGCGCCTTCTCCTCGAAACCGTGGTGGTGGTGGCCAACGAGCGCCGGCGCCCGCACGAGGCCCGCATCGACCTGGAGGTGGACGAGGCCGCCGGGCCGGGCGCCTTCGTGGTCAGCGGCCACGACAGCCGGCTCAGCCAGGTGGTGAACAACCTGTTCGACAACGCCCGCTCGTTCTCGCCGCCGGAGGGCGCCATCTGGGTCCGCCTGGCGCGAGACCGCGGTGACGTCGTGCTGACAGTCGAGGACCAGGGGCCCGGCATCCCGCCGCATGCCCTGGAGCGGGTGTTTGAGCGGTTCTACACCGACCGGCCCGAACAGGGCTTCGGGCAGAATTCCGGGCTCGGCCTGTCCATCTCGCGCCAGATCGTGGAGGCGCATCGAGGCACGATCCGGGCCGCCAACCGCGGCCCGGAGAGCGGCCGCAGCGGCGCCCGCTTCACCATCCGGCTGCCGGCCCACGGGCCGGCGTGACCGCGCCCGGCTCCGGCGCCGTCCACGCGACCGCGCTGGTTCTGGGGGAGCGGGGCCTGCTGATCCGCGGCCCGTCAGGCGCCGGCAAGTCGACGCTCGCGCGCCGCCTGATCTGCCGCGCCCGGGACGCTGGCCTGTTCGGCCGGCTGGTGGCGGATGACCGCACGATCCTGTTGCGGGCGGGCGGCCGGCTCATCGCCCGGCCCGTGCCGGCGATCGCCGGGGTGATCGAGATCCGGGGCATCGGGCTTGTCCGCGTGCCGCATGAGCCGGCCTGCGTGGTCAGCCTCGTGGTGGATCTCGAGGCGCCGCCGCGGCTGCCCACCGCGGCGGAGCGCCGCGTCGAGATCGCCGGTATCTGGCTTCCGCGCCTCGCCGCCGCCCTTCCGGAAGCCGAAGACCTGATCCAGTGGCGAATCCGTGACCTGAACGACACGGCCTTGGCCCTTCCCTGAGCAAATGGTCGCACAACACTTGCTTTGGGCATCGCAGTGCACAAAAATGTCACCTTCGCCTTCGGGTGGGGAAACCTCGTTCTCATGATCGGCATGGTGCTCGTCACGCACGGGCAGCTCGCGACGGAGTTCCGGTACGCGCTGGAACACGTCGTCGGACCTCAGGATCAGCTCGAGACGGTGACCATCGGCCCCGAGGACGACATGGATGTGCGCCGGCGCGACATCATGTCCGCGGTGTGCCGGGTCAATACCGGCCAGGGCGTGGTCGTCCTGACGGACATGTTCGGCGGCACGCCGTCGAACCTCGCGCTCTCCTGCATGAACGGCGGCTCGGTCGAGGTCGTGGCGGGGATCAACCTGCCGATGCTGATCAAGCTCGCCTCTGTGCGGGACGAGGAGATCCTGCGCGACGCCGTCCTGCACGCCCAGGAGGCGGGCCGGAAGTACATCAACGTCGCGTCCCGCGTTCTCGCCGGAAAGTAACTCGTGGAGAGTGATGCCGATTGCCCGCCGGGCGAGATGCCCGAGGGGGTGAGCTTCCGCGTGCTCCCGATCGTGAACCGAAAGGGCCTGCATGCGCGCGCCTCGGCGAAGTTCGTCCAGACGGTGGAGCGCTTCGACGCCGCCGTCACCGTGACCCGGTGCGGCGAGACGGTGGGCGGCCGCTCCATCATGGGTCTGCTGACGCTCGGGGCCGCGCGCGGCACCACCATCACGGTAACGGCCAAGGGGCACGACGCCGAGGAGAGCCTTGAGGCGATCGCCGCGCTGGTGGCCGGGCGCTTCGGCGAGGACGAGTAGGCTTCCGGCGGCACTCCCCCGGCAACCGACGCCCGGCGGCCGATTGACGCCCCTTCGGCGCCCCGGTCTAATCCTTGCGGGGAGCGGACGCGTTCCCCGCTGCCCGGAAGGTTGCGATGTCGAGAAGCTGGATCCGTCTCCTGTCGGCCGCGACCCTGCTCGCCGCCGTGCCCCTGCCGGCCCTGGCGCAGGCACCCAAATCCGGCGGCGCCCTGCAGGTCGTCGTGACGCCCGAGCCGCCGATGCTCATGCAGGGGCTGAACCAGAACGGCCCGACGAACATGATCGCCGGCAACATCTACGAGTCGCTGCTGCGCTACGACGAGAAGCTGCAGCCGATGCCATCCCTGGCCAAGAGCTGGGAGATCTCCCCCGACCAGACGGTCTACACCTTCCGGCTTCAGGAGGGCGTGACCTGGCATGACGGCAAGCCCTTCACGGCCGACGACGTGGTGTTCACGCTGGACAAGTTCCTGCGCGAGGTGCACCCGCGCTGGCGGCCCATCGTCAACGGCCAAGTCAAGGCGATCGAGAAGGTCGACGACCTCACCGTGCGGGTGTCGCTGAAGCAGCCCTTCGGCCCATTCCTGCTGTCGCAGGAGGTCGCCTCCGCCCCGATCGTGCCGAAACACGTGTACGAGGGCACCGATTACCGGGCCAACCCGGCCAACAACACGCCGGTCGGCACCGGGCCCATGAAGTTCGGCGAGTGGCGCAAGGGCTCCTTCGTCAAGCTCGTCCGCAACGAGAGCTACTGGGACAAGGGCCGGCCCTATCTGGACGAGATGTACTTCCAGTTCATCCCGGACGCCGCGGCCCGCGCCACCGCCTACGAGACCGGCCGGGTGGACGTGCTGACCGGCGGCGCGGTCGAGATCTTCGACGTGGCCCGGCTCGCCAAGCTGCCCAACACCTGCGTGACCACCAAGGGCTGGGAGATGTTCGCTCCCCATGCCTGGGTTTCGGTCAACCTCAAGAACGGCATCCTGGGCAACAAGCAGTTCCGCAAGGCCATGATGCACGCCATCGACCGCGAGTTCGGCCGCGACGTGGTGTGGTCCGGCTACGGCCGCATCCCCACCGGCCCGATCTCGTCCAAGACCAAGTTCTATTCCAACGACGGCGTGCCGACCTACAGCTACGACCCCAAGAAGGCCAAGGAGCTCGTGGCCGCATCGGGCTACAAGGGCGAGGTGATCCGCTTCCTCGGCCTGCCCTATGGCGAGACCTGGTCGCGCTGGGCCGAGGCCATCAAGCAGAATTTCGAGGAGGTCGGGATCAAGATGGAGATCGTCTCGACCGACGTGCCCGGCTGGACGCAGCGCACCTCGAACTTCGATTTCGATCTGACCTTCAACTTCCTGTACCAGCTCGGGGACCCGGCCACGGGCGTTGCCCGCTCCTACGTGTCGTCGAACATCGTCAAGGGGAACCCCTTCGGCAATGTCGGCCAGTACAGCAATCCGGAGGTGGACCGGCTCTTCGCCGAAGCCGCCGTCGCGCCGGCCGAGAAGCGCCAGGAGCTCTATACCCGGGTGCAGCAGATCCTGGCTGACGACCTGCCGGTGCTGTGGCTGCTGGAACTCGACTTCCCGACCGTGCATCGCTGCAACGTCAAGGATCTGGTCTCGACCGCGGTCGGCATCAACGACTCGGCGAAGAACGTCTGGAAGCAGTGAGGGGTTCGTCCGGCGGGCGCGGCGGGACATCGTCCCCGGGGCCCGACGGATCCGGCGCGTGGTGAGCGGAGGTGCGGGTCTGGGTGAGCGAGAGGACGTGTCCGGGGTGCGAGGCCCGCCATCCTGCCCTGAACGCCCCGTCCGCAAGGTGTTCCGGGCTCGCCTGGCGGGTTCCGGGCTGACGGGGCGCCGCTAGTGCTGCGCTTCCTTCTCTCCCGCTTCGCGAAGGGCATCGTCGTCCTGCTGGCGATCGCGATCCTCAACTTCTTCCTGATCCGCCTCGCGCCGGGCGACCCCGCCGTTGTCATGGCCGGCGAGGCGGGGGCGGCCGATCAGGCCTTCCTGGACCAGCTCCGCACCCGCTTCGGCCTCGACCGGCCGCTCGTGGAACAGCTCGGCATCTACCTGAAGGGCATCGCCAGCCTGGATCTCGGCTTCAGCTACCGGCAGAACCGCTCTGTCGCCTCGCTGATCGGCGAGCGGCTGCCCGCGACGCTGCTTCTCACCGGGACGGCCTTCGCCATCTCGCTCGGGCTCGGCATCCTGTTCGGGGCGCTGGCCGCGGCCCGGGCCGGCCGCCCCGCCGACACGCTCATCACCCTCGGCGCGCTCGTCTTCTACGCCACGCCGCTGTTCTGGATCGCGCTGATGAGCCAGATCGTGTTCTCGCTGAAGCTCGGCCTCGTGCCGAACGTGGGCTACGAGACGATCGGGGCCGGCCATACGGGGTTCGCCCGCGCGCTCGACATCGGCCATCACCTGATCCTGCCGGCGCTGACACTCGGGCTCTTCTTCACCGCCCTCTATGCCCGCATGATGCGGGCCTCGATGCTGGAGACCGCAGGGGCCGATTACGTCCGGACCGCCCGGGCCAAGGGCGTGGGGCCGGCGGCCGTGACGCGGCGCCACGTGGCCCGCAACGCCGTGCTGCCGGTGGTGACGCTGGCGGGCCTCCAGGCCGGGCAGATCGTCGGCGGCGCCGTCCTGACTGAGACGGTGTTCGCCTGGCCCGGCATCGGCCGGCTGATGTTCGAGGCCCTGGCGCAGCGGGACTACCAGGTGCTGCTCGGCGTGTTCTTCGTGTCCTCGGCCATGGTGGTGGGCTTCAACATCCTGACCGACCTGGTCTACCGGCTGGTGGACCCTCGCATCGAGGCGGGCGCGTGACGGTGCTGCGCCAGTTCGCCCGCAACCGCGGCGCCCTGATCGGGCTCGCGATCCTGCTCGCCGTGGTTGCCGTGGCGATGGTCGGGCCATGGTGGTTCCCGCAATCGCCGTGGCGCATGGCGGGCCGGCCGTTTCTCGCCCCCGGCGCGAACGAGCGCTTTTTGCTCGGCACCGACGCGCTCGGCCGCGACGTCGCGGCCGGCCTCGTCCACGGCGCCCGGGTGTCGCTCGGCATCGGCCTCGTCTCGACCGCGGCCGCCCTGCTGATCGGCGTGCCGCTCGGCGCCCTGGCCGGCTATGCGGGCGGCATCGTGGACGACCTCGCCATGCGCTTCACCGAGCTGTTCCAGACGATCCCGTCCTTCGCCCTCGCCATCGTGCTGGTCGCCATTCTGCAGCCCTCGATCGGCTCGATCGTGCTGGCCATCGCGCTCGTGTCCTGGCCGCCCGTGACGCGGCTGGTGCGTGGCGAGGTGCTGTCGTTGCGCTCGCGCGACTATGTCCTGGCGGCCCGCACGCTCGGCCAGAGCACGACCCGCATCGTTTTCGGCGTGGTGCTGCCAAACACGGTCGCGCCCATCATCGTGATGGCGTCGCTGATGGTCGCCTCGGCGATCCTGCTCGAATCCGCGCTCTCCTTCCTGGGGCTCGGCGATCCCAACCTGATGACGTGGGGCTACATGATCGGGGCCGGGCGCACCCGGCTGATCGACGCCTGGTGGATCTCCTTCTTTCCGGGCCTCGCCATCTTCCTGACCGTTCTCGCCCTCAACCTCGTCGGCGAGGGATTGTCCGACGCCCTCAACCCGCGCCTGGCGCGCGAAAGGTGACCTGATGGCCGTTCTCGAGGTCGACGGACTGACGCTGGCCCTGCCAACATCGGGCGACCGCGCGAGCGCGATCCAGAACCTGTCCCTGACGGTGGAGCGAGGCGAGACGCTCTGCGTGGTCGGCGAGTCGGGCTCGGGCAAATCCATGACGGCGCTGGCCGTGATGGGATTGCTGCCCCGCACGGTGCAGGCCACCGCCGGCACGATCCGGCTGGACGGGCGCGACTTGCTGAAGCTCTCCGAGCGCGAGATGCGGGACGTGCGCGGCCGGGAGGTCTCCATGATCTTTCAGGAGCCGATGACCTCGCTGAACCCGGTGATGCGGGTGTCCGACCAGATCGTCGAGGCGTTCGAGGCGCACGGCGCCCTCGACGCGCGCCGACGTCGTGACCGCACCCGGGAGCTCATCGCCGAGGTCGGCCTGCCGGACCCGGAGGCCATCGCCCGCGCCTACCCGCACGAGCTTTCGGGCGGCCAGCGCCAGCGCGTGATGATCGCCATGGCGCTCGCCATGGAGCCGAAGCTGATCATCGCCGACGAGCCGACCACGGCGCTCGACGTCACCACCCAGGCCCAGATCCTGCGGCTGCTGGACGGGCTGCGGAAGAAGCACGGCACGGCCGTCCTGTTCATCACCCACGATTTCGGCGTGGTGAGCGAGATCGCCGACCGGGTGGCGGTGCTGCAGCACGGCATCTGCGTGGAGACGGGGCGGGCCGAGGACGTGCTCAGGCGACCGCAGCACGACTACACCAAGCGGCTCCTGGCCGCCGTGCCCTCGCTGATCCCGCCTCCGCCCAAGGACCTACGGGGCGCGGCCCGCGCCTTCGACGTCAGCGGCCTGTCGAAGACCTACAAGGGGCGCGGCCTGTTTCGGCGCGGGCGCGAGGTGAAGGCCGCCGACGACGTCAGCTTCGCCATCCAGCGCGGCGAGACGCTGGGCCTCGTCGGCGAATCCGGCTCCGGAAAATCCACCGTCGGCCGCTGCGTCATGCGGCTGATCGAGCCGGATAGCGGCTCGATCAAGGTTGGCGACGTGTCGATCGGCGGGTTGTCGCAGCGGCAGCTCCGGCCCCTGCGCCGCCGCATCCAGATGGTGTTCCAGGATCCCTTCGCGTCCCTGAACCCGCGCCGCACCGTGGGCCGCATCATCGCCGAAGGCCCCATCGCCCAGGGCGTGCCGAAAGCCGAGGCCATGGCCAAGGCCCGCACCCTGCTGGACCTCGTCGGGCTCCGGGCCGAGGTGGCGAGCCGCTTTCCGCACGAATTCTCGGGCGGGCAGCGGCAGCGCATCGGCATCGCCCGGGCGCTGGCGCTCGACCCGGAGGTGCTGGTCGCGGACGAGCCCGTCTCGGCCCTCGACGTCTCCGTCCAGGCGCAGATCCTGGCCCTCATGCAGGACCTGCAGAAGCGGCTCGGCCTCGCCATCCTCTTCGTGACGCACGACCTGCGGGTCGCGGCGCAGATGTGCGACCGCATCGCGGTGATGCAGAAGGGCCGCATCGTCGAGCTGCAGCCGACCGCGGCGCTGTTCCGCGATCCGCAGCACGCCTACACCCGGGCGCTGCTGGCGAGCGTGCCGGGCGGCGCGAATGTGGGGGCGCGGCTGGACCTCGCCGGGCCGCTCTAGCGGCGGCGCCGCTCAGGCCGCCTCGACCGCGCTCTCGCGCCAGCGCTGCCCGGCCTGCGCCATGGGCCGGACCCAGAGCTTTTCCTCGCGGCCGGAAATGGCGACCTCCTGGCGGGGCAGGTCCGGCTTGGCGCCGGCCGCCTCGAACACCGCATCCGAGACCACGGCCTCGACACCGAGCCCCTTGGTCAGCCCCTGGAGCCGGGCCGCGACATTGACCGGGTCACCGATGGCCGTGAACACGGCCTTGCCGTGCAGCCGGTCGCCGATCTCGCCCAGGATGGCGAAACCCG
>NZ_JAQGKF010000091.1 GCF_028290205.1 Enterovirga sp. | reverse complement strand
GACCAGTGGCTTGAAGGTTGGGTCGAGAACAACCTGAATGCCCCTGGATATGTCCGGGAAAAGGCCGACATGCGCGACCAGGCGGAAGCCTGTGCGGTCGAGGCCACCTCCGAAGGGATCTCGATCGCCGAGCTCAAGGCAGCGGCCGGCGGCGACTTGGAAGAGTACCTCGTGGGTCGCCAGAACGCGCTGACCGACGCCGAGGCGAAGCGCGTGTCCGACAAGGACGGCTGAGGCCGGCCCGCCTCAGCGCCCCAGCGAGGTGATCGGCTAGCCATCAGGCCCGCAAAGGCTTCACAGGCGAGGACGGGCCGCGGCCCTGGCGGAGCGGCGCCCCACGAAGCGCGCCCCCTGTCGCGAGCGCGTCGCGGCTGCGGCAGTTTCGACCCGAGCGCCTCCCTCCGGCGGTCCCGGCAAAGCGGGGCCCTTACAAGAAGCGCGTTGCAGTCTGACGGGATGAAGACCACTGGTTGCGAGCGCGTCGAACCGCTACAGCCCTCCTAAGGGCAAATTTACCACTCACTGACAGAAGGGAACAGGTGGTGTTGACAGTTGTTAACGCAACGCTACATAGGTAGCGCGGTTGGCTAGGTCGCGCCACCCCGACAAGGAGGTTGAGGCGGCTATTGCCTATGCAGAAGGGCAAGGCTGGAATTGTCGTCAGCCTATGGGCCATTGGGGCCGCCTTTTCTGCGCAAAAGCTGATCGTGATGGATGCCAGGTCGGAGTGTCCGGCTCACCGCGGAATGGTGGCGTTCACGCCCGCCAAATTAAGAGGGCTGTAGATCGTTGTCCGCACGCACCAGGGAAGGAGGCTACCGATGACGACGTATGAGTTCAGCATCATTGCCTCAGGTCTTGACCCACAGGCGGCCGACTTCGAAGCGCGTTTCTATAACGCCGGTTGCGATGACGCTCTGGTTGCGTTCCAAAAAGGACGGATCATCGTGGACTTTGCTCGCGAGGCGGCGTCCGTAGACGAGGCGATATCATCGGCCGTTGAGGATGTGAGACGAGCCGGGGCCAAGGTTGAGCACGTCGAGCCTGACCCGCTTGTGAACCTGTCTGACATCGCCAAGCGATCAGGCCTGACGCGCGCCGCTGTGCATAATTATGCCACCGGGGCGCGCGGAGTTGGGTTCCCTGCACCCGTCGCCAGAGTGACCACAGAGTCCCCACTGTGGGACTGGGCAGAAGTCTCGGGATGGCTGGTGGCGAAGGGGACGCTCGCTCAGGACGTTTGGGCGCAAGCGGTCACTGTGCGCCAGTACAATATGGGGCTGCGGCCAGCCGAAGCGCCGCAGCCAAATCAACCCCCAAAACGGTTGATCGCTTAACCCCGCTTCGGCGGGGTTTTTCGTTTCAGCGCCGGCCCGATTTCAAACTGAGACCCCCCCCCCGCGCGGCGGATTGACTCAGGCCGAGCATGAGAACAAACTAGGAACAACATCGCTCCCGCAACTCTCTCGAGCAAGGCATGGCTCATGCCGGGCACAATCCCGTCTTGTCCGATCTCCGCCGGCGGGTCCTCGCTCTCGAGCAGTCCCGCCGGGCGGCGCGGCCGCCGCTTGAGTTCGGGCTGGAGCCGATCGACCGGCACCTGCCCTGGGGCGGTCTGCCGCTCGGCACCCTCCATGAATGTCTGGAAAGCGGCGTCGAGAGCGAGCATGCCGCGGCCGCGACCCTGTTTACGGCCGGCATTCTGGCCCGCCGGCGCGGCACGGTGCTGTGGTGCCTGCGGGGCCGCGACCTGTTTGCGCCCGCGCTCGCCGCTGTCGGGCTCGGGCCCGACCGGGTCATCTACGTCGAGACCTGGAAGGACGGCGAGGTTCTGCCCGCCATGGAGGAGGCCCTGCGGCATGGCGGGCTGGCCGGCGTGGTCGGCGAGGTGGCGCGGCTCGGCCTCACCGCCTCCCGGCGCCTCCAACTCGCGGCCGAGAGTTCGGGCGTGCCGGCCTTTGTGGTCCGGCGCTGGCGCTCGGACAGCGAGCGGGCCGCGGCCGACGAGCCGAGTGTTGCCTTCACCCGCTGGCGCATCTCTGCCGCCCCGTCGGGAGCGACCTCCGCCCCGGGGCTCGGCCGCGCCCGCTGGCGCGTGGAGCTCCTGCGGTGCCGCGGCGCGGAGGCCGCATCCTGGATCGTCGAGGCCTGCGATGCCGAGGGTCGTCTCGCTCTACCTGCCCTTCTTCCCGACCGACCGCATCCGCAGGAGAGCCGGTCGCCCGGGGACGCCCGGCCCCTCGGGGAGGCCCGGCCTCTCGGGGCCGGCGGGCAGCTCCGTCGCGCCGCGGCCGGCTGAGGGCGGCGGCCCGCCGCTCGTCACGGTGTGCCGCGACGGCGCCCGCCGCCTCGTTGCCGCCGTCGACGAAGCGGCCTGGACGCTCGGGGTCAGGCCCGGCCAGCCGGTCGCCCAGGTGCAGGCCTCCATCGCCGGCCTCGCCGTCGTGGAAGCCGTTCCGGAGGAGGACGCAGCCGAACTCGCCGGCCTCGCCCGCTGGTGCGGCCGCTACGGCCCGGTCGTGCAGCCGGACCCGCCGGCCGGCCTTCTTCTCGATGTCGAGGGATCATCGCACCTGTTCGGGGGCGAAGCGGCCCTGATGGCGGACGCGCTGCGGCGGCTGCGCCTGGCCGGGTTCGCGGCCGAGGCCGGCCTCGCCGACACGCCCGGTGCAGCCTGGGCGCTGGCCCGCTACCGGCCGGGCCAGATCGTCGCCCGGGGCAGAACCGGCAAGGCGCTCGCCGGTCTGCCGGTCGCCGCCCTGCGCCTCCCTGCGGACACGGTGCGGGGGCTCCAACTGCTCGGGATCGACCGGGTGGAGGATCTGGCCCGCCTGCCGCGCCCCGACCTCGCCCGCCGCTTCGGCCGCGAGCTGCTGGACCGGCACGACCGGGCCCTCGGCCGCGCCGCCGACCCGCTGTCGCCGCTGGTGCCCGACACGGTGCTTCAGGTCCGGCTCGCCTTCCCCGAGCCCCTGACGCACCTTGCCGGGATCGAAGCCGCGCTGGCCCGCCTGCTGCCCCAGCTCTGCCGCGAGCTCGACCGGCGCCGCGGCGGCCTGCGCCGGCTCGACGCCGTTTTGCGGCGGGTGGACGGCCAGCCGCTCGGCTTCCGGGTCGGCACCGCGGCGCCCTCGCGCGATGCCGCCCATCTCGGACGTCTCGTGGCCGAGCGCCTTCCTGGCCTCGATCCGGGGTTCGGCATCGACGAGATCGTGCTGGCGGCCGGCCGGGTCGAGCCCCTGCCCGAGCGGCAGATCGCGGCGGGCGATCTCGCCGGCCCGGCCGGGGACGGGGAGGCCGTGGCGCTCGCGCCGCTGGTGGACCGGCTCGCCGTGCGGCTCGGCGCGTCGCGCATCTTCCGGGCCGCCCCGGTCGAGAGCCGGATCCCGGAACGCTCGGTCGGACGCGTGGCGCCGCTCGCGCCCCTCGGAACAGGCTCCTGGCCGACCGTCCTGCCCCGGCCCAGCCGGCTGATCGAGCCGCCCGAACGGGTGACCGCCATGGCGGTGGTGCCCGACGAGCCGCCGGCCTCCTTCACCTGGCGGGGCGTCCGGCATGTGGTGCGGGCGGCGGACGGGCCCGAGCGCGTGCGGGGCGAGTGGTGGCGGGCCGATGCGGAGGCCGAGTCGCTGCGCGACTATTATCGCGTGGAGGACACGGCCGGCCGCCGCTTCTGGCTCTTTCGCGACGCCTCCATGGCCGAGAACGGGCAATGGTGGCTGCACGGGCGGTTCGCGTGACGGGCGGAGCACGGTTGTCCCGGTGAGCGCCGGCATCTCGCCCTCCCCGGCCGCCCGCCCGGCCCCGAAAGCGGGCGGCGGCCGGGGAGGGGGGAGCCCGTTCCGGGTCCCGGAGCTGCAGGTCACCACGCATTACTCCTTTCTGCGCGGCGCCTCCTCGCCGGAGGAGCTGTTCGCGGCCGCCGCCGTGCTGGGCCTGCCGGCGCTGGGCGTGGTCGATCGCGGCTCCCTGGCCGGCATCGTGCGGGCCTGGCAGGCCGCCCGGGCGACGGGCGTGCGGCTGCTGGTCGGGGCACGGCTCGATCTGGTGCGCGAGCCGGAGCGGCTGAAACCCGGCAGCGGCGAGCCGGCGCCCGAGCAGCGGGACGGCTCGCTTCTGGTCTACCCGACCAGCAAGGACGCCTATTCGCGGCTGACCCGGCTTCTCACCCTCGGCAAGGGCCGGGCCGGCAAGGGCGGCTGCTGGCTCGGCTGGGACGACCTCGCCGAATGGGGCAGGGGGCTCGTCGGCATCCTGCTGACCGACCGGCCGGAACCCCGGCTGGCAGGCGACCTCGCCCGCTTGCGCGACATCCTGGGCGACGGCGCCTATTGCGGCCTCACCCGCCGCTTCCGGCCGGACGATCATCTCCATCTCGACGCCATCGCCGCGGCGGCCCGGGCAGCCGGCGTGGCCACGGCGGCGACCGGCGATGTCCTCTACCATGCTGCCGAGCGCCGCATGCTGCAGGACGTGGTCACCTGCATCCGCCAGGGGATCACCATCGACGAGGCCGGTTTCCGGCTCGAGGAGCATGCCGACCGCCACTTGCGGGCGCCGGAGGAGACGGCCCGCCTTTTCGCCCGCCACCCCGAAGCGCTGGCCGGGGCCACCGAGATCGCGGAGCGCTGCCGCTTCGATCTCGGGGAACTCCGCTACCAGTACCCGCAGGAGGTGGTGGAGCCCGGCCGCACCGCCCAGGAGACGCTGGAGCGGCTCACCTGGGAGGCCGTGGCGCAGCGCTACGGCGCGGCCGTTCCGGGCGCCGTCGACCGCACCGTGCGCCACGAACTCGCGCTGATCGGCCAGCTCGACTACGCGCCCTATTTCCTCACCGTCCACGCCATCGTGCGGGCGGCCCGGAGCATGGAGCCTCCGATCCTTTGCCAGGGGCGCGGCTCGGCCGCGAACTCGCTGGTCTGCTTCGTGCTCGGCATCACGGCCATCGACCCGACCGACAAGAACCTCTTGTTCGAGCGCTTCGTCTCGGCCGAGCGCCAGGAGCCGCCCGACATCGACGTCGATTTCGAGCACGAGCGGCGCGAGGAGGTGATCCAGTGGGTCTACAGGACCTATGGGCTCCACCGTGCCGCCCTCTGCGCCACGGTGATCCGTTACGGCGCCCGCGGAGCGGTCCGGGAGGTCGGCAAGGTCCTGGGGGTGCCCGAGGACGTGACCGGCGCGCTGGCCGGGCTCGTCTGGGGCTGGAGCCGGGAGGGCGTCGGGGCGGCCGAGGTGGCCAATCTCGGGCTCAATCCGGACGACCGGCGGCTGCGCATGACGCTCGACCTCGCCCGCGCCCTCATCAACACGCCGCGCCATCTCTCGCAGCATCCTGGCGGCTTCGTGCTGACCGAGGAGCGGCTCGACGAACTCGTCCCCATCGAGCCGGCCTCCATGGAAAACCGGCAGGTCGCCGAATGGGACAAGGACGACATCGACGCGCTCAAGTTCATGAAGGTCGACCTGCTCGGGCTCGGCATGCTGGGCTGCATGCGGCGCGCCTTCGACCTGCTGGCGACGCATCGGCCGGGGGAGCCGGCGACCCTGGCCGAGGTGCCACAGGGCTGCGGCGCCACCTACGACATGATCTGCCGGGCGGAGACGCTGGGGACGTTCCAGATCGAATCGCGGGCCCAGATGGCCATGCTGCCGCGTCACCGGCCACGGACTCTCTACGACCTCACCATCCAGGTCGCGGTGGTCAGGCCCGGGCCGATCCAGGGCGACATGGTCCACCCCTATCTCAAGCGGCGCGAGGGGCGGGAGCCGGTCGAGTATCCGACGCCGGAGCTGGAGCGCGTGCTCGGCAAGACCCTCGGCATTCCGCTCTTCCAGGAGCAGGCCATGCAGGTCGCCGTGGTGTGCGCCGGCTTCACGCCCGGGGAGGCGGACCAGCTTCGCCGCGCCATGGCGACCTTCAAGGTCACGGGCGGGGTCTCGGTGTTCCGGGACAAGCTCATCCAGGGCATGATCGCCCGGAACTATTCCCCGGATTTCGCGGCCAAGACCTTCAAGCAGATCGAAGGTTTCGGCTCCTACGGGTTTCCGGAGAGCCACGCGGCCTCCTTCGCCCTGATCGCCTACGCGTCAGCCTGGGTGAAATGGCATCATCCGGACGTCTTCCTGGCCGCGATCCTCAACTCCCAGCCGATGGGGTTCTATGCCCCGGCCCAGCTCGTCCGCGAGGCGCGCCAGAACGGCGTCGAGGTGCTGCCGCCGGACGTGAACCGGTCCGGCTGGGACACCGAGCTGGTGGCCGGCGGGGGCGCCCTTTCCGGCCCCGGGACCGAGTCGCGCCAGCGCCGCCGCGGCGTCCCGTTCCGTCCGGTCAGGCTCGGCCTGCGGGTCGCCAAGGGGCTGTCGCAGGAGCACGGCGACCGCATGGTCAGGGCACGGGGCGAGCGGCCCTTCGCCTCGGTCGAGGAGCTCTGGCGGCGGGCCGGGGTGCCGGTCGCGGCCTTGACCCGACTCGCGGAGGCCGATGCCTACGGTTCGCTCGGGCTCGGCCGGCGGGAGGCCACCTGGGCCATCCGGGGGCTGCCGCCAGAGCCGCTGCCGCTCTTCGCGGCGGCCGATGCGCGCGAGAATCGGCTCGCCCCGGAGGTGCCGGAAGACCCGGTGGTGCTCCGGCCGATGACGGAGGCGCGGGATGTGGTGGAGGATTACCGGTCGCGCGGCCTCAGCCTGCGCAACCATCCGGTCGCCTTCCTGCGGGCCACCCTGGCGGGGCGGCGCATCATCCCGTGCGGGGCACTGAGGCGCACCCCGGACGGGCGCCGGGTCGAGGTGGCCGGGCTGATTCTGGTGCGCCAGAAGCCGGGCTCGGCCAAGGGCGTCATGTTCATCACGATCGAGGATGAGACGGAGGTCGCGAACCTCGTCATCTGGGCGTCGGTCTTCGAGCGGCAGCGCCGGCTCATCCTGTCAGCCGGCATGATCGGGTGCCGGGGCAGGGTGCAGCGGCAGGGGGACGTGATCCACGTCGTGGCCGAGGAGCTCACGGACCTGTCCGGCCTTCTGCGTGGCCTCGGCGAGGAGCCCGGGGAAGGCGGCTCGTTCCCGTTCCGGACGGGTCGCGGCGACGAAGCCAAGCACGGTGGCTCGCCGGACGCGCGCGACACGTCCGCGGGGGCGCGTGTCCGAGACATCTACGCCCCGGACGTGCACGCCAAACTCCGGCCTCGCCCACGCCTCGATGGCTTGGGCGACCCCGGCATCAAGATCGCGACCCGGGACTTCCGCTAGGAACCCGGCCGCGAACGGACTGGTGTTACGCCGGGCGCGGCGCGGACGGAGCGGCCGGGGGCGCGCCGGGACGGCGGGCGGCGCCAGGACCAAAGCGCGGCTTCGGCTTCGGGGCGGCGATCAGCCCTTCACGCACGGCCTGCTTGCGGGCGAGCTTGCGGGCCCGGCGCACGGCTTCGGCGCGCTCGCGAACCTTGCGCTCGGACGGCTTCTCGTAGGCCTTCCGCATCTTCATCTCGCGGAACACGCCCTCGCGCTGCATCTTCTTCTTCAGCACGCGAAGAGCCTGATCGACGTTGTTGTCGCGAACGAGTACCTGCAAGACCGATCCAATCCTCAAAAAGCCGAAGACGAGCACACGGCCCCCCGGCCCGGCGCGACTGCGCGACGGTGGAAACCGGCCATTTAGCACCGAAAAGTCCCGGTGTCGCCGGAAAATTCGCGCAGAGCCGGCAACGCTCGCGCTTGCGCCCGAGCCTCGCCCCGCAGCTCCCGGCCGGCTGTGTGCCCGGCCGGTTCGCCTTTGTCGGGGTCGCCGCAAGACTCAGCTTGGCATAGGCTCCCCCCATCGAACAAGGGAGAGCGACAGCATGGCGGCCTTGCAGGCGATCGAGCCCGGCCATTTCCGGATCCCGCTACCGGAGGTGCTGTCCGACTCCACCCACGGCGAGATTGCCGCCTTCGAGCTGAACACGGTGCGCCTTCGTGACGCGGACGGAGCCGAGGGGGTCGGCTACACCTACACCGTTGGTCGCAACGGTGCGGCCGTACATGCCACTCTGGTCGAACTCGCCGAGATCATGGCCGGCGAGGACGCGGACGCGATCGAGCACCTCTGGCACAAGGGCTGGTGGGCTCTCCATTACGGCGGCCGCGGCGGCCCGACCGTGCTCGGGCTGTCTGCCTTCGACATCGCGCTCTGGGACCTCAAGGCGGTGCGGGCGGGCCTGCCCCTGTGGAAGCTGCTTGGCGGATTCGACCCGCGCGTTCCGGTCTATGCCGGCGGCATCGACCTCGACCTCTCCGTGGATGCGCTGTTGCGGCAGACCGACGGCAATCTCGAACGCGGCTTCCGAGCCATCAAGATGAAGGTCGGCCGCAAGCGCCTGCAGGAGGACGTGGAGCGGGTGCGGGCCATGCGGGAGCACCTCGGCGCCGACTTCCCGCTGATGGCGGACGCCAACATGAAGTGGGGAATCGACGAGGCGATCCGGGCTGCCAGGGCGTTCCAGCCGTTCGAGCTGACCTGGCTCGAGGAGCCGACCATTCCGGACGATCCGGCGGGGCATGCCCGCATCGTCCGGGAGGGCGGGGTGCCGATCGCGGCCGGCGAAAACCTGCGCAGCCTGTGGGAGTTCAAGCTCTACATCGCGGGCGGGGGCGTGACCTTCCCCGAGCCCGACGTCACCAATTGCGGTGGCGTCACGAGCTTCATGAAGATCGCCCACCTGGCCGAGGCCTTCAACCTGCCGGTGACGAGCCACGGCGCCCACGACGTCACGGTGCATCTGCTGGCCGCCTGTCCGAACCGCTCCTACCTGGAGGCACACGGCTTCGGCCTCGACCGCTACATCGCCGACCCATTGGCCATCCGGGACGGGGTCGCGCTTGCGCCCGACCGGCCCGGCCACGGCATCCGGTTCGACTGGTCCGGCCTCGCAGCGTTGGCCCGCTGAGGCGGCACGCCTCAGCTCCGGCCGAGGCGCACCCGGAAGGCGCGCAGCAGCCCAAACAGGACCGCGCCGTAGAGGAGCGCGCCCGCCGCTCCGAGGAGCGCCAGCGTCGCGAGGTCGCCGCCGGGCGCTCCCATCCTGCCCAGCCACTCCGCGGCGGGAATGCGGCCGAATCCGGCCAGGCAGGCGAGGAGCGAACAGCCGATCGCGACGGCCAGCAGCGTGAGCCAGAAGGAGCGTGAGGGCGCCGTGTAGCCCCGGCGCAGCGCCAGCAGCCACAGGATCAGGATGCTGGTCCAGACCCCGACGGAGGTCGCCAGCGCGAGCCCGACCACCCCGAACGGGGCGATCAGGACGAGCTTGAGCGCGATGTTGACGCCGTAGCCGGTGAGGGAGGCCCAGAGCGGCGTCGCCGTGTCCTGCCGGGCGTAGAAGCTCGCCGTCACCGACCGCAGAATCACGGCCGCCGGCAGTCCGACCGCATAGGCGGCCAGCACGGCCCCGGATCGCTGCGCGGCGGCAAGGTCGAAGGCGCCACGCTGGAAGAGCGCCGACAAGATGAGGTCGGGCAGCAGGAGGAAAGCCACCGCGCAGGGCGCGGCCAGCGCCAGCGTCAGGCCGATGACGCGATTCTGTGTCGCGTGGGCGCCCGCGGCATCGCCGGCGGCGATGCGGCGGGTCATCTCGGGCAGAAGCACGGTGCCGGCTGCGATCCCGACCACCCCGAGGGGCAGCTGGTACAGCCGCTCGGCGTAGTAGAGGGCCGACAGGGCGCCCGTCGGCAGGGTCGAAGCGATGATGGTGTCGGCGAACATGGCGAGCTGCACGCCCGCCGAGCCGACCACGGCGGGTCCGAGCAGCTTGAAGAAACCGCCGAGCTCACGGTCGGCGCGCGGCACGGCAGGCCGCGGTGCGATCCCGGCCCGGCCCGCATCGGTCCAGACCAGGACCAGCTCCAGCAAGCCGGCGATCGCCACGCCCCACGCGGCGGCGTGGCCGGCGCTCGGGAACAGAACAGCCAGCGACAGCGCCGCCAGCATGGACAGATTGAGCAGGATGGGCGCGGCGGCCGCTGCCCAGAAGCGATCATGGGCGTTCAGCACGCCGGAGATCAGCGTCACCTGGGTGATGAAGAACAGGTACGGGAAGGTGATCCGGGTCAGCGCCACGGCCAGATCGAAGGTGGCGGGCGCGAGTCCGGGGGCAAGCAGCCCGACCAGGGCCGGCATCCAGACGAGGGCGGCCGCGAGCAGCCCGAGCTGCACCGCGATCATCAGGCCAAGGATGCGATTGGCGAAGACCCGCGCCGCGAGGTCGCCCGCCTGGCTCCGGATGCGGCCATAGGAGGGGATGAAGGCGGCGTTGAAGGCGCCCTCGCCAAAGATGGCCCGGAAGTGGTTCGGCAGCCGGAAGGCCACCACAAAGGCGTCTGCGACAGGCCCGGCGCCGAGCACCGCCGCCATGACGACGTCGCGGACAAAGCCGGTTCCGCGTGAGACGAGAGTCCAGCCGCCGACCGACAGGATGCGGGCGAGCATCGCCGGCTAGAGGACGGGACGGCCGACGGGGGCGGCCCGCCGATCGTCGCGCAATCCGGGCACCGCGAGGGTGGTGCGTCCGACCTGATCGCCGATCACATAGAGCGGCCGCCTTTTCACCTCGGCAAAGATGCGCCCGACATATTCGCCGATGATCCCGAGCGACATGAGCTGCACCCCGGCGAAGAAGGTGATGGAGACGATCAGGGACGGGTAGCCGGCGACATCGGACCCGAACAAGAGGGTCCGGACCGCGAAATAGATCGCCGCCGCGATGGCACCGAGCGAGACGAGCCCGCCGAGATAGGTCCAGACCCGCAGCGGCACCGTCGAGAAGGACGTGATGCCGTCGAAGGCGAAGCGGAACAGGCGCCTGAAGCTCCACTTCGTCTGGCCCTCGTGCCGGTCCTCCACGACAAAGGGCACGCCCGTCGACTTGAAGCCGATCCAGGCGTAGAGGCCCTTGGAGAAGCGGGCACGCTCGCCGAGGGCCGTGAGGACGTCCACACCCTTGCGGTCGATCAGCCGGAAATCGCCGGCGCCTTCCGGCAGCTCGGTTTCCCCGAAGCGTGCGAACAGGCGGTAGAAGAGATGCGTGAAGCCGCGTTTCGCCCGGCTCTCGCCGGAGCGGTCGGTGCGCTGGCCGTAGACCATGGCGTAGCCCTCCCGCCACTTCTCCACGAAGAGCGGGATGGTCTCCGGCGGATGCTGCAGGTCCGCATCCATGATCACGACGGCCCTGCCACGCGCCTGGTCGAGCCCGGCCGCAATGGCGATCTCCTTGCCGAAGTTGCGGCTGAACGAGATGGCGGTGACGCGCGGGTCGGCTGCGTTGGCCGCCCGGATCGCCTCCAGCGTGCCGTCCGACGAGCCGTCGTCCACGAAGACGACCTCGAAGCTCTCGGTGATGCCGGACAGGACCGGCAGCAGGCGGCGGCACAGCGGCGCGACGTTGCCGGCCTCGTGAAAGACCGGGATGACGACGCTGAGTTCGATCGCATCGTGGTGGACAGGCGGTGGCAGGGGTTGTGTCAAGGACGTGCGCTTCCGTGAGCGGGACCGGGTTTCGCTCCTTGGTGGTCTGTGCCGATGACTACGGCATGAATGCGGGGGTCAGCCGCGGCATCCTGCACCTCGCCGAGGCGGGCCGGATTTCGGCCACGAGCTGCATGGCCAATGCCCCGGGCTGGCCGGAGGGCGCGCGCGACCTGCGCGGCTCCGGGGCCACGATCGCCGTCGGGCTCCACCTCACGCTGACCTGGGGAGCGCCGCTCGACCCCATGCCGGGCTTCGCGACCGCGGCGGGCGCCATGCCGCCTCTCGGCCATGTGGTGGGGGGCGCGCTCAAGGGCGCCTGGTCCCGCCCGGGTGGCCGGGCCGAACTCGAGGCCGAGATCGGCCGCCAGCTCGACCGGTTCTGCCAGGCGATGGGGCGCCCGCCCGACTTCCTGGACGGTCACCAGCATGTGCATGCCCTGCCGGGGATCCGTGATGCGCTTCTCGCCGTGCTGACCGGGCAGGGCCTCGCCGGCCGGCTCTGGCTCAGGGATCCGTCCGAGCGCCTGGCCGCGATCCTGGCCCGCCGTCTCGCCGCGCCCAAGGCGGCGTTCGTGAGTTCGCTGGCCCGCGGCTTCGGAAGCCGGGCGCGACAGGCGGGCTTCAGCACCAATCGGGGCTTCTCGGGGTTCAGTCCCTTCGATCCGGCCCGGGACGTCGCGGCCGACATGGGCGCCTATCTGGTGGCGCTCGGCCCGAAGCCGCTGGTGATGTGCCATCCTGGCCGCCCCGATCGGAACCCGGACGAGATCGCGGCAGCCCGGGAGCGGGAATTCGCCTATCTCGCCTCTCCCGGCTGGCCGGCTCTGCTGGAGAGCCGGGGCCTGACGCTGGCCCCGGCTCCCGCCTGACAGTCTGCCCGTCAGGACTGGGTCTTGCTCAGCATCTCGGCGACGTGGTCCCAATTCACCAGGTTGTCGATGAAGGCCTTCAGGTAATCGGGGCGACGGTTGCGGTAGTCGATGTAGTAGGAGTGCTCCCACACGTCGACGCCGAGGATCGGCTGCGCGCCGTGCACGAGCGGGTTCTCGCCGTTCGGGGTCTTCATGATCTCGAGCTTGCCGTTCTTCACCGCGAGCCAGGCCCAGCCGGAGCCGAACTGCGTCTTGCCGGCCTCGATGAAATCGTTCTTGAACTTCTCGACACCGCCCAGGTCCGAGGCGATCCGCTTCTCGAGTTCCCCCGGGATGTTGCCGCCGCCGTTCGGCTTCATCCACTGCCAGAAGTGAATGTGATTGTAATGCTGGCCGGCGTTGTTGAAGAGAGGCTGGTTCTTGCCGTAGCTCGCCTTGACGATCTCCTCAACGCTCTTGCCTTCCAGCTCGGAGCCTTTCAGCAGCGTGTTGCCCGTGTCGACATAGGCCTTGTGATGCTTGTCATGGTGGAATTCCAGCGTCTCCTTGGACATGTACGGCTGGAGGGCATCGTAGGCGTAGGGCAGGTCGGGGAGGGTGAAGGTCATGGCGGTCTCCTCACGCATCTGATGTCGCGGCCGGGCGGCCGGCCCGGAAAGGGCGGCCGAGCGGCACGCTCGGGGCGCGCTCTGGACTTAACGACGCAGGCGACGGTTGCCAAGGCGAGGGCTTCGTCCCTAAGCTCGCACACCTTTTAGCCTTTCACGACGGGTGGCGTTGATGGTCGTGGTGCTGGTCCTGCTCGCGGTGTCCATGATCGGCATCGGCGGTGCGGCCGTGGTGTTCGGCGCGCCGATCATCCAGATCGAACGCGGCTGGACCATGGTGCTGGCCGGAACGGTCGGGGCCTGTTCCGGCATCCTGCTGCTCGGTGTCGCGCTTGCGGCCCAGCGCGTCGGCCGTGCCGCCCAGGAGCTCCTGCGCATCCGCGAGAGGCTGTCCCGGATGGAACTCTCGGCGCCGCCCGCCGCGGCCCCGGTGGTGACCGACCTGCGGCCGGTCGAGCAGCCCGCCCCGCCGCGCTATGAAGCCGCCCCCGACGGCCCGGCGATCGTCGGGCAATACGCGTCGGGCGGCAATTCCTACGTGATGTATTCCGACGGTTCGATCCAGGCGGACACCCCGGCCGGAAAGCGTCGGTTCTCGTCGCTCGACGACCTGCGGGCCTTCGTGGCAGCCGGCGGCGAGCGGGCCGCCTAGCCGTTCACCCCGCGAGGTCGGGCCAGCCCCCTTCGACGGACCGAAGCGCGAAGGCGTAGATCAGCCCGATCTCCTCCAGCCGGTCGAACCGCCCGGCCGCGCCGCCGTGCCCGGCCTCCATGTTGATGCGCAGGAACACGGGCCCGCCGCCCAGCATGGTGGCCCGGAGCTTGGCGACCCACTTGGCCGGCTCCCAATAGGTGACCCGCGGGTCGGTGAGGCCGCCGAGCGCCAGAATGGCCGGATAGCGCTGCGGCACCACATTGTCGTAGGGCGAGTAGGACAGGATCGTCCGGAACGCCTCCTCGTCGCGGCCGGGATTGCCCCATTCGGGCCATTCGGGCGGCGTCAGCGGCAGGTCCCCGTCCAGCATGGTGTTGAGGACGTCGACGAAGGGCACGTCGGCCACGATGCCGGCGAAGCGGTCCCCCCCGATATTGGCCACCGCGCCCATCAGCATTCCGCCGGCCGAGCCGCCATAGGCCACGATGCGGCCGCGCGCCGTGTAGCCGGTCCCGATCAGGGCGTCGGCGCAGGCCACGAAATCCGTGAAGGTGTTGGGTTTCTGGTTCCGCTTGCCGTCCAGGTACCAGCCCCAGCCCTTCTCGGTGCCGCCCCGCACATGGGCGATCGCGTAGACGAAGCCCCGGTCCACCAACGACAGAAGGTTGGTCCGGAACGAGGCTGGGATCGAAGAGCCATACGAGCCGTAGCCGTAGAGGAGGCAGGGCGCCGTCCCGTCCTGGACGAGGTCGGCCCGGTGGACGAGCGAGATCGGCACCGTCTTGCCGTCGGGGGCGGTCGCGGTGACGCGGCTGGTTCGGTAGCGCGAGCCGTCGAACCCGCTCGGAACCTCCTGGCGGTGGCGGAGCACGCGCTCGCGCGTCGTGAGGTCGTAATCCCACGTCTCGTTGGGCGTAGTCAGCGACGAGTACACGAAGCGGATCGTGTCCGTGTCGAACTCGTATCCGGTCTCGAACGAGAGCGCGTAGGCCTCCTGCGGGAAGCTGATCGCGTGCTCGGCGCCGGTCCAGATCTCCCGCACGACGATGCGGGGATTGGCATCCTCGCGCTCCACCCGGATCAGGTGGCGGGCCAGGACCGCGTGGTACAGCACCATGATGCCCGGCCGGTGCGGAACCAGGTCGCGCCAGTGCTCGCGCCCGGGTGCATCGACCGGAGCCGTCACCAGCTTGAAGTCCTCGGCGCCCCCGTCATTCGTCCGGATCATCAGGTCGCAGCCATGATGTTCGACGGCATAGAGGACCAGGGGGGCGCGGGGCGCGACGAGGCGCAACTCGGCCGATGGGTCCTCGAGATCAAGGAGCCAGGATTCCGAGGTTTCGTGATCGCTGACCCCGACAACCAGGAACCGGTGCGAACTCGTCTGATCGATGGTCACGAACCAGCCGGTTTCGGGCTCCTCATAGATCACCGCGTCGGTCTCGGCCGGCTCGCCGATGCGGTGGCGCCGCACCCGCACGGGCCGGTGATTCTCGTCCACTTCCACGTAGTAGAAGGAGCGGGAATCGGCGCTCCAGACGATGTCGCCGGAGGTCGCCCGCACCTCGTCCTCGAGATCGCGCCCGGTGCCGAGATCGCGCAGCCGCACCGTGTACAGCTCGGCCCCGCTCCGGTCGGCGCTCCAGGCCAGCAGCGTGTGATCAGGCGAGTGGGCAATGCCCGAGAGCTCGAAATAGCTGAAATTCCGGGCCTCGAGGTCGCCGTCGAGCAGGATCTCCTCCGTGCCGCCGCCGCGGGCCATGCGGCACACGATCTCGTGCTGCCCGTTCTCCCGATGCCGCGTCAGGTACTCCCAGGGACCATCCGGGGTCGGCACGCTCGCCTCGTCTTCCTTGATCCGCGCCCGCATCTCCCCGACCAGCACGCGGCGGAGCGGCTCGAGATCCGCGAGGGCCTGCTCCGTGTAGGCGTTCTCCTGTTCGAGATGGCGGGCAATGTCGGCCGGCAGGCAGGAGGGTTCCCGGAGGACGTCCTTCCAGTTCGGCGCCTTGAGCCACCCGTAATCGTCCGACAGCCGGGTGCCGTGCACCTCGATGACGCTGGGACGAGGCTCGGCGATGGGCGGCGAGGGCACCTGCTCCCGCGGCGCGGCCAGAGCGGCCGGCGATGATGACACGATCCGAGATCCCTGTAGCTCGGGGCCTCCGCCGGAAGGCCCCTTCGCCGGTGACATAGGGCGGCCGCCGAAACCGTTCAACGCGAGGCGGGTTGCGCGGGCGCGCGGCAGAGCCGCTTGACATAGCGTAAGGATTTTATTCTTATGATGGCCTCACCTCGGGGCAGGTCACGCTTCGCCCGGGTATGAGAACGAAGAGGCAACATTCATGACTCGACCCTCGGTGTCCAGAAGATCGCCCCGCATTCGCCCGCTTGGTTCCGCTCTGCCGCCCCTGTCCCGGCCGGCCTCGCGGCTTCTGGCCCGGCTGGCCGAGCCCGGCGCAGCTGTGGCCTCGGACCCGACCCGCGACGGGTTCGTGATCCTGCAGGCGCCCAAGGCCGGAATGTCGCTCGGCCGGGGCAGCCACCCGGAGAGCGCGCTGGCGGAATTGCTGTCCCGCGACCTCGTCACGCGGGACGGCCGGGGCAGGGCCGCCATTTCCGGGGTGGGCCGCTCCCATCTGAAGCGGCTGGAGGGGGAGCGGGACGGGGCCTTTCTGGCGCAGCACCGAGACCTCGTCCGGGACGAGATCCGGCACGAGACACGGGGCAGCGAGCGCGTCGTCGTGAATTCGGGCGAGAGTCCGCTCGCCTGGCTCCGCCGCCGGCGGAACCGCGCTGGCGAGCCGCTGATCGACGCCGCCTGCTTCGAGGCCGGTGAGCGCCTTCGGCGCGATCTGACGGCGGCCGGCCTGCTGCCGGCCATCACGGCCCGCTGGGAAGGCGCGGTGGCAAGCGGCGGCGGCCCGCGCGACCCGGCCGGAGCAACGGACGCGGTGATCGCGGCGCGGCAGCGGGCCCGGGCTGCGCTGGCGGCGGTCGGGTCCGATTTTGCCAATCTGCTGCTGGACCTGTGCGGCTTCCTGAAGGGTCTCGAAGCGATCGAGCGCGAACGGGGCTGGCCACCGCGGTCCGGCAAGGTCGTGCTCGGCCTCGCCCTGCGGCGGCTAGCCGACCATTACGGGCTCGAAACGGAGGCGCGCGGCCCGGAGGGCGCGCGGCGCATGCGGAGCTGGATCGCGGATGGGGAGGACGCCGGGGCGGCCTGAATCAAGCCGCGGGTGCGATCGCCCGGCCGGCTTCCGCCTTGATCCGCTCCACCATGGACCGCAGCCCGTTGGAGCGCTTGCTCGTGACGTGCTGACCGAGGCCAAGATCGCGCAAGATCTGCACGGCATCGGTGTCCAGGACGCGGCGCACCGGCTGGTCTCCGTAGAGCGCCACCAGGAAGGCCACGAGTCCCTTGGTGATATGGGCGTCGCTGTCGGCGGCGATCCGGAGCGTGGCGGCAGGGCCGGACCCGGCGACCTCCAGACACAGCCACACCCGGCTTTGGCAGCCCGGCACCAGCCGGTCCTCCGTGTGCGCGCCGGGCGGCAGCGGCGGCAGCAGGCGGCCCAGTTCCATCAGGTATTCAAACTGCTCGTGCGGATCTTCGAGCAGCTCGAAATTCGACAGGATCTCGTCGGCGGCGGGCAGCATGGGCGATTCACGGGTGGCCTGCTGCCGATATAGGGGCCCGGGCGCGGCGGCGCGAGCCGCCTGGCTCAGCGCGCCCCGGGCTGCGCCTCGGGCGGGACCGCCTTGCCGGCGGGTCCACCCTCCGCCAGGGTCCGCCGCAGCACGGCTTCCGTCAGCGTGGGGCCGAGGCCGCTCGTCGCCACCTTATCCAGAGCCTGATCCGAAACTTGGCGTGTGAAGCTGGCCAGGTTGTCTCGAAAGCTGATCTCGGGACGGTGCGGTGAATGAGAATAGATCACCGCGATCACCGCCAGCGCGAGAAACAGACGTAGCATGGCGCCTCCGCATGGTAACTCAGCCCCATTCGGTAGCTCTCATTCCTTACTGCCGTGATACTCCGCCCGGGCAATCAGCATTAATGTCGTCTTAATCGGTGAAGAACCTGACAAGGTTCTATGAACAGGGGGCGGGTCCAAGTCTGCCCTCCCTTTTAGCTTTGATTTAAGTCCGCCCTGTCAGGGTTCCGGCGTCGAGCGAGAGGCGCGCATCGGACGTGCGGACAGGTTTGCGTATTCCCACCTTGCCGGCGTGGCTGCGGCGGTCAGACGATGCGGTGTCGGTCCTGGCAGCGCCCGAGAGCGCGGTCGCGACCGACGCCGTTCCGGTCGAGGCGATCGGCGACCTGGTCACCTGGCACGATTCCTTTGGAGATGTTCTGCGGGCGAGCGCCGCCTCGGACGGCCTGCTCGGAGCGTCGCCGCGCTCGCTCGCCGGCGGCGGGCTTCTGGCGCGGGTTCATGTCTCGGATCGGCCGATCTTCCTGAAGGCGGTCAGCGACGTCGCAAACGGGGCCGGCCCGGTCCGGGTGGAGTTTCGAGTCCACCGCGACCTGCCGCATGACGAACTGGGCGGCGGGGCGGGCGGGCCGGTGGCCGGTCCGGTCGTCTGGGTCGAGATGCGGTCGCATCCCCTGGCTGCCGGGTGCAGCGGCGTGCCGGGCGCGACGGTGCTGTCGGTCACGCGTGACGTCTCAGCGCAGCGCCGCCACGCCGAAGAGCTCGAGCGCGCGAAGCGGGACGCGGAGCGCGCGAGCGAGCTCAAGGGCCGCTTCCTGGCGACCGTGAGCCATGAGCTGCGCACGCCCCTGAATGCGATCATCGGCTTCTCGGAACTGCTGTCGGCCGAGCACCCGTTCCTGCTCACGGACGACCGGCGCAAGGAATACGCCCACATCATTCGGGGCTCGGGCCACCACCTGCTGGAGATCGTCAACACGCTGCTCGACATGTCCAAGATCGAGACGGGCAATTTCGCGTTCGATCCCGAGCCGTTCCGCCTGCACGAGCTCGTGGCCAGCACCTGCGACCTGATCCAGCTCAAGGCCGATGCGGCCGGCGTGCGGCTCGAGCGGCGGCTCGATCCCGGCCTGCCGGAGATCTGGGCCGACCGGCGCGCCTGCCGGCAGATCCTGATCAACCTGATCTCGAACGCGGTGAAATTCACGCCGCGTGGTGGCCTTGTCACCGTCTCGCTGGCGCTGGACGACGACGCTCTGCTGATCGGCGTCGCCGATACGGGCATCGGCATCCCCGAATCCGACCTGCCGCGGCTCGGCGATCCCTTCTTTCAGTCGGGCGAGGTGCACCGGCGCTCGCACGAGGGGACCGGACTCGGTTTGTCGGTGGTGCGCGGCCTGGTCGGGCTTCACAGCGGCCGGATGTCGATCGAAAGCGGATCCGGAGCGGGTACGACCGTGACCGTGTCCTTGCCGCTCCGAAGCGGGGACGCGACAGC
Organism: Enterovirga sp.; assembly: GCF_028290205.1. Classification (GTDB taxonomy): domain Bacteria; phylum Pseudomonadota; class Alphaproteobacteria; order Rhizobiales; family Beijerinckiaceae; genus Enterovirga. The sequence continues at coordinate 7,621 of NZ_JAQGKF010000091.1, read as the reverse complement.
GCCGGCCAGACCCGCCGTTGTGCACACTTTCCCGCGCCTCGCGGTGCGGCAACCCGAAAGGATGAGCGCATGAACTCTCGAACCATGCCGTCATCGCGAATGTCTGGCCGTGGGTCCTCCGGTCGGCCCCGCGGTCGCTTCGGACTGCTTCGCCGCGCCGGCTCGGCTCTTGGCCGGCTGGTCGCGAGACGCCCGCTGACGGCGCTCGGCAGCCTCGCCGTGCTGGGCTGCGGCAGCGTCCTGTGCTGGAACCTCCTGATGGGGCAGACCTCGCGCCACCCGGCACCGCTCTTCGCCGGGCCGAAGCCGCAGAGCGTCGCCGCGGCTCCGGTCGAGCCGCCGCGTCGGCCCGAAACCTTCGCCGCGCCCGCGCCCCCGGCCATGCCCCGGGCCGAGCCGGCCTCCTTCACAGGTCGGGTCGCCGCCGAGGCTCCGACGCGTCCTGTGTCCAGCCAGGACCCGATCGGCGCGCTGATCCGGACGTCCGACCCGGCTCAGCGGCCCGGCGACCCAAAGGCGGCCCAGCCCAAGCTCGCCTCCGCCCAGAAGGCGTTGGCCAAGCTCGGCTACGGCCCGATCGTGGTCGACGGCGTCATGGGAGCGACCACCCGGCAAGCGATCGAGCGGTTCGAGCGTGACCGCAAGCTGCCGGTGACCGGGACGCTCGGGACGCGGACCGTGAAGCAACTCGCATCGGCCTCGGGACTTCAGGTCGAGTAGCGCGAGAGAGAACCGTTTCCATGGCGCGGTTGCGTTCCGACTTCTGGGTTGCCGCGCATCTGCGGCGCTCCGCGCTGGAAGGGATCGATGCGGTGCTCCGGCGCCGCGGATCGCCGGAGGCCGGCGCGATCTTTGTCACGGTCGACCGCCTCGACGGCCATGTCGACCTCTACGGCCCCGCCCCGCAATCGGCGCTGACGGGTGACGAACTGGACCGGCTCTTTGCGCCCGTTCTGCTCGGCTCCGCGCCCCCCGACATCGAGGCCCGGATGCTGCGGGAGATCAGGTTCGATCCGGACCTGTGGTGGATCTCGGTCGATGATCGGGCAGGGCGCTCGGGACTGCAGCTCGCGTCGGAAACGCCGGGCTGAGGGAGGTCTGCGGCCCGTCGCGACGCTCAGAGAGCGGAGCGACCCGGCGGCTTCGGTCCTGGTCACGAGCCGCCGTGCGGCCGGTTTCGCCCGCGCGATCGGGGGCAGCCTCGGCGCCGACAAGACAGGCGGCGACGGCGGGAGAGACGGACCGGGCCAGTGCTGCGAGTTCAAACACGATCCCGACGGACAACGCGCCCGGCCAGTCGAGCCGGAGCAGGAGGGCGATGACGTCGTCCGCCTCCATGTCGAGGGCGCGCAGCGCCAGGACGAAATGCTCCCGCCCAGCCCCGTCCGCGAGGTCGCAGGTGAAGCCGGCCTCGAGCCGGAGTTCCGCACCGATGAAGGGGAACACGCGCGGCGGAATCTGGCCCGCCGCAAGGCTCAGGATGCGGCTCGCCGCGCCCGTGCGGGCCGCCGGGGCGGCGGGTCGGCGGGCCAGGTGGGCCGTCACCTCGGCCCGGATCGTCTGGCGCAATTCCCGGGGAGCGAAGCGATGCAGCGCGGCCCGGTGCTCCACCGCGAGTTCGGCCCGCCCAAGCAGCGCCCGGGCGAGCGTGCCGTTGCGGCGGGCCCGCTCCACCAGGCCGGCAAGGTCGTGTCCGTCGAGCCGGATCGCGCCGTTTCTGGCCAGCGCCGTGTCGATGTCGGGCGCCTGCAACATGAGAAGGCGCTGCATTTCGGCGCGCGTCAGGTCGGGGCAGGATGCCTGGCGAAGGGCGTCGGCCCGCATTCGGCTGACCGCAGGCTGCGGCTCCGCCGGGCCGTGCAGGCGCTCCCGAAGCGCTCGGCTCACGCTGCTCGGCACGTCTTCAGCGGCCTTCAGCATGGCGGCGACCTCCACCAGCACGTCGTCGGTCACAAGAGGGATGAGCCCGAGCGCGAGCGCCTCGTAATCGCGCGCGACCGCAGCGCCGCGGCCCTTGGCGGCGACGAAGGTCTGCGTCTGGATGCGCAGCAGCAGGGGGCGGAGATCGGCGTGCGAGTGACGCGCCAAATGGGCAAGGCTCAGGAGGTCGGAAACGGCTTCGCTCCGCATCGGCGCCAACTCGGACAGCAAACCGCGTTATCGCGCGGTCAATGTTACCGGAGCGATAACGTGCCGCGCCGTCGCGGTGGGCGCGCGAACGAAGTGTTAACCATAGTGGGGTCGAGTCACCGCGAACGAAGCGGAGCTGATCATGAGCGAGGATGGGAGGCGAGGCGAGGTCGTGTCGTTCCCCGTTTCCCGGGGGCTGAGCCGGCCGACCCGCGCGGCCGACCGGGGCGGCGTCGTCGTCCTGTTCACCGGCGTGCGTTACGACCGGGCTGTGACCGAGCTGCCGCCACCCCCGCCCGTGGGCGGCTGCGCCCGGCCGCCTGGCGAGAGCCGGGCCGGCGGCTGATCACGGCACGGGCCTCGCGCCCCCAATCTGTCGCCATGCGCATTGTCCTGCCGCTGATCGGGCTCGTGCTCGCCGGCTGCGTCCAGCGCGGCGATTTCGGCCGGGTCAAGGATTCGACGTGGAACCGGGTCGTTGCCGGCACGGGGTCGGCTGCTGCCTTCGCCCGCGGCGAGCCGGTTTCGAGCTTTCCGTTCACCGATGACGAACAGGCGATGCGCGATCGGGCGTGGCGCTTCCTGGTGCCCGGCCGGACCCGGCCGTGGCTGGACCGGATTCTGGCCGAGCTGGTCGCGACCCGGATCCTGCCTCCCGACCTGATCGAGCCTGACCGGCACGCCTATTCCAGGGGCCTCCTCTCCGAGGGCGGGCGGTCGCCCGTGTCGATGTACCGCCGGCTGTCGGAGGACGCCTCCGCCGATCTGCGCCTCATCGAGCCTTTCGCGCGGGCAGCCGGGCGCGTGCTGGCAGCGGACCGAATCCGGCTGCAGACCCTGGCCCGCGCCGGGGAGGTGTACGGCTTCGACTTCACCAATGCCCAGGCGCGGGTCGCCGAGAACGGCTGCCTGGTCGCCTGGGTGACGGCCGCCTCGGCCTTCCGCGTCGCGGCCTACGAGATCGCGCTCGAGCGCCTGGTGCTGGCGGCGCCGGAGCGCGATGCCGGTCCGACCGAACGCACCATCGCGGCGCTGGCGACCGAGCGGCAGCGCCTGGATGCACTCGGCGTCCGCCCGCTCGCGGCGGCCGCTTGCACCGGCGACCTCCCGGTCGTCCTCGAGGCCGAGCCGGCCGCGACCGAGGTGCTGGTCCGCAAGGGCTGACGCCCGGCTTTCATCTCGGTCCCGAGAGGACCTCGAAGCCGCGCCGCGCGGCGCCCGTCCGGACGGAGGCGGACGCGACCTCCTCGACGAAGCCGCGACCGACCCGCCCCGCGACCTGCATGCCGGTCTCCGAACCGGGCAGCGGCCTCGGTGCGAGATCGGCATGAGCCGGCGCCATCACATCGTGCCAGAGCTGGGCCGGCAGGGATCCGCCCGTGAGCTGCCGCGTCGGACGGTCGTCGTCGTTGCCGAACCAGACTCCCGCCACAAGGTGCCCAGTGAAGCCGACGAACCAGGCGTCCCGGTAGGCGCTGGTGGTGCCGGTCTTGCCCCCGGCCGCGTGGCCCGGGATCGCAGCCCGCCGGGCCGTGCCCTCGTCGACCACCTTGCGGAGCATCGCGTTCATCTCGGCCGCGACCTCGGCCGGCAGGGCACGCGGCCGCGCCGCGCCGCGCCTCAGATAGAGCTGTTCGCCGGAGGCGCTCCGGACCGCCAGCACCGCGTGCGGCTCGGCCTTGAGGCCGCCCGCCGCGAACCCGGCATAGGCGCCGGTCATCTCCACCAGCGTGACCTCGGAGGCCCCGAGCGGAAGGGACGGGGTGTCGTGCAGACGGGTGGTGAGACCGAGGGCACGGGCGAGTTCGACGATGCGGGCGCGGCCGAACCGGGCCTGGCGGGACATCGTCAGCTCGCCGGCGGCCCGCCCGATGTCGACGGAGAGCCGCACCGCGACGGTGTTGACGGAGCGCGCCAGGGCGGAGGCGAGGGACATGGTTCCGGAGAAGCCGCGCGCGTAATTGCTGGGGCACCACGAACCGAGGCAGATCTCCGCATCCTGGACGGCGGAGGTCGGGCGAAGCCCCGTATGAATGAGGGCCGCCGCATAGACGAATGGCTTGAAGGCCGAGCCGGGTTGCCGCAGGGCGTCGGAGGCCCGGTTGAACTGGCTCGCCGCGTAATCCCGCCCGCCGATCATGGCGATGACGGCGCCGTCGGGCGCCATGGCCACGAAAGCGGCATCCCGGACGCCGAAGCGCGCGCCATCGCGGGCCAGCGCCTCGCCCAGTTTCGCTTCCGCTCGGGATTGCATGGTCCGGTCCAGAGCGGTCGTGACGGTCAGGACGGAATGGCGCCCGAACCGGCCGGAGGCGGCGAGGCGCTGCACCTCGCGGAAGGCCCAATCGAGGTAGTGATCCGCGACGGAGCCGCGCTCCGGACTGATCAAGGCGGCCGGCGCGCTCCGGGCCGCTTGGCGCTCGGCGGGGTTGATCGCGCCCGTGTCCAGCATGCGATCCAGAACCTCCTCGGCGCGGGCGCGCGCCGCGTCGGGCGAGCTGTGCGGCGCATAGCGGCTCGGAGCCTTGAGCAGCCCGGCCAGCATGGCGGCCTGCGCCACCGAGACGTGCCGCGCCGAGACGCCGAAATAGACCTGCGCGGCCGCCTCGATGCCAAAGGCGCCCGCGCCCATATAGGCCCGGTCGAGATAGAGCTTCAGGATCTGGCGCTTGGTGAGCTGGTGCTCGAGCCAGACGGCCAGGAAGGCCTCCCTGATCTTGCGCTCCAGGCTTCGCTCGCCCGACAGGAACAGGTTCTTGGCGAGTTGCTGGGTGATGGTGGAGCCGCCCTGGACCACCGCGTCCGCCCGGGCATTGGCCACGAGCGCCCGGACCAGGCCGACAGGGTCGATCCCGGCATGGGTGTAGAAGCGGCGGTCCTCCGTGGCCAGGATGGCGGCTTCGAGATGCGGAGGTAGTTCCTCCACGGCGACCTGGTCGTCGTGCCGGATGCCGCGGTGGCCGAGATGTCGGCCGTCGCGGTCCAGGAATGTGACCGAGAGGTCGAGCCGCTTCAGCCAGCCCGGACCGGTGTCCCGGAACGCCGGTTGGGCGAGCACCAGCAGGCCCGCCAGGCCGAAGGCCAGCACCGTGACGGCCTCGTCCAGGCAGGCAAGCGCGAAGCGGCCGCCCCGTACGGCGAGCAGGACCGGTCCCACTGCCGCCGCGCCGACCGCACGCACGATCCCCCGTTCCGCCTGCACCCTGTTCGGCCTTCCTGGCCACGCGGGCCGACCCGGGAAGCCCGTCCGGCGCCTCTGTGCTATGGAGGCGCCACAGCAAGCCCTGTTCCCGGCCGAGACGTGCCACCCTGCGCCACCGGCCGGCTCGCCTGCCCCGAAACGGATCATTCACATGCCACCACCCGCCGAACCGGAACGGCCGTTCTGGCTCCGCAAGAGCCTGGAGGAGATGACCCCCACGGAATGGGAGAGTCTGTGCGACCGCTGCGGGCGGTGCTGCCTGATCAAGCTCGAGGACGACGAGACCGGACAGGTCCACTACACCGATGTCGGCTGCACGCTTCTGGACGGCAGCACGTGCCGCTGCCGCGACTACCCTCGGCGGCAGGAGCTCGTGTCCGATTGCGTCCGGCTGACGCCGGAGACGGTGCGGAACGTGCCGTGGCTGCCGCGGACCTGCGCCTATCGGCTGGTCAAGGAGGGACAGGATCTGCCGGCCTGGCACCCGCTCGTCTCGGGCGATCCCGAGACGGTTCACCGGGCCGGCATCTCGGTGCGGGGCCAGGTGGCCGGCACGGAGGGGGATTTTACGCTGGAGGAGCTGCTCGACCGCGTGGTGGACTGAAGATGGCCCGACCGGAACCGCTGTCGCCCGATGTCGTTCTCACCCGAGGACGGGCTGCCGGGGCGGCCCTCGTCGACTTTCCACGACACGGGAGCGGGGCAATGGGTCTTTTCACTTCGCCGATCAAGACGATGGACGACCTCTACCTGCACACGCTGCAGGACATTTATTACGCCGAAAAGCAGATCACCAAGGCTCTGCCCGTGATGATCGGCAAGGCGACCAACCCGGCCCTGAAACGGGCCTTCGAGAAGCATCTCGGCGAGACCGAGAAGCAGATCACCCGGCTCGATGAAGTCTTCAGCGCCCTCGGCGAGAAGGCGAAGGGGACGACCTGTCCGGCCATCGACGGCATCATCAAAGAGGCGAACGAGCTGATCTCCGAATGCGATGATCACGAGGTGCGTGACGCCGCCATGCTGGCCGCCGCCCAGGCGGTCGAGCATTACGAAATCACTCGCTACGGCACGCTGATCAGCTGGTCGAAGCAGCTCGGCAAGACCAAGGTCGTGAAGCTCCTGGAACAGACGCTGGCTGAGGAGAAGGCCACGGACGAGAAGCTGACCCAGCTCGGCGAGACCAACGTGAACAAGAAGGCCGCCGCCTGACGGGCGGGCCGGCCAAACGCTGCACGGAGAACGGCGGCCCTCGGGCCGCCGTTCTGTTTTCTGCCGAGCTCTGAAACCGCAGCTCCGTCTGTACGTTACCGATCACGCCCGACGGAACGAGGCCCGCGGGGCCCTGAGCCTCAGGCAGTGGAGCAAACGATGACACTCGGCACCATTCTGATCATCATCCTGATCCTCCTGCTCATCGGTGCCATCCCGAATTGGGGCTACAGCCGCGGGTGGGGCTACATGCCGAGCGGCGGGCTCGGGCTCGTTCTCGTGATCGTCATCATCCTGGTGCTGCTGGGCCGCATTTAGGCAGTCCGAGGCATAGCGACGGGTCACGATCGTCCATGTGACCCGTCAGCTGCCAGGGCTCGGGAGGCGGGCAAAGCCATGTGCTGCGTCCGCCCACCTGAGCCCAATCGCTGTCATGGGCAGAGATCGTCGGTGCGAGACGCCGCTCTCGCCGGCTGAACGGAGCCGTCCGCCCCTTCTCCGAAAGCCATCACGGGGCGAAGCCGCTCGGCGGCAAGCCCGTGGCGCGGGCTGGTAGGACTCCAAACGCTGCCGTCAGGTTCACGGCGCGCCGGAACCCTACGGGCGTCCCTACATCCGCATTGCGCTGAGAAGCGCCTGCACTGCTGCCTGCGGAGTTCGACTTCCGATACAACGATCGCACCGCCCTCGGCTTCAACGACAAGGACGTGCCGCCGCCGCGCTCAAGGGCATCGAAGGCAAGCGCCTGACCTATCGACGGCCTGACCGCCCCGGACTTCACCTACGCGGCTAACCGCGCCGTCAGGTGGCGCGAGAAGAACCACAACCCTAAGCCGAAGATCATTCGTCCTTCGATTCGATGACTCGACTCTTTGCAGCCATTCGGCCCACCATCTTCGCGCGCTTGGCGATACCCATGCCCGGCTTTTCTCGGCTGGATAACATGGCCCGTCTACGCGTACCTGAGCCAACTCGCTGACGGCCCCTGCGGGGCAACCCGGCTTCGAGAAGGGGAGAACTCAGGGCCATCAGAGACGGTTCGCGAACGTCAATGGTGGGCCGATGCTGCCATGAACG
>NZ_JAQGKF010000086.1 GCF_028290205.1 Enterovirga sp. | reverse complement strand
CCGGGTGGCGCCGGATGGTCCCGGTCGCCGTGCAGGGCGCGTCGAGCAGCACGGCGTCGAAGGGCTCGGCCTGGAAGGCGAGCCCGTCCTGACACACGACCTCCGCGTCGAGCCGCAGCCGCTCGAGGTTTTGGCGGAGCCTGTTGAGGCGGGCGGCAGAGCGGTCCACCGCCGTCACGGTCGCGCCCGCTGCGGCAAGCTGGGCCGTCTTGCCGCCCGGTGCCGCGCAGAGATCGAGCGCGCGCTCTCCCGGCTGAACGGCGAGCAACCGCGCCGGAAGGGCGGCCGCCGCGTCCTGCACCCACCATTCCCCAGCCTCGAAGCCGGGGAGCTCGGGGATCGCGGTCCGGTCGGCGAGGCGGATGCTACCGGTCGGCAGCAGCGTGCCGCCGAGCCGCTCGGCCCAGCCCTCCGGGTCGGTCTTCACGCTGATGTCGACGGCCGCGCCCTCGCGATGGGCGGCCGCGATGGCGGCTGCCCGCTCCGGCCCGTATGCGTCGGTCCAGCGCTGGGCGAGCCAAACGGGGGCGTCGTCGAGCGGCGCGGCAGTCTCGGCGCGGATCTGTTCGGCGTCCCGCGCGACCCGGCGCAACACGGCGTTGGCAAGGCCCGTCAGGTGCCGGAGCTTCGGGTCGCTGCGCGCGAGCTCGACCGCGAGGTCCACCGCGGCGTGGTCCGGGACGTTCAGGTAGAGGATCTGCGCGGCACCGGTCGCCAGCAGCGCAAAGGCGCGTTCGTCCTCGGACAGGCCCTTGCTGAGTCGCTGGTTCAAAACCCGCCCGAGTGTCCCGAGCCGGCGAAAGGTCGTGACCGCGATGGCGCGCGCGAGCGGATCGGCTCCGGCATGGCGGGCCAGGGCATCGTCGAGGCTCGTGCCGGTTCGAAGCACCTCCGCGACGCTCGAATAGGCCAGCTGGCGCGCCGCGAACCCGGGCTGCTCCTCCGCCGGCGCCTGCGCGTCCGGTTTCGGCCCCTGCCGACCGCCACGTTTCACGGCCGGCATAGGCGAGCCTTCCTCCGGCTGCCCGGATCGACCTTGACGCTGTCCAATACGTTCTCCAACTCGCCGGCATGGATACGGCCGCGATCTCTCATATGGGCACAGGCTCGCAACCGCCACAGGACGAGGGCTCCCCCGGCGCCGCGCCGGGCAAACCTTTGAGCGAGGCCGCGAAACGCGCGCTAGCCGAGGCGGCGGAGCGGCGGGCCGACATCGACCGGCGCGCCGCCGAGATCGCCCAAAGCCCCGAGCAGAACGGGCGCGGCGGGCTCGATCCGGTCCGGTACGAGGATTGGGAGATCGGCGGGCGGGCGATCGACTTCTGAGCAAGATTGCCCGGCGGCCAGGCGGACCCTAAAGCTGCAACAAAGCTTCAGGGAGGGGCCGGTGTCCCCATATGATCGGGATCTCGACCGGAATCCGGCGAACCACCAGCCGCTGACGCCGCTGCAATTTCTCGAGCGGGCGGCCCACACGTTTCCTGACCGCACGGCCATCATCCATGGCGGGCTGCGCCGGTCCTATGCCGAGTTCTACGCCCGGACGCGGCGGCTCGCCTCGGCGCTCGCGAAGCGGGGGATCGGCCGCGGCGACACGGTCGCGGTGGTGCTCGCCAACACGCCGGCCATGCTCGAGAGCCATTACGGCGTGCCCATGTGCGGGGCGGTGCTGAACACGCTGAACACGCGGCTCGACGCTGCCACGGTCGCGTTCGCGCTGGACCACGGCGAGGCCAAGGTCCTGATCACCGACCGCGAGTTCGCCCCCGTCGTGAAGGCCGCGCTGGCCTCCGCGTCGGTGAAGCCGCTGGTGGTCGACTACGACGATCCGGAATTCGACGGCCCCGGCGAGGTGCTCGGCGATCTCGATTACGAGGCGCTGCTGGCGGAGGGCGATCCCGCCTTTGCCTGGCAGCCGCCCCGCGACGAATGGGACGCGATCGCGCTCAACTACACGTCGGGCACCACGGGCGACCCGAAGGGCGTCGTCTACCATCACCGCGGCGCGTATCTGACCGCGGTCGGCAACGTGCTGTCGGCCGCGATGGGCCGGCATCCGGTTTATCTCTGGACGCTGCCGATGTTCCACTGCAACGGCTGGTGCTTCCCCTGGACCATCTCGGTCCTCGCCGGGACGCATGTGTGCCTGCGCTGGGTTCGGGCAAAGGCGATGTACGACGCCATTGCGGATCACGGCGTCACGCATCTCTGCGGCGCGCCCATCGTCATGTCGACGCTGCTGAACGCGCCCGCCGCCGACCGGCGCGCGCTGCCGCACCGGGTGGAGTTCATCACGGCCGCCGCGCCGCCGCCCGAGGCGGTCCTCGCCGCGATGGCGAGCGCGGGGTTCAACGTCACGCACGTGTATGGGCTGACGGAAACCTACGGTCCGGCCGTCGTGAACGAGTGGCAGGGCGGATGGGATGCGCTGCCCGAGGGCGAGCAGGCGGCTCTGAAGTCCCGCCAGGGCGTCCGCTATGTGCCGCTCGACGCGTTGGACGTGCTCGATCCCGAGACGATGGCGCCCGTTCCCGCGGATGGGGCGACGCTCGGCGAGGTCATGTTCCGCGGCAACGTCGTGATGAAGGGCTACCTGAAGAACCCGAGCGCGAGCGCCGCGGCCTTCGCGGGCGGCTGGTTCCACTCGGGCGATCTCGGGGTGAAGCACCCGGATGGCTATGTGCAGCTGAAGGACCGCTCGAAGGACATCATCATCTCGGGCGGCGAGAACATCTCGTCCATCGAGGTGGAGGAGGCGTTGTACAAGCACCCGGCCGTGCAGGCCGCCGCCGTGGTGGCGAAGCCGGACGAGAAATGGGGCGAGACGCCGGTCGCCTTTGTCGAGCTGAAACCTTCGGAGATGGTTTCCGCCGAGGAAATTGTGGCCTGGTGCCGCGCCAACCTCGCGCATTACAAGGCGCCCAGGCACGTGGTCTTCGTCGAGCTGCCGAAAACCTCGACGGGAAAAATCCAGAAATTCCGCCTGCGGGAGATGGCCCGGCAGGTCTGACCCGCCATGAAATCCGCCGCCCCTCCTCGAGGCGGCGGATCTCAGGATTGGCGGCGCGACGTCAGTGCGTCGTCCGCTTCAGGCGATAGATTTCATCCTTGAGCTGCAGTTTGCGCCGTTTCAGCTCGGCGAGCCGGGCCGAATCGGTGGAGGGGCGTCCGGTGACATCGTGGAGCTCGCGCTCCAGCGCTTCGTGTTTGCGCTCGAGCTCGGACAGATGGTTCTGCAGCGGCATCTATGTCTCCTCACCTGTTGCGGGGGCCCCAAGCTTTCTCTTGATTCGTGGCAAACCCGTGGCATGAGGCCGCAGGTTGACGGGCCGCGCGCCTTGCTGCGATGCCCGCTCGGCAGCATAGTGGCGACAGCCTTCGGGCGCTACAACTGCGACGCTCGGGAGCCGGATGGTGCTGGAACAGGACGATGATCCTTTGGCCGCGATGCGATCGGAGCTGTCGCGGCTGAAGCAGGAGCATCGGGATCTGGATTCCGCCATCGATGCCCTCGATGCGATGAATGGCGGCGATCAGCTCCAGGTGCAGCGCCTCAAGAAGCGCAAGCTCATCCTGAAGGACCGGATCTCGTTCATCGAGGACGAGCTGACGCCCGACATCATCGCCTGACGGGGGCGGATTGTGTGCGCGGGTAGTGGCCAAAGCGGCTTGCCGTCCCCTGTGCGCTCCTCTAAGCCGCCCTCTTTCGAGCCGGGCGTGCCCGGGAGACCGGAGCGGGGCATGAACGCGGGTGCGCCACCCGTCGCGATCATCATGGGCAGCCAGTCCGATTGGGCCACGATGCGGCACGCCGCGGAGACCCTGGACGCGCTCGGGATCGCGCATGACGACCGGATCGTCTCGGCCCATCGCACGCCCGATCGGCTGTTCTCCTTCGCCAAGGGCGCGCGCGCGGCCGGCTTCAAGGTAATCGTCGCGGGTGCAGGCGGAGCCGCCCACCTGCCCGGCATGGCCGCGTCCATGACGACGCTGCCCGTGCTCGGCGTTCCGGTGGAGTCGAAGGCGCTCTCCGGGCAGGACAGCCTTCTGTCCATCGTGCAGATGCCCGCCGGGGTGCCGGTCGGGACGCTCGCGATCGGGCGGGCCGGGGCCGTCAATGCGGCGCTGCTCGCGGCCTCGATCCTGGCCCTCGAGGACGAGGCCCTGTCGGAGCGGCTCACGGCGTGGCGGCAGGCCCGCACGGACGAGGTGGCGGACCGGCCGCGTGACGATGCTTGAGCGAGTCGCGCCTGGCGCCACGGTTGGAATTCTGGGCGGTGGCCAGCTCGGCCGCATGCTGGCCCTGGCCGCCGCCAATCTCGGCTTGAAGTCGCACATCTTCTGCCCGGATCCGCACAGCCCGGCCTTCGACGTCTCGGCCCGCCACAGCGTCGCCGATTACGAGGACGAGGCGGCTTTGCGCGCCTTTGCCGGGGCGGTCGACGTCGTCACCTACGAGTTCGAGAACGTGCCAGCCCGCACGGCCGAGATCCTCGAATCGATGCGGCCGCTCCATCCCGGCGCCAAGGCGCTCGCGACCGCGCAGGACCGCCTGGCCGAAAAGACCTTCGTCGCCGGGCTCGGCATTCCGACCGCGCCGTTCCGGGCCGTCGGCAGCGAGGCCGAGTTGGCGCGCGCGCTGGAGGAGCTCGGCGGGCCCGCCATCCTCAAGACGCGCCGTTTCGGCTACGACGGCAAGGGCCAGGTCAGAATTCGGCCCGGCGACTCGGTTGCCGAAGCCTGGGCCCAGCTCGGCGGCGCGCCCGCCATCTTGGAAGGCTTCGTCCCGTTCAGCCGCGAGGTGTCCATCGTGGCCGCGCGCGGGCGCGACGGTTCGTTCGCGGCCTACGATGCGTGCTGGAACGAGCACCGCGACGGCATTCTCCACCTGACCAGGGT
>NZ_JAQGKF010000081.1 GCF_028290205.1 Enterovirga sp. | reverse complement strand
AGCGCGGCGGGCCGAACGGCGCCGCGCCCGCCGGGAACAGGCGGCCGGGCCGCTGCCGGCACCTCAGCCGGCCGAATAGCACCGCCCGCCGGGCCTCCGCCGGGGCCGATCCGGGGAGCGACGCTTGACGCGGCGCGCCGGGACGGGGGATGGAGCCCTGTGCCCCGCGTGCAAATGAAAACTGACCTCCTCGCCGGTTTCGCCGCGATGGCGCCCGTCATCCCGGTTGTGACCATCGAGGACGTGGCCCAGGCGGCCCCGCTCGCCCGCACGCTGCTCGAGGCCGGCCTGCCGGTGATCGAGGTCACGCTGCGGACGGGACGGGCCCTCGCCGCCATCGAGGCGATCGCCCGGGAGGTGCCCGAGGCCGTGGTCGGCGCCGGCACCCTGCTGCGGCCTGACCAGATCGAGCCTGCGCGAGCCGCGGGCGCGCGCTTCCTGGTGACGCCCGGGACGACCCGGGGCATGGCCGACGCCCTGGCGGAGTCGGACCTGCCGGCCCTGCCCGGCTGCGCCACCGTGTCGGAGGCGATCGCGCTGGCGGAGCTCGGCTTCCGGCAGCTCAAATTCTTTCCCGCCATCGCGTCCGGCGGCCAGGGCTGGCTGAAACAGGTGGCCGGGCCCCTGCCGCACTTGCGCTTCTGCCCGACCGGCGGCCTCGACCTCGGCAGCGCCGCCACTCTTCTCGCGCTGCCCAACGTGATGTGCGTCGGCGGAGCCTGGATGGTGCCGCCCGCCGCGTTGGCGGCCGCGGATTGGACAACCATCGCAGCGCTCGCCCGGGCGGCCGCCGCCCTGCCCCGTCCGCGCCCGTACGGGTAGCCGGCCGGGCTTGCCTCGCAGCTCCGAGGCCCCACATTCTGCCGATCCGTTCGCGCGGACCCCCGCGGGGACGGGCCGGGAGCACCGGCCTGACGGGAGACAGGCACGGGCGTCACATCGGCGTCACGGCCACGATCATACGTTCGGCAGTGAAAGCCGACCAAAGGAACCACGTTGCAGATCACAGAGACCAAGACCGACGACACCCATCGCCGCCGCAAGCCGGCCCACAACGCGAAGATCCAGCGCCCGACAGCATGGCGTCCGGAGCCCTCCGGCCTGAGCCGCGCCGAGCTGCGCCAGATCGTTCTCGATACGCTCGGCTGAGCCGGGCGCCGCCACCCGCCATGGCTCACGCGAGCCGCCGGCGGGCGGGCCCCATGAGCGGGCCCCGGGCCCCATGAGCGGGCCGAAGGCAGGCCGGTGAACCGTTGCCGCGAACCGTGCGACCGCGGCCGGGCGGCCATCGGCTCACATCGCCGACACCGAGCCGGCCGCCACAGGCCGGGCCCGGTCTTCGGCGCCCCCTAGACCGCCGCCGCGCGGTGAATTCCGTCCGCCTCCTGGACGGAGACGAGCCGCCCGCGCCGGATCAGATAGTTCACATGCGCCAGGACCTCGCTGAACGCGAACCCGGTCTGGTGGGCGTCGAGCGGGCGGGGGAAGATCACCGGCACGAGTTCGGCCCCCGAGCGGGGCGCCTCCCGACAGGCGGCCACGATCTCGGCGCAGCGCTCCTCGTGGTGCTCGGCCATGGCGTCCAGCCGGGCATGCAAGCCCGTGAAGGGCAGGTCGTGCCCGGGCAGCACGAAAGCGTCCTCCGGAAGGGCGCTCCGCAGGGAGCGCAGCGAGCGCAGAAAGATGCCGAGGGGATCACCCTGGGGATCGCGCGCCGAAACGCTGACATTCGGCGAGATGCGGGGCAGCACCTGATCGGCGGACAGGAACACGTTTTCGGACGCGAGATAGAGCATCATCTGCTCGGACGCATGCCCGCCCCCCGTGAACACGTCGAAGCTGCGGCCGCCGATGATCAGCCGGTCGCCGGCGATCACGCGCCGGAACGTGTGCGGCAGGCCGGTCAGCATGCGGAGGTAGTCGTGCCCCCGCGTCATCACGGCCTCGGTGACGGTCTGGTCGAGCCCGTTCGCCACGTAGAAGCTGCGATAGGGGTCCTTCTCGAGCGAGCTCGGATTCGTCGTGAGCACCAGCGCCTGCAGGTACTCGGTCTCGGTCATGTCGAGCGGCAGGCCGAGTTTCGAGGCGAGCCAGCCCGCGGCCCCGACATGGTCGGGGTGCATGTGCGTGACGATGAGGCGGGTCAGCGGGCGGCCCCGGAGAGGGCCGGCCAGCAGCGCCTCCCAGACCTCGCGCGTGTGCTCGTTGCCGATGCCGGTATCCACCACCGCCCAGCCCGGGCCGTCCTCGATCAGGTAGCAATTGACGTGATCGAGCCGGAACGGAAGCGGCAGCCGGGTCCACAGAATGCCGGGTGCGACCTCGATGGCTTCGCCCCAGGCGGGCGGAACGGGATGGGGATGGGCGAGGCCGGGAGCGAGTACCATGCCCGTTGGCTACAGGGCCGAGCCGCCACCCTCAAGCGCCGCTGACGGTCCGGGCCGTCTTCGCCGGGCAGCGGCGAAGACGGGCTGAGCCGCCGGGGCGGGCCTACTCGGCCGCGATGCGCTGTGGCGGGGCGCCCAGCGCGCCGGACGCCTCGATCTCCTGCACACGCGCGTCGGAGAAGCCGAGCACATCGCGCAGCACCTCCTGGGTGTGCTCGCCGAGCAGGGGCGAGCGCTTCACCTCGGTCGGCGAGTCCGACAGCTTGATGGGGTTGCCGACCGACAGGTACTTGCCGCGGACCGGGTGATCCACCTCGACCACCGTCCCGGTGGCACGCAGCGACTCCTCCTCGGCGATCTCCTTCATGGACAGGATCGGACCGCATGGGATGTCGTATTCATTGAGGATATCCATGGCCTCGAACTTGGTCTTGGTCATGGTCCACTGCTCGATGCGCTCGAAGATCTGGTTCAGGCGCGGCAGCCGGGCGGCCGGCTTGGCGAAATCGGGATGCGCCTTCCACTCGGGCTCGCCGATGACGTCGCAGATTTTCTCCCAGACCGGGGCCTGAGTGATGAAGTAGATATAGGCGTTGGGATCGGTCTCCCAGCCCTTGCACTTGAGGATGCGGCCGGGCTGGCCGCCGCCCGAGTCGTTGCCGGCGCGCGGCACGGCGTCCCCGAACGGGATGCCCTCGCCGAACTGCGAGTATTCGGTGAGCGGACCGTGCGCCAGGCGCTGCTGGTCGCGCAGCTTGACGCGGCAGAGATTGAGCACGCCGTCCTGCATGGCGGCATCGACGCGCTGGCCCCGGCCCGTCGTCTCGCGCTGGAACAGGGCGGTGACGATGCCGAGGGCAAGGTGCAGGCCGGTGCCGGAATCGCCGATCTGGGCGCCGGTGACGAGCGGCAGGCCGTCCCGGAATCCGGTCGTCGAGGCCGCGCCGCCGGCGCATTGCGCGACGTTCTCATAGACCTTGCAGTCGGCGTATTTGCCCGGGCCGAACCCCTTGATCGAAGCCACGATCATCCGCGGATTGAGGCTCTGGATGTGATCCCAGGTCAGCCCCATCCGGTCGAGCGCGCCCGGCGCAAAGTTCTCGACGAGCACGTCGCAGGTCTTGATCAGCGCCTCGAGGACTTCCTTGCCCTTCGGGTTCTTGGAATCGATCGTGATCGAGCGCTTGTTGTGGTTCAGCATCGTGAAATAGAGGCTGTCCGCCCCTTTCACGTCCTGAAGCTGGCCGCGCGTGATGTCGCCCGTGCCCGGCCGCTCGACCTTGATCACGTCGGCCCCGAACCAGGCCAGAAGCTGCGTACAGGTCGGCCCCGACTGCACATGTGTGAAGTCCAGGATGCGGACGCCGTCCAGTGCCTTGCCCATCTTCCTTCCCCTCTGACCGTCAGTCTTCAAAGACGCGCTGTCGCGCCGATCACGCCGTGCCGGGCTGCCGGACCTCGGAACCTTCCGGCTTCGGCTTCCGCTTCACCGCGCTCTGCGGGTTCAGGTTGCCGATGCGGCCGCTCTCGCTGCCGGCCGCCGGGTCGATCACCGCATTGATCAGCGTCGGCCGCCCGGAATCCATCGCCTCGTTCACGGCCCGCCGGAGTTCGTCGGGCGAGGTCGCGTTGACGCCCACACCGCCGAAGGCCTCGATCATGCGGTCGTAGCGCGCGCCCTTCACGAACACGGTGGTGGCCGGACCGTCGCCGGCCGGGTTCACGTCGGTGCCGCGATAGATGCCGTCGTTGTTGAAGACCACCACGCAGACCGGCAGGTTGTACCGGCAGATCGTCTCGATCTCCATGCCGGAGAAGCCGAAGGCGCTGTCGCCCTCGATGGCCAGCACCGGATGGCCGGTCTCGATCGCAGCCGCGATCGAATAGCCCATGCCGATGCCCATGATGCCCCAGGTGCCCACGTCGATGCGCTTGCGCGGCCGGTACATGTCGACGATGCCGCGGGCGAGGTCGAGCGTATTGGCGCCCTCGTTCACCAGGATCGCCTCCGGGCGCTCCTTGATGACCGTCCGCAGAACGCCGAGCGCGCCGTGGTAATCCATCGGCGAGTTGTTGTTCATCAGCCGCGGGGCCATCTTGGCGACGTTCTCGTCGCGCTTCTTGGCCACCGTGCTGGTCCACTCGGCTGAAGGCGGGCTCCACTTGGCTCCCATCTCGGCCAGAAAGGCGTCCACGCAGGAGCCGATATCGCCGACCACCGGCGCCACGATCTCGACATTCGAGTCCATCTCGCGCGGCTCGATGTCGATCTGGATGAACTTCTTCGGCGCGTCGCCCCAGGCCTTGCCCTTGCCGTGCGACAGCAGCCAGTTCAGGCGCGCGCCGATCAGCAGGACGACGTCGGAGTCCTTCAGCACCGTCGAGCGGGCGGCCCCGGCGCATTGCGGATGGGTGTCGGGCAGGAGGCCCTTGGCCATGCTCATCGGCAGGAAGGGCGCGCCGCTCGTCTCGACGAAGCGCTTGATCGCCTCGTCGGCCTGGGCGTAGGCGGCACCCTTGCCCAGGATGATCAGGGGCTTCTTGGCGCCCTTCAGCACATCGAGCGCGCGGCGGACGGAGGACGGGGCCGGGATCTGCGCCGGGGCGGCGTCGATCACCTTCACCAGGGACTTCTCGCCCTTGGCGGCATCCATGGTCTGGCCAAACAGCTTTGCCGGCAGATCGAGATACACGCCCCCGGGCCGGCCCGAGACGGCGGCCCGGATGGCGCGCGCGACCCCGATGCCGATGTCGGCCGCGTGCAGCACGCGGAAGGCCGCCTTGCACATGGTCTTGGCCACGGCGAGCTGGTCCATCTCCTCGTAATCGCCCTGCTGCAGATCGACCACCTCGCGCTCGGAGGAGCCCGAGATCAGGATCATCGGGAAGCAGTTCGTCGTGGCATGGGCGAGCGCGGTCAGGCCGTTGAGGAAGCCCGGCGCCGAAACCGTGAGGCACACGCCTGGCTTCTTCGTCAGGTATCCGGCGATGGAGGCCGCATAGCCGGCGTTCTGCTCATGCCGGAAGGACACGACCCGCATGCCCTCGGCTTGCATCATGCGGCCGAGATCGGTGATCGGGATGCCCGGGACGTTGTAGATCGTCTCCACGCCGTTGAGCTTCAGCGCGTCGATGACGAGGTGGAACCCGTCCGTCAGGTCCGGCTCGGCCCCGCTTTCGGCCCCGTGCTGCACCACGGTCTTCACTGCTGCGGACATCCCGCTTCCTCCCTGTTCTCAAGTTCTCGGCTCGACAAACGGAACCGGCGGCCGGCCGTCCGGCGATGCCAAGGCGTCAATCGATATCCAGGTGGGTCTCGACATAGGTCGCGAGCCGCAAGGTGTGGTCGCGCGCAAGCTGCTCGGCCGCCTCGGTGTCCCGCGCTTCCAGCGCCTCGATGATGGCCATGTGGTCGCGCAGCGAGCGCTCGGCCCGCTCCCTGGCGAAAATGGTCCGATGCCGGATCGCCCGGACATGCACCATGATCTTGTCCGTCATGGAGACCAGGATGTCCGACTCGCTCAGCCGGATCAGCGCCTGGTGAAAGGCGATGTTCGCGGACGAATACTCGTCCACATGCGTCATGGGCGCATGGTCGGGTCCGAAGGACGTGAAGAGCCCGCGCAACGTCGCGATCTCGGGGTCTGTCGCATTCTGCGTGATGAGGCGGGCCGCCATGCTCTCCAGGGCCGCCCAGGCCTGGACCATCTGCACGATTTCGCGCTTGGTCTTGCGGACCACGACGATGCCGCGCCGGGGCGCGATGCGGACGAAGCCTTCCTGGTGCAGAACGGCCAGCGCCTCGCGGATCGGCGTCCTGCTCACACCCAGCCGATCGGACAATTCCCGCTCGTCGAGCATGATGGGCTCCGGCGAGCCGTAGACGTCGAGATTGCTGATGGCCTCCTTGAGGACCGTGTAGGCCTTCTCCTTGAAGGTGGCCTCGGCCGGAATCCGGGCAAAGGCGAGCGCAACGTCGCCCCCCGGTCTCGCGATAGCCTGTGCCGCCCGGTCGCTCAAAGCGCGATCCACCCCGCCCCGTCGTCTTACCTTTTTTCTGGCATGCCTGATACCAACGGTCAACGCGGGGCCGTCTGCAGCCTGCAGTTTGTCGCTTGACAAAGGCGGCGCCTGGTATGCCAACTACCACCATCGGAGGCGCGGCGCCGCTCGCATCGTTTGCGCCTGCCTGACAAGCAAGAAGCGGCAGCAGGAGGACTTGATGGCCGAGGCAGCATTGAGGCGCGAGCAATCGGGCGCGTCGGCAGGGGGCGCTGCGCACGCGACCGTCCGGACCGTCATCGACCGGGTCAGGGCCGATGGGCGGACCAGCCTCACGGCTCCCGAAGGCAAGGTCGTCTGCGACGCCTACGGCATCCCGGTGCCGCAGGAGGGGGTCGCGAACTCGGCCGCCGAGGCCGTGAAGCTCGCCTCCGCCATGGGTCTTCCGGTCGTCATGAAGATCGTTTCGCCCGACATCCTGCACAAGACGGAGGCCGGCGGCGTCCTGGTCGGGCTGAAGAGCGCCGAAGAGGTGTCCAAGGGCTACGACACCGTCCTGGCCAACGCCAAGAACTACAAGGCGGACGCCAAGATCGACGGCGTGCAGGTCCAGCAGATGCTGAAGGGCGGCACCGAGGTGATCGTCGGTGCCATCACGGACGGCTCGTTCGGCAAGCTCGTGGCCTTCGGCCTCGGCGGCGTTCTGGTCGAGGTCCTCAAGGACGTGACCTTCCGGCTCGCCCCCGCCACCCGCGACGACGCCATGTCGATGCTGGACGGCATCCAGGCGGCCGAGATGTTGAAGGGCGTCCGGGGCGGCGACCCCGCCAATCGCGAGGCGCTGGCCGACATCATCGTCAAGGTGTCCCAGCTCGTCTCCGACTTTCCGGAGATTTCCGAGCTCGACCTGAACCCGGTTTTCGCGACCAAGAGCGATGCGACCGCGGCCGACGTCCGCATCGTGCTCGATTTCGAGCAGAAGCCGCGTCCGGTGACGCGCTCCAACGACGAGATCGTCGCCGCCATGAACCGCATCATGCGGCCAAAGGCGGTCGCGGTGATCGGCGCCTCGGCCGAAGCCGGCAAGATCGGCAATTCGGTGATGAAGAACCTCATCAACGGCGGCTACAAGGGCGAGATCTACCCCATCCACCCCAAGGCCGACGAGATCCTGGGCTACAAGGCGTATAAGAGCGTCAAGGATGTGGAGGGTGTGATCGACACCGCCGTGTTCGAGATCCCGGCGAAGTTCGTGGCCGGCGCGCTGATCGTGTGCGGCGAGAAGCAGATCCCTGGCGCCGTGCTGATCCCGTCGGGCTTCGCGGAAGCCGGCGCCCCCGAGCTTCAGGACGAGATCGTCGAGATCGGCAAGAAGTACAATGTGCGGCTGATGGGGCCGAACATCTATGGCTTCTACTACACGCCGGAAAATCTCTGCGCGACCTTCTGCACGGCGTATGACGTGAAGGGCTCGGCCGCCCTGTCCTCCCAGTCGGGCGGCATCGGCATGGCCATCATCGGCTTCTCGCGTTCGGCCAAGATGGGCGTCTCGGCCATTGTCGGCCTCGGCAACAAGTCGGACATCGACGAGGACGATCTGCTCGCCTTCTTCGAGCAGGACGAGAACACCAAGGTCATCGCCCAGCATTGCGAGGACTTGAAGGACGGCCGCGCCTTTGCGGAGGCCGCTAAGCGCGTTTCCAAGAAGAAGCCCGTGATCGTGCTGAAGGCCGGCCGCACCTCGGCGGGCGCCAGGGCGGCGGCCTCGCATACGGGGGCGCTCGCCGGCAACGACAAGATCTACGAGGACGTTCTCAAGCAATCCGGCGTCGTGCGCGCCCGCTCCCTGCGCCAGTTGCTCGAATTCGCCCGCGGCGTGCCGATCCTGCCGACCCCAAAGGGCGAGAACATCGTCATCATCACGGGTGCTGGCGGCTCCGGCGTGCTCCTGTCGGATTCAGTGGTCGACAACGGCCTGTCGCTGATGAGTTTCCCGAAGGACCTGGACGAGGCCTTCAAGACATTCATCCCGCCCTTCGGCGCCTCGGGCAATCCGGTCGACATCACCGGCGGCGAGCCGCCGAAGACCTACCAGAACACGGTCCGGCTCGGGCTCGAGGACGACCGCATCCACGCGCTCATCCTCGGCTACTGGCACACGATCGTCACCCCGCCGATGGTGTTCGCCAAGCTGATGGTCGAAGTCTATGAAGAGATGAAGGCCAAGGGCAAGGACAAGCCCGTGGTCGCTTCGCTGGCGGGTGACGTCGAGGTCGAGGAGGCCGCCGACTACCTCTACCAGCACGGCATTCCGGCCTACGCCTATTCGACCGAGCTGCCCGTCGAGGTGCTGGGCGCGAAGTACAAATGGGCCCGCGGCGCCGGATTGCTGTGACCCGGCGGGTCGCCCCTATGCCGGCCGGGCTGGTCCCGGCCGCCTCACACGTGACAGTCCCGGCCCACCGGGCCGAGGCGGTCGGGACAGGCCCGGCCGGGACGGACATGAGCCGATGAACATCGAAGCCCCCGCCGTCATGCCGGGCACATCGGCGGCCCGGGCCATCCATCCGGGATCGGGCCGGCGCAAGTCGCGCGACACGCCCAAGGGCCGGCAGGTCGAGCCCGCCGCCTTGCGCGAGGTCGAGGCCCTGCTGGACGGGCGCCCCCTTCGCCCGGACCTGCTCATCGAACACCTTCACCTGCTGCAGGACAGCTATGGCTGCCTGCACGCCCGGCACCTGGCGGCGCTGGCCTTCGCCATGAAGCTGGCCCTGGTCGAGGTCTACGAGGTGGCCTCCTTCTATGCCCATTTCGACATCGTCATGGATGGCGAGCCGGCGCCGCCGCCCCTGACCGTGCGGGTCTGCGACAGCCTCACCTGCTCGCTGATGGGGGCCGAGGCGCTGCTGGCCGATCTGCCTTCGGCGCTTGGCGCGGGCGTGCGGGTGGTGCCGGCGCCCTGCATGGGTGCGTGCCACAACGCCCCGGCCGTCGCCATCGGTCACGCCCTGCACGAGCACGCCTCCCTGGGCAGCGTCGTGGAGGCGATCGAGCGCGGCCGCCCCCATGCCGACATGCCGGACACGATCGACTTCGAGCGCTACCGGGCGGAGGGCGGCTATCGGCTGCTCGGCGAATGCCTGTCGGGCGTCCGCTCGGTCGAGGACATCCTGACCGCGCTCGAGGATTCCAGCCTGCGCGGGCTCGGCGGGGCCGGGTTCCCGACCGGCCGCAAATGGCGCTTCGTGAGGGCCGAGCCGGCCCCGCGGCTGATGGCCATCAATGCCGACGAGGGCGAGCCCGGCACCTTCAAGGACCGTCACTATCTCGAGCGCGACCCGCACCGGTTCCTGGAAGGCATGCTGATCGGCGCCTGGGCGGTCGAGGCGAGCACGGTCTACATCTACCTGCGGGACGAATACCCGCAGATCCGTGCGCTGCTGCAGCGCGAGATCCCGAAGCTCGCCGCGGCCGGCCTCGACCGGCATGTGCGGATCGAGCTCAGGCGCGGCGCCGGCGCCTACATCTGCGGCGAGGAATCCGCGATGCTCGAATCCATCGAGGGCAAGCGCGGGCTGCCTCGGCACAAGCCGCCCTTTCCGTCGCAGGTCGGGCTGTTCGGCCTCCCGACCCTGATCAACAATGTCGAGACCGTCTTCTGGGTGCGGGACATCGTCGAGAAGGGGCACGAGGCCTATGCGGCGCACGGCCGAAACGGCCGCAAGGGGCTGCGCAGCTTCTCGGTCTCGGGCCGGGTGCGGGAGCCGGGCGTCAAGCTGGCGCCGGCCGGGATCACGGTCCGGGAACTGATCGACGAATATTGCGGCGGCATGGCCGAGGGCCACAGCTTCAAGGGCTACCTGCCGGGTGGCGCCTCGGGCGGCATCCTGCCGGCCTCGATGGGTGACGTGCCGCTCGATTTCGGCACGCTCGAGCCACATGGCTGCTTCATCGGCTCGGCCGCCGTGGTGGTTCTTTCGGACCAGGACGACATGCGGGCCGTGGC
The DNA here is from genome assembly GCF_028290205.1 of Enterovirga sp. Lineage (GTDB taxonomy): Bacteria > Pseudomonadota > Alphaproteobacteria > Rhizobiales > Beijerinckiaceae > Enterovirga. The sequence goes on along the minus strand of NZ_JAQGKF010000081.1, from coordinate 18,894 downwards.
CCTCAACCTCCTGCGCTTCTTCGAAGACGAGAGCTGCGGCCAGTGCACGCCCTGCCGGGTCGGCACGGAGAAGGCCGTCACCCTGATGGAGCGCCGGGCCTGGGACGAGACGCTGCTGAACGAGCTGACCCGGGTGATGACCGACGCCTCCATCTGCGGCCTCGGTCAGGCGGCCATGAACCCGGTCAAGCAGGTTTTGAAGCATTTCCGGTCGGAGATCCTGGTCTGCGACCCGGCGAGCCCGGCCGAGCAGGCGCCGGATCCCGGCAAGCCGGCCCGCTACTAGACCGAAGGAGAACGACCCATGTCGGACGGCCTTCCCCTCGGCGCCTCCATCCGCTTCCTCCTTGACGGGCAGGAGGTGGAGGCACGGCCCGGCGAGACCATCTGGCAGGTGGCCTCGCGGCTCGGCACCGACATCCCGCATCTCTGCCACAAGCCCACCCCGGGCTACCGGCCGGACGGCAATTGCCGGGCCTGCGTGGTCGAGATCGAGGGCGAACGGGCGCTTGCCGCCTCCTGCATCCGCCAGCCCTCACCCGGCATGACGGTGAAGACCGCGACCGACCGGGCGGTGGCGTCGCGCAGCCTGGTGTTCGAGCTGCTGGTCGCCGATCAGCCCCCGCGCGAAACCGCGCACGACCCCGATTCCGCGTTCTGGCGGTGGGCCGACAGGATCGACGTCTCGGCGAGCCGCTTCCCGGCGGTCGCCCGCCAGAACAAGGTGGACGACCTCAGCCATCCGGCCATGGCCGTGCAGCTTGATGCCTGCATCCATTGCAACCTCTGCGTCCGGGCCTGCCGCGAGGTGCAGGTCAACGACGTGATCGGCATGGCGTTGCGCGGCGCCGGCGAGAAGATCGTCTTCGATTTCGACGACCCGATGGGGGATTCGACCTGCGTCGCCTGCGGGGAATGCGTCCAGGCCTGCCCGACCGGCGCCCTGATGGAGAAGTCGCACCAGGATTCCGCCGGCCGTTTCACCAACGCGCCGGACCGCACCGTCGACAGCGTCTGCCCCTATTGTGGTGTCGGCTGCCAGCTCACCTACGAGGTCAAGGACGACCGCATCGTGGCCGTCCAGGGGCGCGACGGCCCCTCGAACCAGAACCGGCTGTGCGTGAAGGGCCGGTTCGGCTTCGACTACATCCACCACCAGGATCGGCTCACCGTGCCGCTGATCCGGCGCGACGGCGTCGCGAAACACGACACGGCCATCGACCCCATGAACCCGCTGACGCATTTCCGCGAAGCGACCTGGGAGGAGGCGATGGAACGGGCGGCGGAGGGTCTCCGCCGGATTCGCGACCGCGACGGGGGCGGTGCGCTCGCCGGCTTCGGCTCCGCCAAGGGCTCGAACGAGGAGGCCTATCTCTTCCAGAAGCTGGTCCGGACCGGGTTCGGCACCAACAACGTCGACCATTGCACCCGGCTCTGCCACGCCTCCTCCGTGGCGGGCCTGCTGGAAGGCGTCGGGTCGGGCGCCGTCTCGGCCCCGTTCATGGCCGCCAAGGACGCCGAGGTCATCGTGGTGATCGGCGCCAACCCGACCGAGAACCATCCGGTCGCGGCGACCTTCTTCAAGAACGCGGTCGAACGCGGCGCCAAGCTCGTCGTGATGGATCCGCGCGGCCAGGCGCTGAAGCGCTTCGCCACGCACATGCTGCAGTTCCGGCCGGGACGGGACGTCTCGATGCTGAATGCGATCCTGCACACGATCGTCGAGGAGAAGCTCTACGACCAGCAATACGTGCAGGCGAATGCCGACGATTTCGACAAGCTGGTCGAGAACGTGAAGAACTACCCGCCCGAGGAGATGGAGGCGATCTGCGGCATTCCGGCCGAGACCCTGCGCGAGGTGGCGCGGCTCTATGCCCGGGCGGAATCCGCCATCATCTTCTGGGGAATGGGCGTCAGCCAGCACATCCACGGCACGGATAACACCCGGTGCCTGATCGCCATGGCACTCTCGACCGGCCAGATCGGTCGCCCGGGCACGGGCCTGCACCCGTTGAGGGGGCAGAACAACGTCCAGGGCGCCTCCGATGCCGGCCTGATCCCGATGTTCTTCCCCGACTACAAGTCGGTGGAGGATCCCGAGATCAGGGCCCGCTACGAGGAGATGTGGGGCACCAAGCTCGATCCGAAACGCGGTCTGACCGTGGTCGAGATCATGGACGCGGTGCATGAGGACCGCATCCGGGGCATGTACATCATGGGCGAGAACCCCGCGATGTCGGACCCCGACGTGCAGCATGCCCGCGAGGCGCTGGCGAGGCTCGAGCACCTCGTCGTGCAGGACATCTTCCTGACCGAGACGGCGAAATACGCCGACGTGGTGCTGCCGGCTTCCGCCTGGCCGGAGAAGGACGGCACGGTCTCCAACACCAACCGCCAGGTGCAGATGGGCCGCGCCGCCCTGCCGCTGCCGGGACAGGCCCGGCAGGACCTCGACCTCATCATCGACCTCGCCAACCGGCTCGGCTGCGGCTGGACCTATGGCCACGTGAGCGAGGTCTTCACCGAGATGGCCTCGGCCATGCCGTCGCTCGACAACATCACCTGGGACCGGGTCGAGCGCGAGGGGTCTGTCACCTATCCGTGCGCGGCGCCCGACCAGCCTGGCCAGGACATCGTGTTCGGCGAGGGCTTTCCGACCGCGACCGGGCGGGCCCGGTTCGTGCCGGCCCAGCTTGTCTCCCCGGCCGAGGAGCCGGATGCCGAATACCCGTTCGTGTTGACCACGGGCCGCCAGCTCGAGCATTGGCACACCGGCTCGATGACCCGTCGCTCCCAGGTGCTGGACGACCTCGAGCCCGAGGCCGTCGCCTATGTGTCGGCGCGCGACATGGAGCGGCTCGGATCGCGCTCCGGAGCCCACATCCAGGTCTCCACCCGCCGCGGCTCCATCCGGCTGAAGGCCCGCATCGACGGCGCCATTCCGCCCGGGCTCATCTTCATCCCGTTCGCCTATGCGGAGGCGGCCGCGAACGTGCTGACCAACCCCCAGCTCGACCCGTTCGGGAAGATCCCGGAATTCAAGTATTGCGCCGCCCGGATGGAACCCGCGGCGGAGCTCACTCCCGCCTGAGCCTCACGAGGACGGACGAGTCGAGGAGGGACCGCCATGACCGTTGACGACATCATGCGCCGCAAGGGAACCCGGATCATCATGATCCGGATGAACGAGACGGTGGAGATGGCCGCCACCCTGCTGAGGCGCGAGAATGTCGGCGCGCTCGTGGTCAAGGACGTGGTCCGGACGGAGGGCAACACCCCCGTCGGCATGTTTTCGGAACGCGACGTGGTGAGAGCCATCGCCGATCATGGCCCGGCCGCCTTGAAGACCCCGGTGTCGAAGCTGATGGCCAAGAACGTGATCTCGTGCCGGCTGGGCGACGCGCTCGATCATGTGTTTGCGCTGATGGAGACGCACCATATCCGCCACGTCCCGGTGATCGAGCCGCACGGGGTCGTGGGCGTGATCAGCATCCGGGACATCCTGCCCTTCCGGCGGGAGGGCATGGCGGCCCTCCTCCCGTCGGGCGCGGCCGCGACCGTGGCCTGAGCGCGTCGGGCTCGGCCGCTCCTAGAAGTTCACCCGGTCCCCGCCCTTCAGCTCCAGGGTTTCGCGCGCCTCGTCGGGCGTTGCGATGCCGAGGCCGAGGGCCTCCACAATCTGCCGGGCGAGCCGAACCTGCTCGGCATTCGACTTGGCCAGCGTGCCGGGCCCGGCCCAGAGGGAATCCTCCAGCCCGACCCGGATGTTGCCCCCCATGGCGGCGGACATGGCGGCGATCGGGAGCTGGTTGCGGCCGGCGCCGAGCACCGACCAGCGGTACTGGTCCCCGAACAGCCGGTCGGCCGTGCGCTTCATATGGGCGACATCCTCGGGATGCGGCCCGATCCCGCCAAGCAGCCCGAACACGCTCTGCACGAACAGCGGCGGCTTGATCACGCCCCGGTCGACGAAATGGGCCAGCGTGTAGAGATGGCCAATGTCGTAGCATTCGATCTCGAAACGGGTGCCGTTTTCCGAACACGTTGTCAGGATGTACTCGATATCCGCGAAGGTATTGCGGAAAATGCGGTCGCGCGAGCCTTCGAGATACGGCCGCTCCCAGTCGTGCTTGAACTCGGTGAAGCGGTCCAGCATCGGGTAGAGGCCGAAGTTCATCGAGCCCATGTTGAGCGAGGCGACCTCGGGTTTAAAATGCGCCGCGGGACCGACCCGCTCCTTCACCAGCATGGTCGGGGCGCCGCCGGTCGTGATGTTGATGACGCAATTCGAGCGCTGCTTGATCACCTGAAGAAAGGGCGCGAAGGCCTCGGGCCGCTGGTCCGGCTGCCCGGTCTCCGGGTTGCGGGCGTGCAGATGGACAATGGCGGCACCGGCCTCCGCGGCCCCGATCGCGGCCTCGGCGATCTCCTGCGCGGTGATCGGCAGGTGCGGCGACATGCTGGGCGTATGGATGGCGCCGGTGACCGCGCAGGTGATGATGACGTTGCGGGGCATGGTGGGTCCTTCCCGTGTCAGGGCGTGATCGGTGGGGAGATGCGGCGCCGGCCCGGCGAGGCCCGCCGGGTCATCGCGGCCCGCTCTGCGCGCGCTTATGCGCCTTCAGGGCGGCGAGGCGGCGATCGCGCTCCGCCGTCTTGGCGGTCAGCGCCTCGCGGCTCGGGGTCTCTCCCCAGCCGGCCAGGATGCGGGCGGTGTTCTCGGCCCCGTAGACCTCGGGCCGGGGCGGCTCCGCACTGAGGCGGCGGTAGAAGCCGGTGTAGCGGGCACAGTAATCCGCGATGCCGCCGGGTGCGTTCAGCTCGATGGTGGCGAAGGGCCCGAGAAAGGACCAGCGCAGGCCGAGCCCGTCCGCAATAGTCTTGTCGAGGTCCTGCGGCGACACCACGCCCTCGCCGACGAGCCGAAACGCCTCGGCCAGCAGCGCGCCCTGCAGCCGGTTCAGCACGAACCCCTCCACCTCGCGCAGGACCACGATCGGCACCTGCTCGACGGACTCGTAGATCTCCCGGGCGCGCGCGATCGTGGCGGGCGAGGTCCAGGGCGCGCCGCAGAGTTCGACGATCGGCACGAGGTGCGGCGGGTTCACCGGATGGGCCACGAGGCAGCGGGCCCGGCCGGGCAGGTCCTCGGTGAACAGGGAGGCCACGATGGCGGAGGTGGATGAGGCCAGGATCGCGTCCGGCGGCGCGAAGCGGTCCAGCGCGGCGAAGATGGCCCGCTTCTCGTCCACGAGCTCCGGCCCGTTCTCCTGCACGAGATCGACACCGCCGACCGCCTCCTCGAGCGAGGCCGCAACCGTGACCCGGGAGGCGGCCGTGGCGGGGTCGGCCACGATGCCATGTTCGGCCAAGGCGTCGAGCCCGGCCCGGACCATGCGGGGCGCGTCCGCCAGCGTCTCCGGATGGGGATCGGTCAGCCGCACCTCCCAGCCGCACCGGGCGAAGACGACCGCCCAGGCGCGGCCGATCAGGCCCGCTCCCACGATGGCGACGGTGCTCATCTGGCTCTCCTCATGCGGCGAAGCGGGCTCTCACAACCACAGCACCTTGCGGCGCAGGTCGAGGTCGTCGCGCAGGGCTGCGGACGGGCCGTCATGGATCACACGCCCGCGCTCCAGCGCCATGGTGTGGTCCGAGAGGGCGAGCGCGAGGTCGAGATGGTGGTCGACGATGATGATCGAGATCTCGCGCCGCAGCCGGTCGAAGCTCTCAAACAATTGCTCCACGACGGCCGGGGCGAGCCCCTCAAAGGGCTCGTCCAGCAGCAGCACCCGCACGTCGCCCGAGAGTGCGCGGGCCACGGCCACCATCTGCTGCTCGCCACCCGACAGGTAATCGGCTGGCGTGTCGAGCCGTTCGCGGATGCGCGGGAAATAGGTGAAGATCCGGTCGAGGTCCCAGTGGACGCCGTGCCCGGTCTGGCGCTTGAGCCGCCCGAGTTCGAGATTCTGGGCGACGCTCATGCCGGCAAACAGCCCGCGGCCTTGAGGCACGTAGCCGATGCCGAGTCGTCCGATCTCGGCCGACGGCAGCCCAGCGATGTCGGTCCCGGCCAGCCGGATGGAACCGGAGGCCGGCGGCGCGATGCCGATCAGGGTTTTCAGGAGGGTCGATTTGCCGGCCCCATTGCGGCCCAGCAGCGCCAGGATCTCGTGGCGGTGCAGGGTGAAGCCGACATCGGTGAGAATGTGGCTGTTGCCGTAGAAGGTATTGACGCCGGAGGCTTCGAGCAGCGTCTCGGGCTCGGCCGCGCTGTCCCGGGGCCGCGCCGCCACGGCCGCGTTGCCGGACCCGATATAGACGGCCTGCACCTCCGGGCTCGAGCGCGCATCCTCAACCGTGCCATCTACTAGGACGCGGCCCTCGTTCATCACCGTGACGGCATCGGCGATCTGGAAGACTCGGTCGATGTCGTGCTCGACGAGCAGCACCGGCAGGTCGGCCGAGATGCGTTTGATGATGTCGCCGATGCGCTGCCGCTCGGCAGCCGCAAGCCCGGCCAGCGGCTCGTCGAGCAGGAGCACGCGCGGCCGCGTCGCGAGCGCCAGCCCCATGTCGAGAAGGCGCTGCCCGCCATAGGAGAGCGAGCCGGCCTCGGCCCGCTCGATTCCGGCGAGACCGAGATAGCGGATCAGGGACGCGGCCTCGGCCTCGATCTCGGCGATGCCCCTGGCACCGCGAAGCGGGTGGAACCGGGCCGGATGGCGAGCCTGGACCGCCAGCCGGATGTTTTCGGCCACGCTCAGGCCCGGAAAGAGATTGGTGATCTGGAAGGAGCGGCCGATGCCCGCCCGGGTGATCTGCTCCGGCGGAAGGCCCGCGATCGAGCGGCCGGCCAACAGCACGTCACCCGCGTCGGGGCGAAACAGGCCCGAGACGAGGTTGAAGGCGGTCGTCTTGCCGGCCCCGTTCGGGCCGATCAGGGCGTGCAGGCTGCGGTCCCTCACCTGGACGGTGACGCCCTGCACGGCCTTGAGCCCGCCAAAGCTCTTGCTGACCTGGCGGGCCTCGAGGATCGTGCCCTCGACATGGTCGGTGGGCACGAGGGAGGGCGGCAGCGGCTCGTCGCTGAGCGACCGGGCCGACATGGCAGCCTCCTCCTCCGGTCGCGGCCGGAACGGCGCCAGCAGGCGGCCGGCGACCCCGACGAGCCCGGTCGGCGAGAACATGATGAAGCCGACGAACAGGAGGCCGAACCAGAACAGCCATTGCGGCGTCCAGATCGACAGGAATTCGCGGAACAGGATGTAGAACAGCGCCCCGAGCGCCGGCCCGAGGAAGCTCCGCATCCCGCCGATCACCACCATGGCGATCAGTTCGCCCGAAAACGCCACCGAGAGCGGGTCGGCCGAGGCGAAGCGGTGGTTGAAGACGGACAGGATGCCGGCAATCCCCACCACGCTGGCCGAGATCACGAAGCCCATCAGCTTGTAGCGGGTGGTCGGGTAGCCGAGGAAGCGGGCGCGCTGCTCGTTCTCGCGGATCGCCACGAGGACGGTCCCGGGCGGGGACAGGTGAAAGCGCCAGAGCAGCGCCGTGACCGCAAAGCCGATCACGGCCACCACGACGTAGTAGGCGGCGTCGGAGGCGAGATCGAGCCCGAGCACCTTCGGCCGCACGATGTCGCCGAGCCCGCTCTCGCCGCCCGTGAAGGACGTCCAGCGGTAGCTGACCGCGAACAGCATGGCGGTGAGCGCGAGGGTGAGGAGCGAGAAATACACCCCGCGCCGGCGCAGGATCAGCGCCCCGAGGAGGGCCGAGGCGGCCGCCGTGAAGAGAAGGGCGAAGAGGGACGGCAGCACGATGCCGTCCGGGAACCAGTGCCGCTGGCTCAGCGCCGCCGCATAGGCGGCGAGGCCGAACCAGGCGCCGTGGCCGAAGGAGACGAGGCCGGTATAGCCGACCAGGACGTTCAGCCCGAGGCAGGCGACAGCGAACACCACGACATCGATCGCCGAGCGCAGCGGCAGCCCGGCCACGTCGAGCGCGAAGGGAAGCGCCGCGAGCGCCAGCCCGGCGACCAGGAGCGGTCGGGCTTCCCGCAGCACCGGGGTCACTCGAACTTCTCGATGCGCTCGCCCAGGAGCCCGCGCGGCCGCACGAGCAGGACAAGCGCCATCAGCAGATACATCGAGGCCTCGCCGGCCGGCGGGAAGAAGAAGATGGTCAGACCGCGCACCACGCCGACCAGCGCCGCGGCCGCGACCACGCCCCAGAACGAGCCGAGCCCGCCGATCACCACCACCACGAAGGCCGCGGTCAGGATCTCGGCCCCCATGGCAGGGTGGACCCCCGAGATCGGCGCGAGCAGCACCCCGGCAAGCCCGGCAAGGCCGATGCCCAGCGCCGACACGGCGGTCATGTAGGGCTGGAGCGAGATGCCGAGCGCACCCACCATTTCGGGGTTCTGCACCCCGGCGCGCACCACCCGGCCGAATGCCGTCCGGTAGACCAGGAACCAGGTTGCCGCGACCGCGCCGAGCGCCACGGCCAGGATCATCAGCCGGTAGCGCGGGTAGATGAAGTCGCCCAGGAAGACCTGGCCGCGCAGCTCCGCCGGGATGGAGAAGGGCAAGGGTGCCGCCCCAAACAGCATGCGCAGGCTCTGCTCGATCACCATGGCGAGGCCGAAGGTGAGGAGGAGGCTGAGGATCGGGTCGGACCGGTAGAAGCGCCGGAAGATGAGCCGCTCGACCGCCACTCCCAGGAGGGCGACCAGGATCGGCGAGGCCACGAAGGCCCCGGCGAAGCCGATCCGCGGCGCCAGCGCGACCGCCAGGTAGGCGCCGACTGCGTAGAACCCGCCATGGGCCAGGTTCACGATGCCGCCGAGCGAGAAGATCAGCGACAGCCCGAGCGCGATCAGCAGGTAATAGGCCCCCACCAGGAGGCCGTTCAGCACCTGTTCGACGAGGAAGATCAGTTCCATGGCCAGGCGCCCTGCCCCGCCCCGGGCCCCGCGCCGGATCCTGCCTCACCCGCACGGGGAGAGGCGAGGCCCAGCGAGGCCTGAGGCCTCACGCCGTGCGGCTCGGGCCGCATCTCACGCCGGCATCTTGCACTCGCCGTCCTTGGGTGGAGCCAGGACCTCCAGGTCGCCCCCGGCCGCCGGAATGGTCCCGAGCGGGTCGTAGATGTCCCACTGATCCTTCATCTTGGCCTGGTCCTTGGCCCGAACCGCGTACATCTCCTGAACCATCTGGTTGTCATAGGCCCGGAAATAGCCCTCGCGCCCCTTGAGCACGTCGAACTTTGCGCCCTTGCGCAGGTGTTCGGCCAGCTTCTGGGGATCGGCCGATTTCAGCTCGTTGAAGGACTGGGCGACCAGCTTCAGCGAGTTGTAATCGCCCCAGGACTGGTTCTCCGGGAGCTTGCCGTATTTCTTCGAGAAGGCCTCGACATACTTCTTGGAGGAGGGGGACTCGACGAGGTGGTGCCAGATCAGAGGCCAGATGCCGGCGAAATTGCCCTTGCCGGCACCCCAGGCGACCGCGGTGTCGAAGCCGAAGCCGGTGATCGGGAAGGTGAGCCCGTATTCGGCGTATTGCTTGATGAAGTTGGTGATCTGGTTGCCGGCGAGGTTCGAGGCCACGACGTCCGGCCGGGCCTGCCGGATCTTCAGCAGGTAGGGTGAGAAGTCGGTCGCGTCCGTCGGCACGAGGTCCTGCCCGACGAACTGCCCCCCATTATCGCTGACGAATTTCTTGGCCACCTTGAACAGATCGTGGCCAAAGGCGTAATCCGCCGTCAGAGAATACCACTTCTTTCCCTGGATCATCTTCTCGTTCTTGAGGTATTCTCCGACGGCCATCACCATCATCGAGTTCGCGGCCTCGATATGGAACATGTACGGGTTGCAGGAGGGGCCGCGCAGCGCATCCGAATTGGCGCCCGTGTTGATGAACACGGTCTTGGTCCGGTTTGCGACCTGGCCAATGGCGAGCGCGGTGGCCGACGAGATCTCGCCGATGATCATGGCGACACGGTCGCGGGCGATCAGCCGCTCGGCCTTGGCCGACCCGGTCTGCGGATTGACCGAATCCTCCAGCACCAGCTCGACCTTGCGGCCGAGCACGCCGCCGGCCGCGTTCACCTCCTCGGCCGCGAGCTTCACGCCCATCTGGGCGTATTCGCCGAGCGGGCCCAGGAAGCCGGTGATCGGCGTGAGGTGGCCGATGCGGATGACGTCGCTCTGGCCGTAGGAGATGGCCGGCATGCCGATGCCGGCCGCGAGCGCCGCGCCTGCACTCCCCTGCATCCACCTGCGGCGCGTGATGATCTTGCCGTCGTCCATGGCGTCATCTCCCTTCGGCCGCAGCTTGTCTTGCCGTGGTCCTTGCGCCCACTTAGCCTGCGGGGCGGGCCCGTTGTCGAGTCCCCCGCTGCAGGGGTGTCCGGGCGAGCCGCGGGGACGGAGCCATGGACCTCGACATCGCCGGCCTGCGCGTTCTCGTCACGGCCGGAGCGGCCGGGATCGGGCTCGAGATCGCCCGCGCCTTTCTGCGCGAGGGCGCCCGGGTCCATGTCTGCGATGTCGACCGCGAGGCGATCGCGGCCCTGCCCCGGACGGACCCGGAACTCGGCGCCACGCTGGCCGATGTCGCGTCGCGGGCTGATGTGGACCGGCTCTTCGCGGAGGCGCTGTCGCGGCTCGGCGGGCTCGACGTGCTGGTCAACAATGCCGGCATCGCCGGCCCAACGGCCCGGGTGGAAGACGTCCACCCGGAGGATTGGGACCGCTGCCTCGAGGTCTGCATCACCGGCCAGTTCAACTGCGTCCGGCTCGCGGTGCCGCACCTGAAGCAGAGCCGCAACGCCTCGATCGTCAACCTGTCCTCGGCCGCCGGCCGCGCCGGCTTCGCGCTGCGGACGCCCTATTCGGCCGCGAAATGGGCGGTGATCGGCTTCACCAAGTCGCTGTCGCGCGAACTCGGCGAGTTCGGCATCCGGGTGAACGCCGTGCTGCCCGGCATTGTGTCCGGCGACCGGCAGCGCCGCGTCATGGAAGCCAAGGCACAGCAGCTCGGCATCTCCTTCGCGGAGATGGAACGGGGCGCCTTCGCCAACGCGTCCATCAAGGACTACGTCACCCCGCAGCAGCTCGCCGACCAGATCGTGTTTCTGTGCTCGCCGCGGGCTCGGACGATCTCCGGCCAGGCGATCTCGGTGGACGGCGACCTGCAGATGCTGGCGTGAGGAGCGCCCGCGCCATGCTGACCGCAGACGGGATCCGCCCCGGCGAGGTGACCGTGCAGATGCCGGCGGCCGCGGATGCCGCCCTGATCTTCATCGGCCGGATCCGCACGCCCTGGACCGAGCGCCTCGATTGCCCGCGGCAGGGGCGGCTGGACGGCCCCGTCTGCCGCATCGAGCTCGACCAGCCCTGGGCGGCGGGGCTCGACGGCCTGCTCGATTACGACAAGGTGGAGGTGCTGTACTGGCTGGACCGGTCGCGCCGCGACATCGTCCGGCAGAGCCCGAAGAGCAACGGCGAAACCCGCGGCGTGTTCTCCCTGCGCTCGCCGGTGCGGCCGAACCCGATCGGCACGTCCCTGGCCTCTCTGGTCGGGATCGAGGGCGCGACACTCCTGGTGCGGGGGCTCGACTGCCTGGACGGCACGCCGCTGATCGACCTCAAGCCCGACCGGTGCAGCTTCACGCCGGTCGCGTCGCCGAAACCGGAAGGTGACAGCGGGGGCTGAAGGGCAGCCTAGTAAAGCGGGCCGGCCGGCCCGGCCGGCAGCGTCAGGGTCTGGCCACTCAGCGTCGTGCCGCCGAGCGGCGACATGGCCTGGATGGACAGGTCGTAGCTCGACAGGGAGCCGACGCTCAGCTCGCGCACCGGCCGGCAGCCGGTGCGGTTGAGATTGACCTGCCCGGGCGCGCATTCGGCCGGGAAGAACGGAGCGCCGGGCAGTTCCGGCCCGTAGACCTCCTCGCGCGGCCCGCGGGGGCGCGGCGTGGGCGGGGCGAGCGCGCCGGAGAAGCCCGAATGGAAGCCGCTTTGCAGGCCGCCGCCCAGGCCGGCGGCGACGTCCCCCGAAATGGAGGCGTTGAAGCCCTGCTGCGCCGAGGCGGCGCCCGGGATCGAGAGGGCGGCCAGGAGGATGGCGGCCGCGGCGGCGATGCGCATGCTGGCTCCGGAACTCGTCCCCGTGTTTACGCCCTCGGAACCGAGCCGGGCAAGTCGCGACGTTGTCTCAGCCGCCCGCACGGCGGGGGCCCGCCCGCTCCACCCGCAGGCTCCAGCGCGACAGGCCGAAACAGATCAGCCAGTAGATCGCGCCCGCGAACGCATAGGCTTCCCAGGTCTTCCCCACCCAGGCCGGATCGGCCAGCGCCGCCTGGGCGATGCCGAGCAGGTCGAAGATCGAGACGATCAGCACCAGCGAGGTGTTCTTCACCAGCGCGATGAACTCGTTGGTGATGGCCGGCAGGGCGATGCGGAGCGCCTGCGGCAGCACCACCAGACCGGTCAGCCGCCAATAGCCGAGCCCGAGCGCCGAGGCGGCCTCGGCCTGGCCGGCCGGCACGGCCTGGAGCCCGCCCCGCACCGCCTCCGCCATATACGCCGCGATGCACAGGCCGAGACCGATCACGGCGCGGGCGAGCCGATCGATCCCGGCCCCGTTGGGCAGGATCAGGGGCAGCAGCAGGGAGGCGAGAAAGATCACGGCGATGATCGGGACACCGCGCCAGAACTCGATGAACACGGTGGCGACCAGCCGGATCACCGGCAGCCTGGATTGTCGGCCCAGCGCCAGCAGGATGCCGAGCGGCAGGGCGATCAGCGCAGCGTAGACCGACAGGAACACCGTCAGCATCAGCCCGCCCCATTCGCGGGTCTCGACGGGGCGGAGCGGGCCGCCTCCGGCGAGGAGCCAGATGCCGAGCAGAGGTCCAAGGAGGAGGGCCGCGCCGGCCAAGAGCCGCTTTCCGGGCAGGCGAGGCCAGGCGAGAAGCGCCGTGGTCAGGACCAGCCCCACCCCGGCCGCATCAACCCGCCAGCGCTCCGCGACCGGGTAGAAGCCGTACATGAACTGCCCGAACCGCGCCCGCACGAAGACCCAGCAGGCGCCCGTGCCGGTGCAATCCTCCCGGGTCCGGCCGACAAAGGTCGCATCCAGCACGAGCCAGCGCAGGAGCGGCACGGCCGCCCAGACGAGCAACGCCGCGACCGCGAGCGTGACGGCCGCGTCGAGCGGGGTTCCGAACAAGGCGTGGACCAGGGCTCGCCCCGAACTCGGCCCGGGCGTGCGCCGCGCCTCCGCGACCGGCAGCACGGTGAGCCGGCCGTCGGAGGCAATCTCGGCCGCGCCTCCCCCGAGCGGAACCAAGCCGGCGCTGGCTCGGCCCTTCACCGCGTCACCAGGGCGATGCGGGCGTTGTACCAGTTCATGAAGCCCGACACGGCGAGCGAGATCGACAGGTACAGGGCAAGCGTGATGGCGATGATCTCGATCGCCTGCCCGGTGTTGTTGAGGGCCGAGCCCATGAACAGGCTGACGACGTCCGGATAGGCAATGGCGGCGCCGAAGGACGAGTTCTTGATCACGTTGAGGTACTGGCTCGTCATGGGCGGCACCATGACCCGGAGCGCCTGCGGGATCACCACGAGGCGGAGCGCCAGGCCGGGCCGGAGGCCCAGCGCCTTGGCGGCCTCGACCTGGCCCGCCGGCACGGCCAGGATGCCGGCCCGGACGATCTCGGCCACGAACCCGGCCGTATAGGTGGACAGCGCCGCGAACAGGGCCACGAATTCCGGCACGAGCACAAACCCGCCGCGGTAATTGAAGCCGCGCAGGGCCGGCACATCCCAGGCCGTCCCCAACACGGCCCAGAGGAGCGTCGCGAGCGGGGCAGCAAGCAGCAGAAGCAGCGCCGTCCAGCCGAGCGGCAGAGCGTGCCCGGTCCGGGCCTGACGGCGCCGCGACAATGCCACCAGCGCGAGCTGGACCGCCATCCCGAGCAGCAACACGAGCAGGGTGTAGGCGAAGCCCGCGGCCTCCTGCGGCAGCGGCACCGTCAGGCCGCGGTTGTTCAGGAAGGCGATGTCGAGGAGGGGGATCGAGGCGCGGGGCGCGGGCAGCGATGCGACCACGCCGAAATACCAGATCAGGACGAAGAACAGCAGCGGGATGTTGCGGACGAACTCGACATAGGCACCCGCCAGTCCCGACAGCATGGGGTTGCGGGACAGCCGCGCCACGCCGATCAGGAAGCCCAGCAGGGTCGCGGCCACGATCGACACCACCGAGACCAGCAGCGTGTTGACGATGCCGACCCAGAGCAGACCGAGAATGGACGAGGAGGCCGTGTAGCCCGTGAGCTGAAACGGCACCTCGATCCCGGAATCGCGCCACAGAAAGCCGAAGCCGGACGCGATGCCGGCCTTGACCATGTTCTCCGAGGCGTTGCGGACGAAGAACACGATCAGGGCCACAAGCCCGGCCGCCACCGCGACCTGGGCCAGCACATCCCTGACCTTGCGGTCGCGAAGGAGCGCCGCGACGCTCACGCCTTCGGCCCTCGGCCGGCCGGTGCCGAGAGGCGGCCGCGAGCCGGCGCCCCGGCGGCGCAGGCGGCCCGCACCTGGTCGCGGACGCGCAGCCTCGCAGGGGTCCTCGGCATGGCCGGCGATGGCCGGCCTATTGGAAGGGCGGGGTGAACAGCGCGCCGCCCTTGGTCCAGAGCTCGTTCTTGCCGCGGGCCAGCTTCAGCGGCGAGCCCATGCCGACCGTGCGCTCGTAGCTCTCCCCGTAATTCCCGACCTGCTTGATGGCGTTGAACATCCAATCGTTGGAGAGGCCCATCATGGCACCGAACCCGCCGTCGACGCCGAGCAGCCGCCGCACCTCCGCGGAGGTCGACTTCGCCTTCATCTCGTCCACGTTCTTGGAGGTGATGCCGAGCAGCTCGGCCGCGATCATACCATTCAGCACCCAGCGGACCACGAGCTGGTAGCGCTCGTCCCCGTAGCGGGTGGTCGGCCCCTGGGGATCGTTCGAGATCGTCTCCGTCATGACGACGTGGCTGTCGGGGTCCTTCAGCTTGGAGCGCTGGCCGGCGAGCGCCCCGAGGCCGGCCGTGTAGGCGTCGCAGCG
The DNA here is from genome assembly GCF_028290205.1 of Enterovirga sp. GTDB lineage: Bacteria > Pseudomonadota > Alphaproteobacteria > Rhizobiales > Beijerinckiaceae > Enterovirga. Next base: position 3,769 of record NZ_JAQGKF010000081.1, on the reverse strand, counting down.
GCCGGAATCATAGGCCGCGATGGCGTCGTCGTTCTTCTGGAAGTTGATGATGGAGGTCTTCATGTTCCGCTCGCGGAACCAGTCCGCCGCCTGCTTCTCCTCCGTGGAGCCGGCCGCGACGCAGATGGAGGCGCCGTCGAGATCCTTGGGTGCGGTCGCCGTGCCCTTGCGGACGACGAAGGTCTGCCCCTCGTAGAAGTTGATGCCCTGGAAGTTCACCCCCAACGTGGCGTTGCGCGAGAAGGTGATGGTGGTGTTGCGGGACAGGAGGTCCACCTGCCCTGATTGCAGCACCGGCCAGCGCTGCTGCACGGAGGTCGGCGTGAACTTCACTTTTGTGGAGTCGCCCAGGATGGCGGCGGCGAGGGCCCGGCAATAATCCACGTCGATTCCGGACCACTCGCCCTTGTCGTTGGCGAAGGAGAACCCCGGCAGGCCGAGATGCACGCCACATTCGAGGTGGCCCCGCGCCTTGATGGCGTCGAGCGTGGGCGAGGGAACGAGCTGCTGGGCGCTGGCCGCGCCGCAAAGGCACGAGAGCGCGGCCGCGAGCGCGAGAGACAGGCGCGACATGGGGGTACTCCGAAAGGTCGGCCCGGCCGACGCCGCACGTTCTTGCAAGCCGCGGGCCGGGTCAATGCGCGGCGGCTGGCGCGGGACGCGCCGGCGCATTGACAACGCGGCCTCGCTTCCGCACCAACCGCGGGCCGGAGGAGCCTCGGGAACGGCCGGAGGCCGGCCAGGGAGGGTCGCCGATGTCGGCAGGGACGGCCCGCAGAGGCGCAGGCGGCTGATGCCGCGGCCCTTCGCCTGGGAGCGCTCCTACCCGGCCGGTCTCGACTGGGGCGCGCCGATCGCGACCTCCACCATCCCGCAGATCCTGGCCGAGGCCGCCGCAGCCCATGGCGACGCGCCCGCCATCGAGTTCCGCGGCCGGGAGATCTCGTTCCGCGAGTTGCACGGCGAGGCTCTTCGTTTCGGGGCGGCGCTGCTCGGGGCCGGGCTGAAACCGGGCGATGCGCTGGCCCTCTACCTGCCGAACACCCCCGTCCACCCGATCGCCTTTTTTGGCGCCGCCGCGGCGGGGCTGCGCAGCGTGCATCTCTCGCCGCTCGATGCAGAGGCGGAGCTCGTCCACAAACTCGCCGATTCCGGCGCCCGAACGCTTGTCACCACCAACGTGGCGACCCTGGCCGAGCGCGCCCGGACACTGCTCGGGGCGGGTCATCTCGACCGCGTGATCGTCGGTCAGGACGAGCTGTGGGGCCCTTCGGGCACCCCCCCGGTCGCCGTGCCGGAGGGGCCGGGCCTGATCACGCTGCGGGCCTTCGTAGCGGAGGCTTCCGCCCCGGCGAGGTGGCCCGAGGTTCGGCCTTCCGACATCGCGCTGCTGCAATACACGGGCGGCACCACAGGAGCGCCCAAGGGCGCCATCCTGACCCATGCCAACCTGACGGCCGCGGTCTCCATGTACGAGACCTGGTTCGAGGCGCAGCCGCACGACCGCACGGGCCGCGACAGCATCATCTGCGTGCTGCCCCTGTTCCACATCTACGCCTTGACCACGATCCTGCTGCGCGGCCTGAAGCGCGGCGCCAAGCTGCTGCTCCGCATGCGGTTCGACGTCGAGGCCACCCTGCGGGACATCGAGATCGGCCGGGCCACGCATTTCCCCGGTGTGCCCACGATGTGGATCGCGCTCGCGGCCGCGCCCGGGATCGAGAGCCGCGACTTCTCCTCCCTGGTCTATGCCGGCTCGGGCGGCGCGCCACTGCCAGTCGAGGTGGCGGAGCGGTTCGAGCGGCTCACCGGCCAGCGCCTCATCGGCGGCTGGGGCATGACCGAGACCTCCCCGGCGGGAACCAACCGGCTCGGCGCCGGGCTCCGCAAGCCCGGCACGATCGGGCTGCCGCTGCCCGGGGTCGAGATGGACGTCTGCGCGCTGGACGACCCCGCCCGCAGCCTCCCGCCGGGCCGGACGGGCGAGTTGCGGATCCGCGGGCCGAATGTCACCCAGGGCTATTGGAATTGCCCGGAGGAGACGCGCGCGGCCTTTGTGGACGGCTGGTTCCTGACCGGCGACATCGGCCACATGGACGAGGATGGCTTCTTCTTCATCACGGACCGGAAGAAGGACATGATCATCTCGGGCGGCTTCAACGTGTATCCGCAGATGATCGAGCAGGCCATCTACCGCCACCCCGCGGTGGAGGAGGTCCTGGTCGTCGGCATCCCGGACCCGTATCGCGGCGAGGCCGCCAAGGCCTTCTGCAAGCTCCGGGCGGGACACCCGCCCTTCACCCTGGAGGCCCTGCAGGGCTTCCTGCAAGACGCACTCGGCCGGCACGAGATGCCGACCGCGCTGGAAATCCGCCCCGCCCTCCCCCGCACGGCGATCGGCAAGCTCTCGAAGGTGGAGCTGCGCCAGGAGGAGCGGGACAAGGCCGCCCAAGCCGGGCGCGGCATGACCCAGAGATCGATGTAGGAGATCGCCGAATGGACCTGCGCTTCACCCCCGAGGAGATCGCGTTCCGGCAGGAGGTGCGGAGCTTTTTCCGTGACAGCCTGCCGACCGACCTGCACCAGAAGCTCGTGCAAGGCCGACACGCCTCCCGGCAGGACCTGGTCGACTGGACCCGCAAGCTGCACGCGAAGGGCTGGGCCGTGCCGCATTGGCCCGAGAGGTACGGCGGCACGGGTTGGGATCCCGTGCGGCAATACATCTTCCTCGAGGAATTGCAGGGCTTCCCGGCCCCCGCCCCGCTCGCCTTCGGCGTCAACATGGTCGGGCCGGTGATCTACACCTTCGGGTCTGAGGAGCAGAAGGCCCACTACCTGCCCCGCATCGCGCGGCTCGACGATTGGTGGTGCCAGGGCTTTTCCGAACCGGGCTCGGGTTCGGACCTCGCCTCCCTGAAGACCCGGGCGGTGCGGGACGGCGACCACTACATCGTCAACGGCCAGAAGACCTGGACCACGCTCGCCCAATATGCCGACTGGATCTTCTGCCTCGTCCGCACAGATCCGGCGGCCAAGAAGCAGGAGGGCATCTCCTTCCTGCTGATCGACATGAAGACGCCGGGCATCACGGTGCGGCCGATCCAGACGCTGGATGGCGGCAGCGAGGTCAACGAGGTGTTCTTCGACGATGTCGAGGTGCCGGCCGAAAACCTGGTCGGCGAGGAGAACAAGGGCTGGTCGGTCGCCAAATACCTGCTCGGCAATGAGCGGACCGGCATCGCCCGCCTCGGCAAGTCGAAGGAGCGGGTGCGGTACGCCAAGGTGTTGGCGCGCGAGGTGCGGATGAACGGCAAGCCCCTCATCGAGGACCGCGCCTTCCGCACCCGCGTCGCCCAGCTCGAGATCGACATGAAGGCGCTGGAGATCACCCAGCTCCGCGTCATCTCGGCCTATGTGAAGTCGGGCGGCAACAAGCCGGACCCGATCTCCTCGGTGCTCAAGATCAAGGGGACGGAGCTGCTGCAGAACAGCTCGGAGCTGGTGATGGATGTCGGCGGGCCGCAGGCCATGCCGGTCTGGCAGCGGGAGCTGGCGGCGCTGGCGAACGAGCCCGCCATCGGGCCGGACTGGGCGCCGCAGATGGCGCCCGCCTACCTGATGCTGCGGGCCGCCTCGATCTACGGCGGCACCAACGAGATCCAGAAGAACATCCTGAACAAAGCGGTGCTGGGGCTGTAATGGACTTCGATCTCACCGACGACCAGCGCCTGCTGACCGACAGCGTCACCCGCCTGCTGGGCAATGAATA
>NZ_JAQGKF010000055.1 GCF_028290205.1 Enterovirga sp. | reverse complement strand
GCGCGCACGCGTGACGACGCCCGGCGGCACGGAGGCCGTGATGGCGGCCACGAGCTGCTCCAGCGCCGTCAGCGGCGCGGGGGCAACGGTCTCGGTCGAGATGTCCTCAGCCACGGAGGATGCTCCCGGTCCGGCGAATTTTCTTCTGCAGCTGCAGGATGCCGTAGACCAGGGCCTCGGCCGTGGGCGGGCAGCCCGGGACATAGATGTCCACCGGCACGATGCGGTCGCAGCCGCGCACCACGCTGTAGCTGTAATGGTAATAGCCGCCGCCATTGGCGCAGCTGCCCATGCTGATCACCCAGCGCGGCTCGCTCATCTGGTCGTAGACCTTGCGCAAGGCCGGGGCCATCTTGTTGGTCAGCGTGCCGGCCACGATCATCACGTCCGATTGCCGCGGCGTCGCGCGAGGCGCGAAACCGAAGCGCTCGGCATCGTAGCGCGGCATGGACATCTGCATCATCTCGACCGCGCAGCAGGCGAGGCCGAAGGTCATCCACATCAGGGAGCCGGTGCGGGCCCAGGTGATGAGGTCGTCCGCGGAGGTGACCAGGAACCCGCGATCGGCGAGCTCGGCGTTCATGCCGCCAAAGAACGGGTCGTCGGCCCCCAAGGGCTTGCCGGTGGCCGGATCGATGATTCCGCGCGGCGCCGGAGCGACCAGCGTCTGAGAGGCGGTCAGTCCCATTCCAGGGCCCCCTTCTTCCACTCGTAGGCGAAGCCCACCGTCAGCACGCCGAGAAAGATCATCATCGACCAGAATCCGTACCAGCCGAGATTGCCGAACGTGATCGCCCACGGGAACAGGAAGGCCACTTCGAGGTCGAAGATGATGAACAGGATCGCGACCAGGTAGAAGCGCACGTCGAACTTCATGCGCGCGTCGTCAAACGCGTTGAAGCCGCATTCGTAGGCGGAGAGCTTCTCGGGATCCGGTTGCTTGTAGGCAACGACGAAGGGGAACACGAGCAGCGCCCCGGCGATCACCAGCGACACGCCGATGAAGATCACGAGCGGCAGGTATGCAGTCAGCAGATCGTTCATTCAGCACCCGCTGCGCCCGGACGACGCCGCGGCGCGACCCCGACCGGCCCGGAATAACAGCGTCTCTCGAGCGATGACGCCTATATGGGGTCCGGCGGGTACCCTTCAAAGCGACCCGGCCGGCTTAATGCAGGCGTTCTAAAGAGACAACCCGCTGCCCGGTCGCATTGTGACCGGCCGGTGAACCGCTCACAGCTGCCCTGCCTGCAAGGCGAGACGGGCCCCGTGCAACAGCGCCGGATCAAGCTCCAGGCTGCGCTCGCCCTCGAGCGTCAGGCTGAAGGGCCCCTCCCCCCGGGTCGCCAGGGCGGCGGCGAGCGGGCCGGCTGTCCCGAGCGGGCAGGCCAGGGTCACCCGGGTGCCGCGGGCGAGCGAGAGCGTGCCGACCCGGGCCGGGCCGCCCGCCACCTGCCCGTCCCGCGCCGGCGGCGGCGAATCGGAGCCGAGCAGCGCGGCGTAGCGCCCCAGCGAGCGCTCCACATTCCGGACCGCGACCACGACCTCGGCCACCCCCGTCGCGCCGTTCGCGTGGCGGCGAACCTCCCCCTCCTCCACCCGGAGCCGGCGAGGCGTGATGTCGCCACAAAGAAACGGCACGTCGGCGCCCGGCGAGCGGGCCGTGCGCCACTCCAGCCGCTGCCCATCGGGACGGAGGCGACCGCCGGGCACGGGAACCTCGATGTCGAGGCCGCGTTCCTGAGCGGCCGCCACGTCGGCCCCGATGTCGTCGGGCAGCAGGGCGTGATCGAGGAACCCTTCCCCTGCGGCGTGAAACACTTCAGACCAGCGGTGGCCCGGATCGGGGCGCCTCCAGCCGATCAGCTCCAGATAGACTCCGTCCTGGAACACGACGAGGACGTTGCGGGTGATGCCGTTGGCGTGCTCTCCGCCCCGGATCACCGTGAAGCCAAGCTGACCGTAGGCGGCGGCCGCCTGTTCGAGATCTGCCACCCCGATGACGACATGATCGAGTTTGAGCGACATCCACATCTCCTCCCCGCGGCGCCTTCGATGCGGACGCCCCGGGCGACTGTCCAGCCGTGCCGCGGCCTGACGGCGGCGCCCTCCCACCAACCCGGCTCACGCTTGTCGCGACGCGCCCCTAGGGCTAGCCTCGCCGGGCGGGGGCGAAACGGCTCACGGACGAGATGAGATCGACTGTCCTGCTCCGGGCCTGCGTCGCGGCGTTCCTCGGCTTCGCGTCGGCCGCCGGCGCCCAGGATCTCAGCATCGTGGCTCCCTCCCCGCCGGGAAGCAGCTGGGACCAGCTCGCCCAGGCGCTCAAGAGCGGCCTGTCGGACGAACGCGGCGAGCGCCAGGTCAGGGTCGTCAACCTTCCCGGGAGCGGCGGCACGGTGGGCCTGGCCCAATTCGCCCTCGAGGGGGACGACGACGCGCTGCTCGTGACCGGGCTCACGATGCTGAACGCGATCTTTCTCCATCGCGTCCCATCGGGCCTCGCCGAGATGACGCCGATCGCCCGTCTGGTCGCCGACCATTTCGTGCTCGCCGTGCCGGCGGCCTCGCCCGTCCGCAGTGTCGACGATCTCCGGGCCGCGATGGCCGAGGATCCGGGCAAGGTGGCCTGGGCCGGAGGTCCTCCGGGCGGCATCGACCACGTGGCCGCGATCATGCTGGCGCGCCTCACGGACGCCGACGTGGCCCGTCTCGTCTACGTGCCGTTCATCACCAGTGCAGAGGCGGCCGCGGCAGCGGGCGAGAGCAAGGTCTCTGCCGTGATTGTGCCCTGGTCCGAGATCGCTGGCGAGGCCAAGGCGGGCCGGGTGCGGCTCCTGGGGGTGGCCGCGATGGCGCGGGTTCCGGGCATCGATGCGCCCACGCTGGCGGACAGCGGCGTGGCCATGCAGCTCTCGAACTGGCGCGGGCTGCTCGCCCGCCCGGGCATCGCTCCCGAAGCCCGGGCCAGGCTTCTGCGCCAGCTCGATGCCCTGGTGGGCTCCCCCGGCTGGCGCGAATTGCTGGAGCGCAAGGGCTGGCAGGACGCCTTTCTGCCGCCGGAGCGGTTCGGCGAGTTCCTCCGGATGGAGGAGGCCCGGGTCAAGCGGGCGCTCGGCTCCGCGGGCCTCCTGAAACGCTAGGCTCAGCCCGGCGCTTACTGCATCTGGTGCCCGCGCTTGGTCATCTCCACCCGCACGCGGGTCATCACGTATTCGGAGGCGACCTGCGACCAGGAGGTGAGCGACTGCACCACGTCCTCGGTGAGGTCCGGCAGCACGGTCACGTATTTCTTGCCGCTCGCCGACGTGAAGAAGGCGAGCGCGTCGCGGATCTCAGCCTCGCTCAGCCACTTGGCATAGCCCCGCGCGGCAATGTTCATCGCCTGCTGCCGCTGAGTTTCGAGCTCGGCCTCGAGCGATTTCAGGACGTCGTTCAGGTCCTTGCTGAGCTCCGGCCGGGTGACGCTCTGGCGCCGGATATCCTCGAACAGCGTCGGAAAGATCGCGTCGATGCTGCCCCCGGTTCCGCCCGCGACCACGAGTTCGCGCGCGGCGGCCAGATGCGAGGCGCTCGGTTCCTGAGCCGCAGCGGGCACCGCGGCGACAAGGGAGAGCCCGATCAGGGCGGCCCAGAGCGTAACCGGTCTCATCCACATGAAGCGCGTTCTCCGGGTCGCGACGGCGTCGGTCGCACAATCTCCATGACGCCGTCCTGCGCCCCGATCAAGGCGGTGTCCGCAAGGCCCACGAAGAGCCCGTGCTCGACCACGCCCAGCACCGCCTTGAGGGCAGCCCCGAGTTCCGCGGGCGACTCGATCGCTCCGAGCTCGGCATCCAGGATGTAGTGGGCGCCGTCGGTCAGGACGGGCGCACCCGCCGTGTCCCGCCGCAAGGTGAGACGCCCTCCCGGGGCGGCTTCGGCCAGCACGGCCGCGACCCGCCTGTGCGTGGTCTCCAGCCCGAACGGGACGACCTCGATGGGCAGAGGAAAGCGGCCCAGCCGCGTCACGCGCTTGGCGCTGTCGGCGATGACCAGCATGCGGCGGCTCGCGGCCGCAACCAGCTTTTCCCGGAGCAGCGCGCCGCCGCCCCCCTTGATGAGGTTCAACGCGGGATCGATCTCGTCGGCGCCGTCCACGGTCAGGTCCAGCTCCGGCTCGTCGTCGAGCGTCGCGAGCGGGATCCCGAGCGCCTCGGCCTGGCGCCGGGTGGCCTCCGAGGTCGGCACCGCCAGCACGGACAGGCCGGACGCGGTCCGGCGGCCCAGCGCGGCGACGAAGAGGGCCGCCGTGGAGCCCGTCCCCAGCCCGAGCCGCATCCCGTCCTGCACGAAGTCGACGGCCCGCTCGGCCGCCCGCAGCTTCTCCTCGGCTGTGCTCACGGGAACGGCCGCCCGATCCGGGTCACGTCTGCAGCCTTGCTCATGGAACTCTCCTCGGGTCCGAACGGGGCGCTTGATCACCCCCGGCTCGGCGTCTAGCCAAGCTCATGCCTCGTCCTCCCATAGCCGTATTCGACCTCGACGGAACGCTCGCCGAGACCGCTCCCGACCTGATCTCCACGCTCAACGTCATCATGGCGGAGGAAGGTCTGCCGCCGGTGGCCTTCAGCGACGCGCGCGACATGATCGGCGCGGGCGCGCGCGCGCTGGTGGAACGGGGATTCGAGGCCGGGCACCGGGAGCTCACCCCGGCCCATTCGGACGAGCTGTTCCGGCGCTTCCTCGCGGTCTACGGCGAGCGGCTCTGCGTCGACAGCTACCTGTTTCCGCATGTGGAGGAGGCGCTCACGACCCTCTCCGAGCGGGGCTACCTGCTGGCCGTCTGCACCAACAAGATCGAGTCGCATTCCCGCACGCTGCTGGGGTTGCTCGGCATCGCCGACCGTTTCGCGGCCATCTGCGGGCGGGACACCTTCCCCTGGTACAAGCCCGACCCGCGCCACCTGACGCTGACCATCGAGGCCGCCGGCGGCGATCCGGAGCGGGCCGTGATGGTGGGTGATTCGAAGACGGACATCGACACCGCGAAAGCGGCCGGCATCCCGGTCGTCGCCGTGCCGTTCGGATATGCGGACCGGCCGCTGGCCGAGATGGCGCCCGACGTCGTGATCCAGAGTTTTGCGGAGCTGCCCGGGGCGGTCTCGCGCCTGCCAGGTCATCAGAGTGGTGGGCGCGACAGGGATTGAACCTGTGACCCTTCGCGTGTGAAGCGAATGCTCTCCCGCTGAGCTACGCGCCCGGGCCGCAGGGCGACCGGTCCGCGCATCTAAGGGGACGTTCCCGGACCGTCAAGCCAGGGAACGCATCAGCGCGGCCCGGACGCCATCCGCGGCCTCAGCGACGCCCCGGACCGGGCTCGTGCGACAAGGAGGCCTGGGCCAGCTCGGCCCGGTAGCGTGCCAGCGCGCCCTCGGGGTCCTGGCCGAGCCTGACCAGCAGATCCCAGGGGTAGATCCCCGTCGAGTGCCCGTCGCTGAAGACGAGCCTCACCGCATAATTGCCGACCGGATCGACGGCCGTGATCGCCACGTCGCGCTTGCCCGGCACGAGCTTGCGCTCACCGGCCGAGTGGCCCTGCACCTCCGCCGAGGGACTTTGCACCCGCAGGAGTTCGGCCGGGACGGTGACCTCGCCGGCATCGAACCGGAGGCGAAGCGCGCGCCGATCCGCAACGAGCCTGATCTCCGACGGCCAGCTCTCGGTGCCCATGCTGTTCTCCTGCGGCGCCGCCCTGAATTGACGCCGGGCCCGCCCTCACTACATGAAGAGGGGCTAACCGGGACCAGGATCTTGCTGTCCGCTACGGATCTGATGTCGCCGCCCGCCGCGCCGATCCTGATGGACCCGTTCGGCCGGCACGTGACGTACTTGCGCGTCTCGGTCACCGACCGGTGCGACCTGCGCTGCGTGTACTGCATGTCGGAGACGATGCAGTTCCTGCCCAAGCGCGAATTGCTGACGCTCGAGGAGCTGGACCGCGTCTGCTCGGCCTTTGTGCGGCACGGCGTCCGCAAGCTCCGCATCACAGGCGGCGAGCCCCTGGTGCGGCGCGATCTCATGGAGCTGTTCCGATCCCTGTCGCGCCATCTCGAGGCGGGGTCGCTGGACGAGCTCACGCTGACCACGAACGGGACCCTGCTCGACCGCTTCGCGGCTGACCTCGCGGCCCGCGGCGTGCGCCGGATCAACGTCTCGCTCGACACACTCGACCCCGGCCGCTTCCGTGAGGTGACCCGCCGCGGCGACCTGGCCCAGGTGCTGCGGGGGATCGACGCAGCCCAGCGCGCCGGGCTGCGCGTCAAGATCAACGCCGTCGCGCTCAAGGGTGTGAACGAGGACGAGATCGTGCCGATGATCGAGTGGGCCCACGGCCGCTCGATGGACATGACCCTGATCGAGGTCATGCCGCTCGGCGACATCGAGCCCGGACGCGTCGACCAGTTCCTGCCCCTCTCGGTCGTGAGGGAGCGGCTCGCGTCCCGGTTCACGCTGACCGACCTGCCCGAGCGTTCGGGCGGGCCCGCCCGCTACGTCCGGATCGAGGAGACGGGCGGCAAGCTCGGCTTCATCACGCCGCTGACCCACAATTTCTGCGAAGGCTGCAACCGCGTTCGCCTGACCTGCACGGGCCAGCTCTTTATGTGCCTCGGCCAGGAGGATGCAGCAGATCTGCGCGCCCCCATGCGCATGTCGGAGGGCGACGAGAAGCTGGAGGCGGCCATCGCGGACGCCATTTCGCGCAAACCGCGGGGACACGACTTCGTCATCGAGCGCGCCGCCCCGGCCGTGGCGCGGCACATGAGCGTGACCGGGGGCTGACGCCCGCCCGCCCTGCCCCTTTTCCGAGCTGCCGGACCACCACGGCAGGTTGATCGCTGTCACGTCCGATCGGTCCGTCGCCCGAGGGCGCCAGCACGGAAGACGATCGCTGGTGCATTTCTTGGCACCTGCCGTCCATGACGTCAGGGTTGCGGGCGAATGCCGACTTGACGACGGCGCCTCACTTCACGTTCAAGGCTTCCTTGGGCGGGGATCGGGCCCCAAACAAGGATGGTGGGCGCGTGGGGGTACTGCTGGCTTTCAGCCGGGCGGTGGATCGGCTCAACGCCGGCGCCGCCTGGATCGCGACCTGGCTCGTGCTGTTCGCCTGCGTCGTGAGCGCCGGCAACGCCATCGTGCGCTATCTGTTCAGCTACTCGTCGAACGCCTTCCTGGAAATCCAGTGGTACAGTTTCGGTGCCCTCGTGTTTCTGGGCGCCGCCTACACCCTGCGCATGAACGAGCACGTGCGGGTCGACCTCGTCTATTCCTCGCTGTCGGAGGAGAAGCAGGTGTGGGTCGACATCGTTGGCCTGGTGCTCTTCTTCCTGCCGGTGACCGCGTACCTGACCTGGATCTCGATCCCGCTCTTCACCGTGTCGTTCCGGAGCGGCGAAGTGTCGAGCAGCGCCGGCGGCCTCACCATCTGGCCCGCCAAGCTCCTGATTCCCCTGGGTTTCGCCCTTCTGCTGCTCCAGGGCCTGTCTGAACTGATCAAGCGCATCCTCACCCTTCAAGGGCGGATGCAGCTCGACGTGAAGTACGAGAAGCCGGTCCAGTAATCGTCCCGCCCAGGCGTCTCAGAGGACGGCTCCGCCATGTTCGCTTTCGGCCCCCTGCCGCCCCTGATGTTTGGGGGCATGATCCTGTTCTTGCTGATCGGCTTTCCCGTCGCATTCTCGCTGGCAGCGGTCGGGCTGTTCTTCGGCATGTTCGGGATCTGGACGGGCCATTTCAGCCCGGACTTCCTGCAGGCCCTGCCGTTTCGGTTCTACGGGATCATCTCCAACGAGCTCCTGCTCGCCATCCCGTTCTTCACCTTTATGGGCGCGATCCTGGAGCGCTGCGGTCTCGCCGAGGACCTGCTCGAAGGCACGGGCCAGCTCTTCGGCAAGATCCCGGGCGGACTCGCCTTCGCGGTGATCATCGTCGGCGCCATCCTGGGGGCGATCACGGGGACGGTCGCGGCGTCCGTCATCGCCATGGGCGTGATCTCGCTGCCCGTGATGATGCGCTACGGCTACGACATGCGGCTCGCCACGGGCGTGATCGCGGCCTCGGGCACGATCACCCAGCTGATCCCGCCCTCGCTCGTCCTGATCGTCCTCGCCGACCAGCTCGGCCGCTCGGTCGGCGACATGTATCTCGGGGCGATCGGGCCCTCGATGCTGCAGGTTCTGATCTTCATCCTGTACATCGTGGCGCTGGCAATCCTGCGCCCGAACAGCATGCCGCCGCTGCCGCCCGAAGCACGCGGCGAGATGGGCTGGCCGCTGATCCGACGCGTGCTCTGGGGCATGATCCCCTCCATCGTCCTGATCTTCCTGGTTCTGGGCACCATCTTCATGGGCCTCGCCACGCCGACCGAGGCGGGCGCCATGGGCGCCGTCGGCGCCATCGCCCTGGCGGCCGCGCATCGCCGGCTGACCTGGTCCCTGGTCTGGCAGGGCATGCAGTCGACCATGCGGTTGACCGCCATGGTGGTCTTCATCCTGGTCGGCTCCACGGTGTTCAGTCTGGTGTTCCAGGGCATGGATGGGGGCCGCTGGATCGAGCACATGCTGGTCGGCCTGCCCGGGGGCCAGACCGGCTTCCTGATCTTCGTCAACGTGTTCGTGTTCTTCCTGGCGTTCTTCCTCGATTTTTTTGAGATCGCCTTCATCGTCATCCCGCTGCTCGCTCCGGTGGCCGCGAAGCTGGACATCAACCTGATCTGGTTCGGGGTCCTGCTCTGTGTGAACATGCAGACGAGCTTCATGCACCCGCCGTTCGGATTCGCGCTGTTCTATCTGCGCGGCGTCGCCCCGAAGGCCGTGCGCAGCCGCGACATCTACTGGGGGGCGCTGCCCTGGGTGGTGATGCAGCTCATTCTCGTGGCCATCGTCATCTTCTGGCCGAGCTCGGTGACATACTGGATCGGCACGCCCACCCTGAAGGATCCGGCCGCCGTGGAAGAGACGCTGCGCGGGCTGCAGATGCCCGGCGCCGACGCGCCCAGCCTCGGCATTCCGGGCCTCGAAGGCCCGCCGAAGATCGAATGACCCAGCGTCGTCGCCGCACCGTGCTCGCTCCGCTCCGGCGCGGGCTCCAGGCCGTTGCGTTGCTGCTGGTGGCCCTTGGCGGAGTCCAGGCGGCGCATGGGCAGAGCGCTCTCCGGATCGTCACGGAGGGCGCCTACCCGCCCTTCAACTACGTCGAGGGCAGCGACCCCGCCGGGTTCGAGGTCGACCTCGCCCGGGCCCTCTGTGACCGGATGGGCCTGCCCTGCACGATCACGCTTCAGGACTGGGACGGCATGTATGCGGGCCTCAAGGCCGGCCGCTACGACGCCATCATGTCCTCCATGGAGATCACCCCGGAGCGGCGCACGCGCTACCGCTTCTCGCGCCGCTACTACCGGGTTCCCTCCGTTCTGATCGGCCGCAAGGACGGCGAGCCGGAGACGCAGCCGTTCCGGCCCGAAGACCTCGCCGGCCGCACCGTCGGGGCCGTCGCCAACAGTGAGTTCGAGGCGTATCTCGAAGCGTTGCGGCAGCCGCCAAGTCTGCGCCAGTTCCACAAGCTGGAGGAGGCGCAGCTCGATCTCCTGACCGGCCGCATCGACTACGTGCTGGGCGACAAGCTCGCCCTGTCGCGGTTTCTCGCCAGCCGCGAGGGATCCGGCTGCTGCCGTGAGGTGGCGGACCTGCCGGTGGATCGCGGCGAGGGCTTCGGCGTCGCGCTGCGCAAGGGCGACCGCGGCCTCGCCGAGATGTTCGATCAGGCCATCGAGGCGGTGATGGCCGACGGCACCTACGACCGGATCCGGGCGAAATACATTCCGTTCGACATCAAATAGCCGGCCAGCCGGCGGGGGAGACGACGCAATGGCGAAGGTGGCATTCCTGGGGCTCGGGGTGATGGGCTACCCCATGGCCCGGCATCTCGCTGCCAAGGGTCACGAGGTCACGGTGTACAACCGAACCCGGGCCAAGGCGGAACGATGGGTCGCCGACCACGGCGGAGCCCACGCCGGCACGCCCGAGGAGGCCGCGCGAGGGCGTGACATCGTGTTCTGCTGCGTCGGCAACGACGACGACCTGCGCCAGGTCACGACCGGCCCGGGCGGCGCCTTCGCGGCGATGGGCCAGGGCAGCGTCTTCGTCGACCACACCACCGCATCGGCCGCCGTAGCACGCGAACTCGAACAGGAGGCCCAGGCCCGTGGCTTCGGCTTCATCGACGCGCCCGTCTCGGGAGGTCAGGCCGGCGCCGAGAACGGCGTTCTGACCGTGATGTGCGGCGGCGACCCGGCGACCTACGGCCGTGTCGAGCCGGTGATCATGAGCTTCGCCCGGGCCTGCCGCCTGCTCGGCCCCTCGGGATCGGGCCAGCTCACCAAGATGATGAACCAGATCTGCATCGCGGGGCTGGTTCAGGGCCTGGCGGAGGCGATCGGCTTCGGTCAGCGCGCCGGGCTCGACATCGAGGCGGTGCTGGATGTCATCTCCAAAGGGGCCGCAGGCTCCTGGCAGATGGAGAACCGCGGCAAGACCATGGACCAGGGCAAGTACGAGTTCGGCTTCGCCGTCGACTGGATGCGCAAGGACCTGGGCATCTGCCTCGACGAGGCCAAGCGCAACGGGGCGCTCCTCCCCGTCACGGCGGTGGTCGACCAGTTCTATGCCGAGGTGCAGCGCATGGGCGGCGGCCGCTGGGACACGTCGAGCCTCTTGGCCCGGCTCAACCAGACAAGCTGACGAAAAAAGCCGGGGCACCCTCGCGGGGCGCTCCGGCCTGTCCGCAACCCGGCGCCGGGCCGGGTTGGATGTCGAGCCTTGGGGCCGGCGCCTATTGCGCGCTGGCCAGGTAGCGCATCGGATCGACCGGGGTCGAACCCTTGCGGATCTCGAAGTGGAGCTGCGGCGAGGTCACGTTGCCGGTCTGGCCGGCCTTGGCGATGGTCTGGCCGCGCGTGACCTTCTGGCCCCGCTTCACGTCAAGGTCGGAATTGTGAGCATAGGCCGACACATAGCCGTTGTCGTGGCGGATCAGGACGAGGTTGCCGTAGCCCTTCACCTCGTTGCCCGCATAGGCCACGACGCCGTCGCCGGCGGCCTTCACCGGCGTGCCGTCCGGCACCGCGATGTTGATGCCCTCGTTGGAGCCGGAGCCGCCGAAACCGGTGATGACCCGGCCGCGGGCCGGCCAGCGGAAGTCCGCCGTCGGTGCAGCCGGAGCGGGCGCGGCCGGCGCGGCACTCGGCAGGGCGCCGGTTGATTCCGGCTCCCGGCTCGGCTTGGCGGGCTCGGATTTCGGCGCTGCCACGGCCGCGACCTTCTGGGGCTCGGGCTTCTGGGCCGTCTTGACCGGCTTTGCGGCCGGTTCCGGCGCGGGCTTGGCGGCCGCGACCACCTTGGCCGGAGCCGGCGTGGCTTTCACGGTTGTCTTGGCGTCCACGGCGGGGCGGGCGGCGGCCGTCTTCACGGGCTCGGGTGCCTTGGGCTTGGCGGCCGCCGACTTCACCGGCTCAGGCGCCTTCGCGGCGGCCTGTTTCGGCAGCGCCAGCACCTGCGCGGGCGGTCCCGGACGGACCCGCGACTTGCTCTCGGCGGCGTCGGCGACCTTGCGGGGCGGCTCGGCAACCGGGCGCGACAGTTCGGGGCTGGCGGCCAGCCGGCCGGGCCGGGGCGCCTCGACCGTGCGGGTCGGGGCCGCCGTGCCGCCGCCATCGGCGCTGTAGACGGGGATGACGACGCGGCGCCCGCCCGTCACCTGTCCGGCCGTGATGCCGTTGGCGGCCAGGATGGCGCTGCCGGGGACGCCGTAGCGGTCGGAGATGGACGAGAGGCTGTCGGCCGAGCCGACCGTGATGGTCGTGCCGCCCGCAGCCGACCAGCCGGCCTTGCCGGAGGCCGTGCGGGACGGGGCCGGCGACGGGGACGAGGGGGTGGGCAGGGCCGCCGTGCGGACGGGGGCGAGCGGCTCGGCGCGAACCGTTTCGCTCGGGGCCCGAGGAGCCGGGGCAGGCCCTGGCTCGTCGACGCTACCCGTCATGCTGGGCTCGGCGCCGGTGCCGGCGCCGGAGGCCGCGAAGGGGTTGGAGAAGGGGTTTTCGGCGAAGCGCACGCTGTCCGTGCTGCAAGCCGCGGCCAGCGAACCGACGACGCCGATCAAGGCGATCCGGGAAGCCGCCCTCATCAATTCGCTCACGAGACCGTTACGCATCTCAACACCCGCACCCGACACAACCGACCGTCATAGTAAACAGCGATTGGCGTTAAGCTTCCGTTGCCGGCGCGGCCCCGGCTGTGGCTTCGGCGATATGAAGCCGCCCCAAACGGAGGGCCGGGCCCGTCCGGCTCTGCAGCTCGCCCGCCTCGTCCCGCGTCATGACGAGGAGGACCGCGCGGCCGCCCTCCGGCGCAAGCCCGCCGACCATTCGCCCGCCCGCGGCGAGGCGCGAGGTCAAGACGGCGGGGGTCGCCGGCACGCTGCCGTTCAGAAGAATGCGATCGTAGCGGCCCTCGCCGAGCACGGCGGCCGCGAACCCGTCGCCACAGCTCAGACGGCAGGATGTCAGGAGCCCCGCGGCGGCGAGGCGCCGGGCGGCGCTCTCCGCGAGGACCGGGTGGCGCTCCACGGTGCGGATCTCCGCACCCATGCGGGCCAGGAGGGCGGCCACATAGCCCGAGCCGGTTCCGATCTCGAGAACGCGCTGTCCGGGCCGGACGGCGAGCGCCGCCAGCATCTGGGCGACCACGGCCGGGGCGGTCATGGTTTCCCCGTGCGGCAGCGGCAGAGCCACGTCCTGGCGGGCGAGGTCGCCATATCGGCGCGGGGCGAAGATGTCCCGCGGCACGCGCTCCATCGCTCTCAGGACGGCAAGGTCGAAGATGCCCCGGCTGCGCAGCGACAGCACGAAGGCGGCGGTCTCGATGCTGGGCGGAACCGGTTCAGGCAGACGGAGAGCGGCGGACACGGGGCCTCGGAGGGTGATCTCCCGACACTTTGCGCCCGCGGCCGTTGAGGAAGCGTGTCTCCGGCGGCCCGATTCGGCCGCCGGAGATGCGGCCTAGCGCAGGGTTTGCGCGAGCTGCGTCATGGTCGGCTCGTCCGTGAGATCGAGCCGCAGCGGCGTCACCGAGATGCGGTTCTCGGCCAGGGCCTTGAGGTCGGTGCCGTTGCCCGGCTCGTAGTGCTTGCGGGAGAAGCCGATCCAGAAATACGGGTTGCCGCGGCCGTCGGCCCGCTCCTCGATGGAGAGAAGCTCCTTGTCGCGCCGGCCCTGCGCCGTCACGGCGACGCCGCGCACATCGGCCGGCTCGCAATCGGGGAAATTGACGTTCAGCAGCACGCCGTCCGGGATGCCCTGGTCCACGAGGCGGCGGATCAGCCCGGCGCCGTGGTGGCGGCCGCAATGCCACTTGATGTTGGCCCGGCCGCTGCGGCCATAGGCTTGGCTGAAGGCGATGGACGGGATGCCCAGGATGGTGCCCTCCATCGCGCCCGCGACCGTGCCCGAATAGGTCACGTCCTCGGCCACGTTCGAGCCGCGGTTGATGCCCGACAGCACGAGGTCGGGGGCCTGATCCTTGAGGATGTGCCGCGTCGCGAGGATCACGCAATCGGTGGGCGTGCCCTTCACGGCGAAGCGGCGCGGCGCCGCCTCCCGCAGCCGCAGCGGGTCCGACAGCGACAGCGAATGCGACACGCCGGAATTGTCGAATTCCGGGGCCACCACCCAGACGTCGTCCGACAGTTCGCGGGCGACCTCCTCCAGCTGTTCGAGGCCGGGCGAGTGGATGCCGTCGTCATTGGTGATCAAAATGCGCATGGGTCGTCCTCAGCCCGGCCTAGTCTCGCTCGTCGAAGGCGGGCGAGACCCTCAACCGCCGATCCGCTCCAGCCCGCCCATATAGGCGCGCAGCGCCGTCGGTACCGTGACGGTGCCGTCGGCCTCCTGATAGTTTTCCAGCACCGCGATCAGCGCCCGGCCGACCGCCACGCCCGACCCGTTCAGCGTGTGCACGTGGCGCAGGCCCTTGCCCTCCTTGGGCCGAAAGCGCGCCTCCATGCGGCGGGCCTGGAAATCGCCGCAGACCGAGCAGGACGAGATCTCGCGATAGCTCCCCTGCCCCGGCATCCAGACCTCGATGTCGTAGGTCTTCTGCGCCGCAAACCCCATGTCGCCGGTGCACAGCGTCATCACCCGGAACGGCAGGTCGAGCCGCTTCAGGACCTCCTCGGCGCAGGCCAGCATGCGCTCGTGCTCGAAGGCGGACTGCTCGGGGGTGGTGATGGAGACGAGCTCGACCTTGGAAAACTGGTGCTGGCGCAGCATGCCGCGCGTGTCCCGCCCCGCCGCACCGGCCTCGGCCCGAAAGCAGGGCGTGAGCGCGGTCAGGCGGAGAGGGAGCTCGTCCTCGGACAGAATGCTTTCGCGGACGAGATTGGTCAGGGGAACTTCGGCCGTCGGGATGAGCCAGTGCCGCTGCTTCCCGTACTGTGCAGCGTTGGTCTCCCAGAGAACCCGGATGCCCGATGCATCGGCGTGCTCACCTGCGGCGGCCATCGAAGCCAACGCGTCGAACGCCGATCGCAGGTACTCGTCCTCCTTGTCCCAAACGTTGACCGGGAACTGATCGTCCTTGAACTTCGGCAACTGCGCGGTGCCGAACATCGCCTCGTCGCGCACCATCAGCGGCGGCGACACCTCGGTGTAGCCGTGCTCGCTCGTGTGCAGGTCGAGCATGAACTGGCCGAGCGCCCGCTCCAGCCGGG
>NZ_JAQGKF010000052.1 GCF_028290205.1 Enterovirga sp. | reverse complement strand
GGAATAGCCCCAGTAATTCACGAGCCCACGCGCGCCGAGGGCCGGCTCGTCGGCGATGGCCTGGATCGGCAGGAGTTCGATCGCGGTCACGCCGAGGCGCTGCAGGTGGGCGATCACCGCCGGATGGCCCAGCGCCGCGTAGGTGCCGCGCAGCGATTCCGGGATGTCGGGGCGGAGCCGGGTGAGGCCGCGCACATGCGCCTCGTAGATGACGGTTTCGCTCCACGGCCGGCGTGGCCGGTGGTCCCCGTCGTCCCAGGCGAAGCCCGGATCGGTCACCACGCAGCGCGGCATGAAGGGGGCGCTGTCGCGGGTGTCGAAACCAAGGTCGCCCTCCGGGCCGCCGCGCGGAAAACCGTACAGGGCGTCGTCCTGCCGAATGCGCCCGGTCAGATGACCGGCGTAGGGATCCAGCAGCAGCTTGTGAGGGTTGAAGCGGTGGCCGCGTTCGGGGTCGTAGGGGCCGTGCACCCGGTAGCCGTAGAGCTGGCCGGGCCGGAGGCCCTCCAGGCGGCCGTGCCAAATGTCCCCCGTCCGGGCCGGAAGGGTGATGCGCTCCGTTTCCCGCTCCGCGCCGGGCGTAAAGAGGCAGAGCTCGACTCGCGTCGCGTGCGCGGAAAAGAGGGCGAAATTGACGCCGCGCCCGTCCCAGGACGCGCCGAGCTGCGCCGGCGACCCGTCCCCGATCACCGTCCGGCCACCCGGCCACACGGCCGGCATCAAGGAGGTGCTCAGCCTGTGGCGCCGACCTGCCCGTCCGTCACGCCCGCGGCTGGCGCCGGCGCCGTCTGGAGGGCGTTCAGGAAGCCGCGCCACCAATCGTTGACCGTGTGCCGCTCGAGCACGTCCATCATGCTGCGCCAGCGCTCGCGCCTCTCGCCGAGCGGCATGTCGAGCGCTCGCGCGACGGCGGCCGCCGTTCCGACCGCGTCGTAGGGATTGACCAGCAGCGCCGCGTCCAGCTCGCAGGCCGCGCCCGCATAGCGCGACAGGACCAGCACGCCGGGATCGGTCTCGTCCTGCGACGCGACATATTCCTTGGCCACGAGGTTCATGCCATCCCGGAGAGGCGTGACGAGGCCGACATCGGCGGTGCGATAGAGGCCGGTCAGGGTGGAGTGAGGAATGTTCTGGTTCAGGTAGCGGATCGGCGTCCAGTCGAATTCGCCGCACGCGCCGTTGGCTTCGCCGACCTGGGTCGCAACCTCCTGCTCGATGCGCCGGTATTCCGGCACCTCCGAGCGCGATTTCGGGGTGACCTGGAGATAGGTCACGTGGCCGCGCGCCTCGGGATGTTGCGTCAGGAAGGTCACGAAGGCACGGATACGCTCCCGCAGGCCCTTGGAGTAATCGAGCCGGTCGACGCCGATCACCAGGCGCTTGCCCTCGAGGCTCGCCAGCATGCGGCGCGTGGCGACCTGGCCCACGGAGGTGGCGGCGGCAATCCGGATCGCATCCGTGTCGATGCCGATCGGGAAGCTCGTGATCTGGAACCGGCGCTCGCCGCTGTCATACCAGCCGTCACCGAGCGGGATGGCGAGCCCCTCCTCGACCAGGCACTGGCCGAAATGCTCGGCGTCCCGCGGCGTCTGGAAGCCGATCAGGTCGTAGGCCGCCATGCTCCGCATCAGCCGGGAATAGCCGGGCAGGGCGCTCGCGACCTCGGCCGGCGGCCAGGGGATGTGCAGGAAGAAGCCGATCCGGTTGCGCAGCCCGCGCGCCCGGAGCGCCGCGCCGAGCGGCATCATGTGGTAATCGTGGATCCAGACCACGTCGTTGGTCTCGACCAGATTGGCGAGCTTGCGGGCGAAGAACTCGTTGACCCGGAAATATGCCTGGGTCTGGCGCTCGTCGAACCGGGCGAGGTCCAGCCGGTAATGGCAGACCGGCCAGAGAGCGCGGTTGGAATAGCCGAGATAGTAGTCCTCGACGTCGCGCTTGGTCAGGTCGGTGGTCGCGAAGGTGATGGGCCCGACGGTTTGTCGCTTCAGAGCCTCGGCGTCGATCGCCGGTCGGGCCTCGCCGGACCAGCCGAACCAGATGCCGCCATGCGCCTTGAGGGCGGCCTCGAGGGCGACCGCAAGTCCGCCCGCTCCGGCCGGGCCTCTCGGGTTCGGGGCCGGCACGCGGTTCGAGACCACCACCAGCCGCGACCTGCCTCCGCCGCCATGCTGGTCCAGGGTCTCTTTCATCTCGTCGGTCGGGTGGGGGGGCAGTTTCTTTCCCCCGCGGGGCTCGCGCGAGCCGGCCGGTTCCTCTGACCGGTACGCGGGCTGCGCTTCCGATCCAGGCCGCTTCCAAGAAACGCTCGATCCAATCGGCATGAACTCACCGCTGACACAACCTGAACCATAAACCGTCCGTATCATGTTTGTTCCTGCGGAGTGGTTCAGGAACATGCGGTTTCGGGGCGTTGCTCACGTGGATGGCGCGAGGGGCGGCGGCTGCTCGGTCCAGGCCTCCAGCCAGGCCCGCACAGCCCCTGGCCCGGCCAGCCTGTGCCGTGCGGCACTCTCGCCGGGTCCGACTTTGACCGCAAGGCCGCCCCATTCGGCCACGGCCACGAAGCCGTGCTCGTCGGTCTTGTCGTCGCCCACGAAAGCCGGGCGGCGCCCGCGATAGGGCGCCTGCGCCATCAGGGCCCGCACCGCGCCACCCTTGCCGGCGCCCGCCGGCACGATCTCCCGCACGGCCTTGCCGTCCTGGACGTGGTAGCCTGGGCCGAGCCGCCGGGCGAGGTCGGCGGCGGCCTCGGCCGCCTCCGCGGCGGCCTCGGGGGCCATGCGCCAATGCACGGCGACGCCGACCCGCTTGCTCTCGACGACGACGCCCGGATAGGCCGCGAGGCGTGCCCGCAGGGCCGCGATCTCGGGCCCGAGGTCGGCGAGGCCCGGCATGTCCCGCCGCTCACCGCCGATGCGGCGCTCGAGCCCGTGCAGGCCGCAGGCATCGATGCCGAGCCCGGGCAAAAAGCCGTCGAGATCGGCCAGGGTCCGGCCCGTGACGAGGGCGAGCGCGCCGCCGAGCCGAGCATGGAGGGCCCGCAGGAGCTCGGGCAGCCCCGGCTCGACCACGACTGCCTCCGGCCGCTCCGCAATGTCCACCAGCGTGCCGTCGAAATCCAGAAACAGCGCCCAGCCTGTCTCCCCGGCCGAGGCAGCGCTCACGCGCGAGGGCCCGGCGCGCGGCCGGCCCCTTCAGCGCGCCGAGGCATTCGATCCCGCCGGCCGTTTTGCACGCGAGGCCGCGGCCGGCTTTCCGGCACCCTTGCCCTCCGTCGCGCCGTCCTTGTCGGCTGCCTTGGTGGCGCTCTTGGCCGCCTTGTCGGGCGTGCCGGGGGCGCGTGCCGCGTCGCCGGCAGCTCGCCGCGGACGCTTGCTGGCCGGTTCAGCCGCCCGCGCGGTGTCGGCTGGGGCCGCGCCCTCGCCGGAGCCCGCCGAAGCCCCTTCGCCCCGCGCCTTCTCCTCCCATTCCCGCTCCGCCTGCAGCCAGTGCTCCTCGCGCCAGCCATGCTGGCGCCCGCCCTCGATCCAGAGCGCATGGGCCCGCTCGCGGATGGCCCTTTCCCTTTGGGTCGGCATGATCGCTCCTCTCTACTACCGGTGAGCGAACGCTCGGAACAATGGCCGGGTTCAGCTGATTCGCGCCGCCATGCTAGCCCGACCGGGAGGCAGGGCAGAGGCAGCGGCAGAGGCAGAGGCAGACGCATGACGGCAATTCCGATCGACGACGCGGACGATCCCCGGATCGCGCCCTTCCGGGCCGTGCGTGACCGGGATCTCGCGCGGCAGGACGGCCGCTTCGTGGTGGAGGGGGAGGTCGCGGTGCGCCTTCTCCTGTCCCGTGGCGCGCGCTTCCCGGCCGAGGCGCTGCTGGTGCTCGACGCCCCGCCCGGCCGCGCGCTCGCGGCCGAGTTCGGCGAGGGGCTCCCGGTTCACATGGCGGGCCGGGCCGTGATGGACCGCATCGTCGGCTTTCCGATCCACCGCGGCGTGCTGGCGGTCGCCCGCCGGCCGGATGCGCTGCCGCTCCGGGGCGTGATCCCCGCCGCCGGGCCGGCGCTGGTGCTGGTGCTCTGCGGCATCAGCAACCACGACAATGTGGGCGGCGCGTTCCGCAACGCGGCCGCGTTCGGGGCCGATGCGGTGCTGCTCGACGCGACCAGCTGCGACCCGCTCTACCGCAAGGCCATCCGGGTTTCCGCCGGGGCGTCGCTCCTGGTCCCCTTTGCCAGGGGCGGACCTTCGGACGAGCTGCTGGCCGAGCTTGCCGGTCAGGACTTCCAGATCTTCGCCCTCAGCCCCGCCGGGCGTCGCGACCTGTCGGAGGTCGCATGGGCGCCGCGATCGGCGCTGGTGCTCGGCGCGGAGGGGCCGGGCCTGCCGGCCGCCATCCTGGCCCGCTGGACCACCGTTCGGATCGCCATGCGGGCCGGATTCGATTCGCTGAATGTGGCCACCGCGGCCGGCATCGCGCTGCATGCGGCGAGCCGGCTGGCCGGGGGCGATTGACGCGCCGCGGGGCAGGAACCACGCTGCCCGGCCGCGGTTCAAGACGCGGTAACAGGCGAGGCAGGAATGGCGATCAGGGTGTCCGGCAAGAACCTCGACATCGGCGACAGCCTGCGGGCTCAGGTGGAGGCCCGAGTCGCCGCGGCGCTCACGAAATACGCCGATGGGCGCGGCAGCGGGCACGTCGTGGTCTCGCGGGACGGCAGCGGTTTCAGGACCGAGTGCGTGGTCAATCTCGGCTCCGGCATGACCCTGGAATCCGCCGGGCTCGCCAACGACGCCTATGCGAGCTTCGACCAGTCGGCGCTCCGGATCGAGAAACGGATGCGTCGCCACAAACGGCGCATCAAGGACCGGCTGGGCGACGGCGCCGCCGTCCGCGGCGCAACCGGGCCGGAGAGCGCCTATGCCATCCTGGAAGCGCCCGACGACGAGGCGTTGGAGGAGGAATACCATCCCGTCGTGATCGCCGAGACGACTCGCCCGCTGAGCCGCCTGTCGGTGAGCGAAGCCGTGATCGAACTCGACCTGTCGGGCTCTCCCGTGGTGGTGTTCAGGCACGCTGGCAATGGCAGGGTTAACGTCGTATATCGCCGCGGTGACGGCTCGATCGGGTGGGTCGACCCTCCAACCGCGGACAGTTGAGTCCCGCTGGCCCGGACCATGCTAGGGCCGATCGGAAGCCGGACCCGGAAGCCGTAAGCTGGATCGAGCGTTCGAGCGATGCCACAACTCGACTTCCTGACGCCTGAGGCCATCGCGCCCGCGTTGCGGGCCAGTTCCAAGAAGCAGGCGCTGCACGATATTGCGGCGCAGGCCTCTCGGCTGGTCGGCCGCGACGAACGCGAGATCTTCGACACGCTCCTGCAGCGCGAGCGTCTCGGCTCCACTGGGATCGGCGAAGGCATCGCCATCCCGCACGGCAAGCTGCCGCGGCTGGACCGGCTCTTCGGGCTGTTTGCCCGGCTCGAACGCCCGATCGACTTCGAGGCGATCGACGGCGAGCCGGTCGACATGCTGTTTCTCCTGCTCGCTCCGGAAGGGGCGGGCGCCGACCACCTCAAGGCGCTCGCCCGCATCGCCCGGATGCTGCGCGAGCCCGGCATCCATGAGCGGATCCGGGCGGCCCGGGATGCGGGCGCCCTCTATGCCGTGCTGACGCAGGAACCCGCGCCCCGCGCGGCCTGACCCCAGGCGGGCCGGTTTCGGACCTCCGGCCCGGCTACGCCTCTGGCGGGAACTGTCCCGGGCGGAACGGATTGCGGTTGCATCCACCACCGAGAGGCAACCATGTCCCTTCGTCACCTCGCGGCCGCGCTTGCCGCGACCACGGCGATCGCCGTCGGCGTCCCGTCCGCCGTCTGGTCTCAGAGCTCCTCCGCGCCCGCCGCCTCCGCGCCGTCCTCCACTCCGGCGGCCGCGGCCGATGCCGACATGGGCAAGGTCCTGGCGGCCCTGGCGGCCCTGGCGGCGCTCGGCCCGAAGCCGATCGAGAGCCTGTCGCCCGCCGAGGCGCGACGCCAGCCGAGCGCGGCCGACGCCGCCATGAAGGTCATCAAGGACGACAAGGTCGGCGCCAAGCCCCATGCCGGGCTGACGGTCACGGACAAGCCCGCGGCCGAGACGGGCGGCCACCGGCTGCGCTGGTACGTGCCGCAAGGCACCACGGCGAATTCCAACCTCCCGGTGATTGTCTATTTCCGGGGCGGCGGCTGGGTGATTGCCGATCTCGACACCTATGACGCCACCCCGTCGGCGCTGGCCCGCAAGACGGGTGCGGCGGTGGTCTCGGTGGATTACCCGCTGGCGCCGGAGCGGAAGTTCCCGGCGGCGCACGAGGAGGCGGTCCGGGCCTACACATACGTCACGCAGAATGCCAAGGGCTGGGGCTACGACCCGGCCAAGATCGCCATCGTGGGCGAGAGCGCCGGCGGCAACCTGGCGGTCAACACGGCCCTGGCGGCCCGGGACCAGAACCTGACGAAGCCGGTCGCCGTGGTGTCGGTCTACCCTGTGGCGGCCACCACCATGGACACCCCGTCCAAGCGTGATCAGGCCAACGCCAAGCCGCTGAACACGGCCATGCTGACCTGGTTTTTCAGCCACGTCCTGGCCAAGGACGCCGACAAGCAGGATCCGCGGCTGAACCTGGTGGCGGCTGATCTCAAGGGCCTGCCGCCCGTCACGGTGATCAATGCCGAACTCGACCCGCTGCGCTCGGACGGCGACATGCTGGTGGAGAAGCTGAAGGCGGCCGGCGTCGAGACGACTCACAAGCTCTACACGGGCGTCACGCACGAGTTCTTCGGCATGGATGCCGTGGTGGCCAAGGCCGGCGAAGCGCAGGATTTCGCGGTGGCGCAGCTCAAAAAGGGCTTCGGCGGCGCCCGGTAGGGGCGGCCTGGTCGCGAGCGCGCGGCGGCCCGGCCTCCAGTCGAGCCCCCGTGCGGGCCGCGCCGTTTGCGGCGCGGCTCGCCGCTGCCTTAGATAGCGGCGAGGAAACGAACCAGGTCGAGATCTCCATGGACAGACGATCCCTCCTGCGCGGGGCCGGCATCGGCGCCGCTGGTCTGGCTGCGTCGGTGCCGGCCCCGGCCATCGCGCAAGCGCAGCCCGAGATCCGGTGGCGCATGGCCTCGTCCTATCCGAAGAACCTCGACACCCTGTTCGGCGCCGGCGCCCAGATCGCCAAGCGCGTGGCGGCCGCGACCGACAACAAGTTCCAGATTCAGGTCTTCGCGGCCGGCGAGATCGTGGGCGGGCTGCAGGTGCTGGACGCGGTCGGCAACGCCACCGTGGAATGCGGCTACACGCTGTCGAGCTTCTACGTCGGCAAGGACCCGACCTTCATGTTCGAGGCCTCCGTGCCGATGGGGCTGAACACGCGCCACCACAATGCCTGGATGATCCATGGCGGCGGGCTCGCCATGATCCGGGAGTTCATGGCCGACTACAACGTGGTCAACTTTCCGGCCGGCAATACCGGGGCGCAGATGGGCGGCTGGTTCAAGCGCGACATCAACTCGCTCGAGGACATGAAGGGCCTGAAGATGCGCATCGCCGGCATGGGCGGGCAGGTGCTGTCACGCCTCGGCGTCACCACCCAGGTCCTGGCGGCGGGCGACATCTTCCCGGCCATGGAGCGGGGCGCGCTCGACGCGGTCGAGTGGGCCAGCCCCTATGACGACGAGAAGTTCGGCTTCGTGAAGGTGGCCAAGAACTACTACTATCCTGGCTTCTGGGAGGGGACCGCAGGCACCTCGCTCTATGTCAACAAGGACAAGCTGGCGACGCTGCCCGACAGCTACCGCAACATCCTGGAAGCCGCCTGCGCCGAGGCCAATCTGTGGTGCCTGGCGAAATACGACGCCGAGAACCCCGACGCGCTCCGGCGCATCGTCGCCCAGGGGGCCCAGCTCAAGGCGTTTCCCCGGGACGTGCTGGAGGCCGCCTATCGCGAATCCTTCAAGCTGTATGGCGAGATCGCGGCCCAAAATCCCAAGTTCAAGAAAATCTACGATCACTGGGCCGCCTTCCGGGAGAAGGAGATCCAGTGGTTCCGGATCGGGGAATTCCCCTTCGACTTCTTTATCTACTCGCAACGCAATTAGGCGGACGGGGCAGGATGGCTGGTTGGCGGGGGTTTGCAGGCGCGAGCGCGGCACGGACGATGCTGATCGCCAGCGGCCTGACGGGTCGGCTCAGGCTCAACGAGGCGGTGCCGCTGGTCAGCATCGGCCTCGTCGGCCTGCTCGGCTGGGGCTTCGTGGCCTTGGCCGGCGAGGTGATGGAGGGCGAGACGCTCGGGCTCGACCGGCGCATCCTGCTGGCGCTTCGCGTGGCCGGAAACGCGACGGATCCGATCGGTCCCTCCTGGCTGGAGGAGAGCGCACGCGACATCACCGGCCTCGGCGGTCACGTGGTGCTGGGCCTGATCACCTGCTCGGCGCTGCTCTATCTCAGGATGACGGGCCGGTCGCGGGCCGCGCTGCTGGTGCTGGCCTCCATCGGCGGCGGCATGGTGCTGAGCGCATTGCTGAAACTCGGCTTCGACCGGCCCCGGCCGGACCTCGTGCCGCACGGGGCGCGCGTCTACACGGCGAGCTTCCCAAGCGGGCACGCGATGCTGTCGGCCGCCACCTACCTGACGCTGGGCGCCCTCCTGGCGCGCGTGCATGCGGGGCGGGGAATGAAGCTGTTCTTTCTCGGCATCGCCATCGCGCTGACGATTCTGATCGGGGTGTCCCGCGTCTATCTCGGGGTGCATTGGCCGTCCGACGTTCTGGCCGGCTGGTGCGGCGGCGCGGCCTGGGCGGCGTTGTGCTGGTACGTGGCGCTGCTGCTGCAGCGGGAGGGCGAGGTCGAGGGCGAGCGGCGGGCACCCTCTCCACCGTCGCCGTCGGCCTGAAACTCAGGTGATGGTGACGAGGCGCGGGGCGCCGTCCCGCCGCCCACCCGCATCCTGCTGAACCGACAGCGCCCGCCGGCGGTCGCCGATGGCCGTGCGGGCCCCGTCCAGCGCCAGGACCAGGGCCGCCGTGGCGCGGGCGCCCGAGCCACGCTCGCGGGCATGGTCGACGGCGCGCGACAGGAGCCCGTCGATCTCCGTCGAAAGCTCGTCCAGCCGCCCGGGCTGCTCGGCCGAGCGTGCCTCGGCCAGGATCGCGATGAGCCGGTCCAGCACGTCGTCGATCTTTTCCCGACCCCTGCGCTGGAACCGCTGCTGCATGGCGGCCCCGGCCGAGATCAGGCCGGAGCCGAAGAACACGCCGAGATAGATCCAGTCGCCATAGCGATCCATCACGCTCTGGGTTTCGCGCTGGAAATAGTCCACCGCGCCCGGATGGTTCGGCAGCACGGCCGTGGTCGCCGTGGACGCCGAATCCATCTCCGGCGCCCGCATCTGGTTGGCCGAGCTGGCCGACATGGCGAGCCGGGTGCGCATCTGGAACAGGGATTCGGTGAGCAGCGCCACGGTGGACCGGTCGAGGTCTTTGTGCGCCATCAGCCGGTAGCCGACTCCGACCGTCTTGACGTCCTCGGCCGGGCGCTTCGGGCGCACGCCCCACAGCGCCGCCGGGATCGTCACCGCCGAGAGGGTGGGGCTGTTCTGGACCAGCGTTTCGGGGCGGTCCACGCCGATGATGTCGAGCTTGCCGTCGAAGGCCACGGCAACCGTCCGGACGAACAGGGCGGCGGTCCGGCTCGTCGGCGGAGCGATGATCGCGGCCGCCTGGATGCGGTTCTCCTTGAGGGCGGTCAGGATGTCGTCACGCGGCATGGGCGTCACCGTGACGGCCGCCACGTCGAGCTCGATGTGGCGCACGATGTCGTTGATCACCTCCGGATCGGACGGATGGCCGATGCCGACCCCGATGGCCTTGCCGGTCAGGGCGCCGAGATCGGGCAGCACGCCTTCCGGCGCCACGATGATCACGGCCGCTTCCCGCAGCAAGGCCACCGTCAGGCCGTTGGCGGGGGTGCTGATGTCGGGCCGCACCACGGCCAGATCGGCCTCGCCCCGGTCCAGCAATTGAGCGGCCGCCTCCGCGTCCGGCATGGACTTGACCTTCAGGCGCAGCGCCACCCGCTGCGCCTTGAGCTGTTGGCCGAAGGCCTGGAAGAGCTGGCCGTCCTGGGAATCGGCCGGGCCGATCGCGATGGTCACGGTGGTCGGAGAGGTCACGTAGGCGTAGCCGAACCCCGCCGCGATCAGCAGCATGGCGATGGCCAGGAACAGCTTGTCGCTCGTCAAACCGCTCTCCCTTGGCGCAAGGCGGCGCGACCGCCTGGCCCGTCGTCGACTAGCCCTGGCCCCCGATCAAGGCGTTGTGAGGACGCAGCCGGGGGGATGGCCGATCTCGCGAAGCCCTGGCACACCAGGACCAAGCGCCGCCTCGGCGTGGAAACGCTCACCAAGGAGAGTTGGTCATGGTCAAAACTGCAAAAGCGGTGTGGCGTGGGGCCGGCAAGGACGGGGAGGGCCGGTTGACCTCCCAATCCGGCGTTCTCGACAACACGGCATACTCGTTCAAGACCCGCTTCGAGGGCGAGAAGGGCACCAATCCCGAGGAGCTGATCGCGGCCGCCCATGCCGGCTGCTTCGCCATGGCGCTCGCCTTCGGGCTCGCCGGCGCCGGCTTCACGCCGACCTCGCTCGAGGTCGACGGCGCCGTGACGCTCGAAAAGGACACCGAGGGGTTCAAGGTGTCCAAATCCGCCCTGAAGCTGAAGGCCGAGGTGCCCGGCATCGACCAGGCGACCTTCGACGAGCTCGCCCGCGCGGCCAAAGAGGGCTGCCCGATTTCCAAGCTGCTCCGGGCCGAGGTGACGCTCGAGGCGACCCTGGGCTGAGCGCCCCGAGGTTGACCGGCGGACCCGGAGGTGGTTCGCCGGTCGCAACCTCTCACCAGCGCAGGTGTCTATGATCCGTTCGCCGCTGATCAGCGTCATGACCGACGCGGTCATGAAGGCCTCCCGTTCGCTCAAACGCGATTTCGGCGAGGTCGAAAACCTCCAGGTTTCCCGCAAGGGACCTGGCAATTTCGTGTCCGCCGCCGACCACAAGGCGGAGGAGATCCTGCGCAGTGCGCTGGAGAAGGCGAGGCCGGGCTACGGCTTCGTGATGGAGGAGGGCGGGGTGATCGCCGGCAGCGACGGCACCCATCGCTGGCACATCGACCCGCTCGACGGCACCACCAACTTCCTGCACGGCATCCCGCATTTCGCGGTCTCGATCGGGTTGCTGCGCGAAGGCGTCGCCATCGCCGGCCTGATCTACAATCCCGCGAACGACGAACTCTACATGGCCGAGAAGGGCTCGGGCGCGTTCCTCAACGACAGCC
>NZ_JAQGKF010000048.1 GCF_028290205.1 Enterovirga sp. | reverse complement strand
GGCGCCCCGTCCACGCGCTGCACGGTGTCCGGGATGTCGCCGAGCTCGGCCACGGCCCGGGCCCAGGTCTGGACCGCCTCGCGGGCCGGTTCGGGGCTGGAGCCGAAATGGTCCACCATCTGGGCCGTTTCCTGCCCGATCTTGAAGTCCGTGAACGGAGCCCCGCTCTCCCTGAGCCGGGCCGGCACGCCGGCGTCGAAGGCGGTCATCAGCAGGTGTACGCCCCGCAGTGCCTGCGGCGCCCGCGCCCGCAGTTCCGAGAGAAGCACGGAGCGCTGTTCCAGAACATCGGTGCCGCGCTCCCGGATAATGGCCAGGAGGGTGGCGGCGAGGTCATGGTCTTCGGAGTTGGGGGCCATTGCGGTCGGTCCTCGGTCGGGCAGGGTGCGTGGCGGAGGCTCGCCAGCGGAGTTCAGAGGGAGCCGAGCAGGCGCAGGAGGCTGGCAAGCAGCAGCAGCACCGCGCCCGCGATGGTGGCCCATCGGGCGAAACGGCTCTGCCCGGGCTGTGCCGGGTTGGCGTCGGCCGCCGGGGGCAGCGGCTGCACGGCGGCGGCTCCGCCGGGTGGCAGAGGCAGCGGCAGCGGCCGCGGGGCATTCGCGGCGGCCCCGGAGAGGGCGGCGCGGCTCCGGGAAAACGCGGCCCAAGTCGAAATGGCGGCCCGGGCCAGGTCCGGCTGAATGCCGTACAGGTCGACGAGTTGGCCGGTCTCTGCCGCGACCGTCTGCGGCAGAGCCGCCGGGGCGGCGGCCTTCAGGCGGGCCGGCGCGCCCGCGTCAAGGGCCGCCATTGCCACGCGAACGGCCCGCAGGTCGCCCGGCGCATGGTCCCGCAGCAGCGCAAACAGGCGGCTTCGCTCCGACAACACGGTCTCGCCGTGACGGCGCACGATCTCGGCCAGCGCCACACCGACATCGGCGCTCACCGGTCACCTGTTGCATCGCGGCGCTCTTGGCGCCTCACCATCCCCGCCATCGCGTCGACCTTGGAGGAACGCCCGCTCGCGTCTGCGCCCACGGCACCTTAGCCACCGGCCGCTGCGGCTGCCAAGGCGCCCGCTCAGTCCAGCGCCACGATGCGGCCCTCGACGGCAGGGCGGACCCGCCCGCGAGACCGCACGTAGCTCATGACTTCGTTGGCCACGAGCTTGCCGTCAGTGGCCCCGACCAGGACCTTGCCGCGTGCCAGCATGGCGTAGCCGTCGCCGCCGCCCAGCATGTAGTTGTTGGCTGCGACGCGATAGCGGCGATCGAGGTCGATCTCCTGGCCGCCGATCGTCACGCTCCGCACGCGGCGCCCGACTGGAGCGCGGCCGCTATAGGTGACCTTGAGGCCGGAGACCTGCGGAAAGCGCCCGCTCGGCTCGCCCACGGCCGAGAAGCCGTGTTCCAGCGTGGCCACCAGATCGGCGCCGGTCATTTCCACCAGCACGGTGGTGTTGCCGAAGGGCAGTTCGGACAGGATGTCCCGGCGCCGGAGCTGGGCCCCGGCCGGATAGATCTCGTTCGCCCGAATCGAGCCGGCATTCATGACCGTCACGTCAGCCCCCGCGGCCTCCCGCATGGCGTCGGTCACGAGGTTGCCGAGAGCGGCCTCCTCCGACCGGACCACGCTGGTTCGGCTGTCCAGCGCCACCTCGGTCGTGCCCAGGACGACGTCCAGGACCTTGGACAATTCGCCCTCATACGCGGCGACGACCCGGGTCATGTCCGGATCCGGCGTCACGGTGGCGGAATCGTGCACCCGGAAATTCGGCGACCAGGCGACCGTGCGGGCGAGCCCCTCGCCGGAGACGCGCGCCGTCACATCGATGGCCGTGACGAAGTTTCCCTCCTCGTTCGATTCCACCATCACGGTCTTGCCGTCGTAGGTGATCGCGAGGTCGTGGTCGTGGCCGGTGAGCAGGATGTCGACCAGCCGCGACCGGACGATCTGGTTGTCGACGGCCCGGTCCGTGTGCGTCACGGCGACCAGGATGTCGGCGCCCTTGGCCCGCAGCGCCTCGACCTCGCGCCGCAGCGTCGCCATCACCGGCTCGAAGCGCAGGTCGCCCGAGTGGGACACCTGCGGCACCTCCTCCATGACGAGCCCGACGAGGCCGATCTTGACCCCGCCGAAGGTGTAGATCTCCGTGCCCTTCATGCCAGGCACCGGGGAGCCGTCGGCCAGGGTCATGTTGGCGCCGAAGAACGGAAACCGCGCCTCCGCCATGCGCTTGAAATACGCCTCCTTGCCGAAGTCGAATTCGTGGTTGCCGGGCACGAACACGTCGGGTTCGATCAGGTTGGTGAGCGCCACGATGTGCTCGCCCTGATCGAAGCCGGACATCAGCGACGGCGAGAAGGTATCGCCCGCGTGGCAGAACAGCATCGGCAGGCCGCGTGCCCGCTCGGCCTTCACAATGGCGGCGAGCCGCGGAAAGCCGCCGCGGCCCTTGCTCTCGCTCATCTTGTAGATGTCGTTGACGAGAAGCAGCGTGAAGGTGGGCGGCGGCGCGCCGGCCGGCTGCGCGGCGGCCGGCGTCTGCCCGTCGACAAAGGCCACGGAGAGACCGGCCCCGATGCCGAATACGCCGCGGCGCGAGATCCTGGACGACATGGTTGAGCTGTTCCGCCTTCTTGATCAGCTTTCCCCATAGACCTGCGGCGAAAGCCGGCAAAGGGCGCCGTGAGCCACGGCGTCGCGGTTGCCGGCGAGGCACCTCCCGGGCGGCCGATCGGTTAGGATGGCGCGTGATCGAATCAGCCTTCTCGCCCCCGCCGCGGCGCGCGCTGTTCGGCGTCACCGCCTCCGCCCTCGGCCGATCCTGGACCGAGCGGCTGGACGGCGCCGGCGCCGTGATGGCGACCGCCATCGCCCAGACGCATGGCCTGCCGGATCTGCTGGCCCGGGTCCTGGCCGGCCGGGGCGTCAGCGTCCAGGGGGCGCCCGCCTTTCTGCGGCCCCGCCTGCGCGATCTGCTGCCCGATCCGGACGTGCTCACCGACATGCCGGCCGCGGCCGCGCGCCTCGCCGACGCGGCCGACCGGCGCCAGCCGGTGGCGATCTTCGGCGATTACGATGTCGACGGGGCCTGCAGCGCGGCCCTGCTCGCCGAATACCTGCGGGCCCTCGGTTGCCCCGTGGCCATCCACATTCCGGACCGGATCACCGAGGGCTACGGCCCGAATGTCGAGGCCGTGCGGCGGCTCGCGGCGGAAGGCGCCCGCCTCCTGGTCACGGTGGATTGCGGCACTGCCGGGCACGAGCCGCTGGCCGAGGCGGCCCGGCTCGGGCTGGACGTGGTGGTGCTCGACCATCACGGCGCGCCCGACACCCTGCCGGTCGCGGCCGCGATCGTGAATCCCAACCGGCATGACGACCTGTCCGGTCTCGGCCATCTCTGCGCGGCCGGCGTGGTCTTTCTGACCCTGGTCGGGCTGTCCCGGGAGCTGCGCCGCCGCGGCCGCACCGACCTGCCGGACCTCCTGGCCGCTCTGGATCTGGTCGCGCTGGCGACGGTCGCCGACGTGGTGCCGCTCCACGGCCTCAACCGGGCCTTTGTCCGGCAGGGCGTGGCCGTGATGCGCAACCGGGGGCGGCCCGGGCTCGCGGCCCTGATGGATGCGGCCCGGCTCTCGGGTGCGCCGGAGAGCTGGCATCTCGGGTTCCTGCTCGGGCCGCGCATCAATGCGGGCGGCCGCATCGGCGACAGCTCGCTCGGCGCCCGGCTTCTCCTCGAGGGGGATTCGCTGGCCGCTGCCGGCATCGCCGAACAGCTCGACCGCCTGAACGCCGAGCGGCAGGAGATCGAGCGGCGGGCCGTGGAGGCGGCGGACGCCGAAGCCGGCGCCCTCGTGGCCGCCGATCCGGACATGCCCGTGGTCGTGCTGGCCTCGCCCGATTGGCATCCTGGCGTCGTCGGCCTGGTGGCGGCCCGGGTGCGCGAGCGCTACGGCCGGCCGGTCTTTGCCTTTGCGCCAAAACCCGACGGCACGGTGACCGGTTCGGGCCGCTCCATTCCGGGTGTCGATCTCGGCCGGGCCGTGCGGGCCGCGGTCGGCTGCGGCCACGCCGTCAAGGGCGGCGGCCATGCCATGGCGGCGGGCGCGACGTTGTCGGCCGACGGGCTCGACCGCTTCCGCCGCTGCCTCGAGCGGGAACTCGGCGCCACCGTCGCGGCGCTCGGCTCCGCGCCGGAAACGCTCGCGGTCGACGGGGCGCTGGCGGCCGGCGGCGCGACCCCCGAGCTGGTGGCGGCGCTCGCCGAAGCGGGACCGTTCGGCTCGGGCCAGCCCGAACCCTGTTTCGCCTTCGGCCACCACCGGGTCTGCGATCTGCGCGAGATCGGCGCGGGCCACCTGCGCTTCGTCCTCAAGGCCGGCGACGGCTCGGCCCTGAAGGCCGTCGCGTTCCGGGCGGTGGGCCAGCCGCTCGGCGCCGCGCTCGAGCGGGCCCGCGACCGGGCGGCCCATGTGGCCGGCTCGCTGACGGTGGACCGCTGGGGCGGCGGCGAGCGGGCCGAGCTGCGCGTCTGCGACGTGGCACTGCCGGACTGAGCCGCGCCCGCAAGGCGCGAGGCCCCGCGCGGCTCAGATGCGCTCGATGAGCTTGTCGCCGAACAGGCCCTCGGGCCTGACCAGCAGGAACCCGAGCGCGATGAAATAGGCGAGCCAGGACTCGATGCCGCCCCCGACCAGGGGCCCCCAGTAGAACTCGCCGAGCTTCTCGCCGATGCCGATGATGAGGCCGCCGACGATGGCGCCCGGCACGGAGGTGAAGCCGCCGAGGATCAGCACCGGCAGCGCCTTGAGCGCGATGATCTCCAGCGCAAAGGAGACCTCCGAGCGGGCCCCCCACATGATGCCGGTGACGAGCGCCACGATCCCGGCCGTGAACCAGACCACGATCCAGATCTGGTTCAAGGAGATGCCGACCGACAGGGCCGCCTTGTGGCTGTCCGCCACCGCCCGCAGCGCCCGGCCGATGCGGGTCTTCTGGAAGAACAGGGCCAGGCTCGCGACGGCCAGCGAGGCGATCACCGCCGCCGCGATGTCGATCTTCTGCAGGGACACCATCCCGCCCAGCATGGGGATATCGACCGCGCCGCGCGGCAGGCCGAGCTGGTCGGTGATCATCTGCTTCGGGCTGCCGCCGAAGATCATCTCGCCGAGCCCGATCAGGAAATAGGTCAGGCCGAAGGTCGCCATGAACAGGATGATGTCGGGCTGGTTCACGAGTGGCCGCAGCACCGCCCGCTCGATGGCGACGGCCAGCACGAACATCACCCCGACCGTGAGGGCGAGGGCGAGATAGGCCGGCACCCCCTTTTCGGTGAGGCCCACCAGCGTCAGGGCGGCGAACACCACCATGATGCCCAGCGCGAAGTTGAACACGCCCGAGGCCGTGAAGATCAGCACGAAGCCGAGCGCGATGAGGCTGTAGAGCACGCCGGCGACCAGCCCCTCCCAGACCGTCTGGACCAGGAGATCGGGCGCGGCTCCCATCTGCACGAAAGGATCGACGAAGATCTTGTAGAGGAGGTCCATCAGCGCCGTCTCACGCGTGCGCCTGGCCGAGATAGGCGGCGATGACCCGCTCGTCGCGCTTCACCTCGGCCGGCGTCCCGTCCGCGATCTTGCGGCCGTATTCCAGCACCACCACGCGGTCCGACAGGTCCATCACCACGCCCATGTCGTGCTCGATCAGCGCGATGGTGGTGCCGAATTGCTGGTTCACGTCGAGGATGAAGCGGCACATGTCCTCCTTTTCCTCGAGGTTCATGCCGGCCATCGGCTCGTCCAGCAGCAGCACCTCGGGCTCCATGGCGAGGGCGCGGCCGAGCTCGACCCGCTTCTGCAGCCCGTAGGGCAGCTTGCCGACCGGCGTGCGGCGGATCGCCTGGATCTCCAGGAAGTCGATGATCTCCTCGACAGCCTTGCGGTGCTCGACCTCCTCGCGCATCGCCGGGCCAAAGCGCAGCGCCTGCCAGACAAAGCCGCGGCTCATCTTGAGAGAGCGCCCGGCCATCAGGTTGTCGAGCGTGGTCATGCCCTTGAACAGGGCCACGTTCTGGAACGTGCGGGCGATGCCGCCGCGCGCCGCTTCGGAGGGCCGCATGCGCGGCCGGCGCTGGCCCTTGAAGGTGATCGAGCCCTCGGTCGGGTGGTAGAAGCCGTTGATGCAGTTCAGCATCGAGGTCTTGCCGGCGCCGTTCGGCCCGATGATGGCCCGGATCTCGCCCTTCTGGATATCGAACGACACATCGGTCAGCGCCTTCACGCCACCGAAGCCGAGCGAGACGTTCTCGGCGGCCAGAATGACGTCCCCCTTCACGATGAGCGGACCGTCCGGGGCCCTCATGCCGCCCTCGCAAGGT
Source organism: Enterovirga sp. (assembly GCF_028290205.1). Classification (GTDB taxonomy): domain Bacteria; phylum Pseudomonadota; class Alphaproteobacteria; order Rhizobiales; family Beijerinckiaceae; genus Enterovirga. Next base: position 2,401 of record NZ_JAQGKF010000048.1, on the reverse strand, counting down.
CGGCCGGCGCGGTGACCGGGTGCGCCGGCATGTCCTGCACCCGCAAGGTGGCGGCGATCACGCCCTTGCGGCCGTCCTCGAAGGTGACCTCCGTGCGGATGTCGGCCGTGTCCGAGCCGTCGTAGAGCGCGGTGATCAGGGGCCCGTAGCGCTCCGCGATGAAGCCGCGGCGCACCTTCTGGGTGCGGGTGAGCTCGCCGTCATCGGCGTCGAGCTCCTTGTGAAGGATCAGGAAGCGGCGGATCTGGGCCCCGCCCATGCGGGGCTCGCCGGCCAGCGAGCGGTTCACGGCGTCGACATGCTCGGCCACCATGGCGTAGACGCGCGGATGCGCGGCCAGCTCCTGGTAGGACGCGTAGGTGACGTTGTTGCGCTCGGCCCAGGACCCGACGGCGACCAGGTCGATGTTGATGAAGCACGTCACCATGTCGCGCCCGTCGCCGAACGCCACCGCCTCCTTGATGTTCGGATAGAACTTGAGCTTGTTCTCCACGTATTTCGGCGGGAACAGGTCCCCGCTCTGCATGCGGCCGACATCCTTCGCCCGGTCGATGATCTTGAGGTGCCCCTCCGTGTCGAAGAACCCGGCATCGCCGGAGCGCACGAAACCGTCCGGCGTCTTGGTCTCGGCGGTCTTCTGCTCGTCCTTGTAATAGCCCAGGAAGGTGCCAGGCGAGCGGTAGAGAACCTCGCCGTTGTCGTCGATCCGGATCTCCACCTGCGGGGCCGGGCGGCCGACCGTGTCGGCCCGGATCTCTCCGTCCGGCTGCATGGTCACGTAGACCGAGGCCTCCGTCTGACCATAGAGCTGCTTCAGGTTCACGCCGATCGAGCGGTAAAAGCGGAAGATCTCGGGCCCGATCGCCTCGCCCGCCGTGTAGCCGACCTTGACCCGCGACAGGCCGTACTGGTTGCGCAGGGGCGCATAGACCAGCAGGTTGCCGAGCCGGTAGACGAGCCTGTCCCCAGGACCGACGGAATCCCCGTTGAGGATGCGCTCGCCGACCCGGTGGGCATGGGCCAGGAACCACTTGAACAGCCGCCGCTTCAGGGCCGAGGCGTCCTCCATGCGGACCATGGTCAGCGTCAGCATGTTCTCGAACACGCGCGGCGGCGCGAACGCGTAGGTCGTGCCGATCTCGCGCCGGTCGGCCGCGATCGTGTCGGGCCCCTCCGGGCAATTGACGCAGAGCCCCACCAGGATCGCCTGGGCATAGGAGAAGATGTGGTCGCCGACCCAGGCGATCGGCAGGTAGGCGATGATCTCGTCCCGCTCGTCGAGCCTGTCGAAGCCGGATCCGATCTCGGCCGCCTTCACGACGTTGTCGAAGGACAGCATCACGCCCTTCGGCCGGCCGGTGGTGCCGGAGGTGTAGAGGATGATGGACAGGTCCTCGCCGCGGCCGCGGTCGCGCCACGCCGCGAGCCGGCCGGCCGCTGCAGGGTCGCGGGCGAGCCGCTCGCGGCCGTCGGCGATGACGGCGTCGATGGATTTCAGCCGGGCATGGTCGTAGTCGCGCAGTCCGCGCTCCTCGTCATAGAGGACCAGGTGCAGGCTCGGGATGCGGTCGGCAACGGCGAGCAGCTTGTCGACCTGCTCCTGGTCCTGCACCACCGCATGCGTCACCTCGGCATGGTCGAGCACATAGGCCATCTCGTCGGCGACGGAATCGGCATAGACCGGGATCGGCACCGCCCCGAGCCATTGCGCCGCCGCCATGGTCCAGTAGAGACGCGGCCGGTTGTTGCCGATCACCGCGATCTTGGTTCCGGCCTCGACGCCGAGGACCGACAGGCCCAGCCCGTAGGCGCCCACGACCTCGTGCACCTCGCGCCAGGTCCAGCTCTGCCAGATGCCGAGATCCTTGTGCCGGAACGCCGGCCGGTCGGGCCGGATCTGGGCGTTGCGGGCGAGCAGCTTCGGAAAGGTGTCGTCGCGGCCGGCGGTCGCGGTCACGGTTTCCTCCTGTCCGGGGCGGCCGTCGAGCCGTGGCTCCTGCCGCCCTCGCGGATTCATAGCAGGCGCAAAGGGGCGAGTCGCCGCCGCCCGCCTCCGACGAAGGTGGAAGGCGGGCTGCCCGCCGGCGCCCGGAATGCCCGATCGGCAGGGAACGGGCTGCGCGGCGGCTACGTTATCCGGCACAGGCAGGAGCGGGCGGTGATGTCGAAGCGAGCGGTCTTGGCGGCGATCGTGGTCGGGCTGGCCGCGGCCGGCGGGCCCGCGATGTCCATGCCGGCCCACACCGGGCCCGCCGCGATGGCGACCGAGCTGTCCGGGGCCGGAGTGGATCGGGCCTTCTTCGGCATCCGGCTGTTCGGCTCCCGCCGCTCGGGACGGCGCGCCTGGCGGCGCGGCCGGTCGGGCTCCTACGGCTATGCCCGGCGCGGCCGCGGCGGCGCG
>NZ_JAQGKF010000241.1 GCF_028290205.1 Enterovirga sp. | reverse complement strand
CGGCCGGGCCGTGGCCATAGGTCTTGCGCACCCGGGCCGAGCAGAATTCCAGCACCGCCTTGTGCAGCGCCCGGTCCCGGTCGGGATCGCAGGCCTCGCCGCAGGCCGACAGCATGATCGGCACGCGCGGGCCGTGGCCGGGCCGGTCGCGCCCGACCACGTAGAGATTGGCGAGGCCGAATTCGTCGGTGGCGAATTTCGGCAGGACCTCGATCCCGAGCGCGTCGAGCCGGTCCAGCAGCGCCCGGGTGGCGGGCTCGACCTGGTCCAGATCGAGCACCACGCCCTGGTCCAGGGCCCGGAACACGAGGCCGTTGCCGTCCCGCTGCAGGCATTCGAGCAGGCCGTGCGCGACGGCCCAGGCGAGGTCGGGCCCGGCCCCGAGCCCGTTGGTGATGGGGGTCGTGAACGGCACATAGCCGTCCGGCAGCTCGAACAGGTCGCAGGCCGCGACGTCGAGCGGCACGAGGACGGGCTCGCCCGTCCTGGCCCGCACGGCCTCCGTCCAGCCGAGGGGCGTGCGGCGCCCGACCGGGCTGCCGGCCGGCAGACAGAGGCTCAGCGGGTCCGCGACGCCGCGCGGGCCGAGCTCCCGGGCGAGGTCGTGGTAGGCCGCGAAGCGGACCGGCCGCGACCGGATGGCGAGGGTCGGCCAGATCGCTTCCGCGATCTCCGCCAGGGCGCCGACAATTGCCGCCCCGTCCGTGTCGCCATAGCCGTAGCCGGACGGCATGGCGCCCGGCAGCGCGGCCTCGTCCTCCAGAAACAGCGCCACCTTCCAGGCCGGCACGCCGGTGCGGTCGAGAGGTGCGAGCGGGAACCCGACGACCCGGCCGGCCGGAAGGGCCGCCAGATAGGCCCGCGCGGCGTCTGGCAGCTCGGCCGGCAGGCCCTCGACGGCCCTCATGGCCCCGCCGCGACGGCCGCAGACACGTTGGGCGACCGGGCCGCGTCCCGGTAGGCGAGGTCCAGGAGCCGCATGGTGTGGAGATCGCGCTCCAGGGAGAAGGCGCTCCGGTCGCCGCCCCGGACGGCCTCCGCGAAGCGTTCCGCCTGGGCGCGAAAGGGCGAGATCTCCGCGTCCCGGATGTTGAGCGAGGCGACCCTCCCGTCCGCGTCCTGGAGATCGACCCGGCCGCCCGAATCCTGCCCCATCGTGTCGATCGCCGTCAGCAGGCCGGCCGCGCCCTGGATCTCGAGCCGGCGCCGCGGCAGCCGCTCGGGGCAATTATAGGCGACGTGCAGGCTCGCCAGGATGCCGGAGTCCGTCCGGCCGATCAGGACGCCTCCGTCATCGGCCGGGTAGCCGTGGACGCGCTGCTGCAGCAGCGCCCGGATCTCGACCAAGGGCTCCCCGACCAGGAAGTCGACGAGGTCGAGCCCGTGCGGGGCGAGGTCGATCAGGGCGCCGCCGCCGGCCTTGCCGGGGTCGATGCGCCAGTTCTCCCGGCCCGTCTCGGCCCAGTCCGGCCCGACCCAGCAGGCATACAGGATGCGGATGGCGGTCGGGCGCCCGATGCGGCCCGCCATCACCGCCTCGCGCAGCGCGCGATGCGCCGGATGGTGCCGCTGGTCGAAGGCCGTGCCGTACAGGATGCCGGCCCGGCGCACCTGCCGGCTCATCTCCTCCGCGGCCGCGAGGGTCGCGGCCATGGGCTTCTCGCACAGGACGGGCTTGCCGGCCCGGGCGGCGGCCGCCACGGCCTCGGCGTGGAGGTGGTTCGGCGTCGCCACGTAGATGGCCTCGACCGCCGGATCGGCCGCGAGCGCGTCCGCGTCCGCGTAGGTCCTCGCCCCGAGCGCAGCGGCCCGCCCGCGCGCGCCCGGGTCCGGGTCGGTCACGGCGACGAGCCGGTGGCCGGTCGCCGCGAGGGCCGGCGCCATGTGGTCCTGCGCCACCCAGCCGAAGCCGACGATGCCCCAGCCGAAGCCCATCACCAGCGCTCCGGCAGGGCCACGGCCTCGCGTTGCCGCGCCGCCGCCAGGGCGGCCGGACCGCCGACCACCCCGGGCGGGAGCCGGGTCGTGGCCGGATAGGTCGCCCGGGCGGCGTATTCGCTCCGGTAGCGCTCGGAGGGCCAGGACAGGGCCGCCGCACCGTCCGGGCCGATCTCGCCGTAGAGCGGATTGCGCGTCAGCTTCGCGCCCGGGGCCGGCACGGTGAGCCCGCGGTCCAGAGGTCGCGGGAGCCGGGTCAGGGCGGGACCTTCGACCAGGGAAAAGGCCTCCGCCTGCCGCAGCGCCGCCGCCGTTTCGGGGCAGGGCACGCGAGCCTCGGCGGCCGCCCGGGTCAACTCGCTGTCGTCATAGACGACCGCCTCCGGAAACAGCGCCGCGAGGTCGCCGGCCGACAGGGCGGCGCCGCCGGACAGGTTGGCGGCCTCGCTGTTGTGGATATGGCCCACGGCCACGATCCCGTCCGGGCCGACGACGGCCCGCAGGCGGGCCAGGATCTCGCGCTTCGGCTCCAGAAAGTAGAAGGCGTCCTGGCACAGGGCCAGGTCGGCCCGCAGCCCGGGCACGGGCCAGGGCGCGGCGGCATCGAAACAGATCAGGGCCACGCGCGGGCCGACCACCCAGTGCCGGGCCAGCCAGAGCTTGGAGAAGACCACGTCCGCCCCGAGCGCCCGGACGCCGCGCAGGTCGAGCTCGCGCAGGTAATGGCCGATGCCGCAGGCCAGCTCGAAGGCGCTCGCCGGCTCGGTCCAATGCGCCTCGATCAGCGCGAGCCCGGCCACAAAGGTCGGGTCGCTCCACCGATGCGCGAAGTAGTCGCCGACCCGGCCGTAGCCGAGCCGCGCCATGGCGTCCCGCAACGACAGCCCGGCCCTGTTCCGGACGAGGTCGCGCAGGGCCTCGCGGGCCGGAGCAGGACCGTCCCACCACGCGTCCTGGTCGGCCAGGAGTTCGCACAGGGCCTCGTCCGCCTCACCGGCGTCGAGCCGGGCCAGGGCGGCCGCCGCGAGATCCGCCCGCCCGACCCGCAGAAACGGAATGGCGTCGATGACGGGCCAGCGCCCCGTCCCGTCCGTGAGCGAATGGGGCGTGTCGGCCCTGAGCGGCAGGCCGGTCTCCGGCGAGACGAGGGCCTGCCCGAAGATCATGGCAGCAGGCCGTGCGCGGCCAGCACCGCGTCGTGGAACGGCTTTACCGGGCCGTCATGCACCAAGGCCATGGGCCCCAGGACCTCCGCCATGGTGAGGCGTGCGGGAACCAGATGCTGCTCGATCTCGAGCACGCGGTCGAGCACGTCGGCGGCATGAAAGGCCCGTCCGTCCGGCGTCCCGGCGTCCGGCAGGATGCGGCAGGCCCGCTCGACCTCCCGCCGCAGGCCCTGGTCGAGTTGGGCCAGCGCCTGCTCGGTCGCGCGCTGCATGGCGGGAAGCAGGTGGGTGCCGAGCAGCATCTCGCCGGTGAAACCGGAATCCGGCATGGCGGCATTGTGCAGGTGATGGGCAAGCCCGGCCAGGAACACGGCTGCGGGATCCGCCCCATAGGGACCCGCCAGCAGCACGCCGTAGACCGCGACCGCGAGGCAATGCTCGGCATGGCTTTCCGCCGGCTGCAGCATGATGCGGGGGCGGCCCGGGCAGGTGATGCCGGCCCGCGGCTGCTGTTCCAGTGCGGCCACAAAGGCCGGCGGCTCCGGCCCTTCGCGCCGGCGGTTGCCGGAGAGGGCGGCGGCGAGCCGGTCCAGCGTGCCGGCTGGGAGGGCGGTCCCGGCCTCCCGCAGCCCGCGGCCCAGAATCTCGGCCGCCTCGTCCGCGGACAGGCCGAGCGCCCGAAGCGCCTCGCGGTCGAGATCGCCGAGCCGAGCCGCCGCGAGGGCCCGGGCCGTGACGCTCCAGGCGAGCGAGGCCGCGTCGTCGCCGGCGGCCAGGGCCGACCAGGCCTCGCGAAACAGCCGTGTGGCGACGGAGCCCCGGCGACCGGCCGACCGGATGCGTTTGAGGTCGCCGATCTCGCGCAGGAGGCCGAGCGGAACGGCCGCCTGCGGGTGGGGCTCGAAGCCCCGCAGGGCCGCGCTCATGGCCCGCCCTCGGCGTCAGCGGCCGGCGGCGAGCCAGTCCAGCAGCATGCGCTCCTGGGCGTGGAACGCATGTTCGGGGCCGTGCCCGTTGGCCACCATGGGGGCCTTGAAGAACACGGAGAGCTGCTCCTGCACGCCGCCGTCCCCCCGCGCCTGCGCGAGGCCCAGCACCCGGGCGATCTCGATCACCAGCGGGGCCGCCAGGATCGAATCCTTGCAGAGGAAGTTGACCTTGATCTGCATGCGCTGGCCCATGAAGCCGGTCACGTCGATGTTGTCCCAGGCTTCCTTGTCGTCGCCGCGCGGCCGGTAGTAGCGGATGTCCACGATGTGGTCCTCGACCGGGTAGCCGAGGATCTGGTCCAGCACGGACCCCTTGGTGTTGAGCTTGGAGCGGAGCGAGTCGGGGTCGTCGAGGGCGAGCCCGTCGCGGTTGCCCAGGATGTTGGTCGAGAACCAGCCGTCGACATGCAGTGCCCGCGAGCGCAGCGCGGGCGCGATCACGGTCTTCATCATGGTCTGGCCGGTCTTGCCGTCCTTGCCGGCGACCGGGACGTTGCGGGCGGCCGCGAGTTCGACGAGCGCCGGCACGTCGGCCGCCACGCTCGGCGTGAAATTGGCGTAGGCCACGCCGCTCGCCAGCGCCGCATAGGCGTACAGCATGGCGGGGCCGATCGCCGCGTCATCCGCGTCGAGCCCGCGCTCGAAGGCCTGCAGAGAGCCGAGCGCCGGGGCGTCGAGATCGGGCCAGCGCTCCGTGGAGGCGAGGTTGACGACAACCATCTGGTCGGCCCCGCTTTCGCGCCGGAACGAGGCGAGATCGGCCGCGATGAGCTCGACCGCCCGGCGGTGCCCCCCGGCCTCGATCTTGTTGGCGCCGTCGATGTTGCGGCAATAATGGCTGCTGCCGACCGCCTTCCAGGGCTTCTGTGCGGCGAGCGCCTCCGAGACCCCGTTGGACAGGAGCTCGCCCGACAGCACGCCATGCTGCGCGGCCGCCGCGGCGAGGTCGTCGCCGTTCACGTCCCAGCCGCCGAAAACGATGTCGCGGTAATCGGCGAGCCCGGGGACGGAGACGTCCGCCAGCGGCAATCCGTCTAGCCGGTTGGCTCCGGAGCGGATCAGTTCGATCCCGGCGATGGCCGTGGTCGCGACAGCGCCGCCCATCCCGACCAGGGCGATGCCGAGGCGCCCACCTGCATGCTGATCCAAGGGCCGATCCTCCCGCGGGGCAAGTTTGCCATGAGCCGCCGGGGACACATAAGCGCCTTTACGGAACTCGGTTCCAGACCTGGGCGGGAAAACAGCTCACGACGGCGTGATCGGACGGAAACAACAAAGGCCCGGCACGGGCCGGGCCTTCCTTCTCTTGCCGATGACTCGGCCGCAGCGGGCGTTACTTGCCCCGCAGAGCATCCTTGGCGCCACCCACGGCATTCTGAATCGTGCCGCCCGCCTTCTGTGCCTTGCCCTCGGCTTCCAGCTTGGTGTCCCCGGTGATCCGGCCGGCGATGTCCTTGGCGCTGCCCTTGGCTTTCTCGATCGCGCCTTCGATGCGGTCCTTGTCCATCAGATGATCTCCTGTCCGGCATGGGCCGGCTGCGGAGTGAAACGTGGCCCGTGGGAAAATGTTTCGCGTCGGACAGTCGCGCCCCGACCGGGCCGTCAGCCGGCGCGGCTCTCGATGGCGGCCATGTCGTCGTCCGACAGCCCCATATGGTGGCCGATCTCGTGCACCAGCACATGCGTGACGAGATCGCCAAGCGTTTCCTCGTGCTCGGCCCAGTAATCCAGCAGCGGGCGGCGGTAGAGCCAGACCATGTTCGGGAATTGTCCCGTCTGGAGGCTGGCCGCGAACCCGCCCTGCGCAAGCCCCGTGCCCCGGAACAGGCCGAGCAGGTCGAACGGGCTGTCGAGGCCCATCTCGGTCACCGTCTCGTCGTCGGGGAAATCCGCGACCCGGATCACCACGCCCTCGCAGAGCCGCCGAAAGGCCTCCGGCAGCGCCCGGAAGGCGGCGTCGGCCAGGTCCTCGAACGCCTCAAGTGACGGTGCGGTGCGGGCGGCCCAGTCCGACATGGCAGCGGGACGGCTCACCACCAGCCGAGCTGAACGCCCAGCCACCAGGTCAGCACCAGGCCCAGCACGACCGAGAGCGCACGCCCGATGCGCCGACCCCAGAGCTCGGCCGGATCGGTGGTGCCGTCCTGTCCCTGCCCGACCGCGTCACGCCCGGAAAAGTGGCCGCCGAGCCGCCGACCCGCCCGCGCCATGGAGGACGAGCCGAGGGTCTCGCTGTCGCGGGCGGCGCGATCCAGGATCTCGCGCGGGCGCTCGTCCTCCGGCGGCATGATCGTGTTGTCCCGCGTCCGGCTCAGGTCATCCCGAGCGCCTGCATGTAGAGTTCGAGGATCGCCTCTTCCTCCTGACGCTCGGCATGGTCCTTCTTGCGGATGCGCAGGATCGACCGCACGGCCTTGGCGTCGAAGCCGCGACCCTTCAGCTCGGCGAACACATCCTTGATGTCGCTCGCGAGCCCGGCCTTCTCTTCCTCGAGCCGCTCGATACGCTCCACGAACTGCTTCAGCTCGTCGGCGGCAACGCCGGACTCGGCGACGTCAGCGACCATCTCTCTCGTCCTCGGTATGGGGGGCGGCCAGGCCCCGGGCTGCCAGGGCGGCGCCCGGGCTCTTAATGGGACGGCCCGCTCTTGTCGAACGCGGCGAGCTGGTCCGGCCGGGCCTCGACCTGGTGGCGCGCCCGCCATTCCTCATAGGGCATGCCGTAGACGTGGCTCCGGCTCTCCTCCTTGGACAGGGCGACGCCGCGTGCATCGGCGGCCTCCTTGAGCCAGTTCGACAGGCAGTTGCGGCAGAACCCGGCCAGATTCATCAGGTCGATGTTCTGGACGTCGGTCCGGGTCCTGAGATGCTCGGCGAGCCGCCGGAAGGCTGCGGCCTCGAGCTCCGTCCGGGTGGCGGCGTCAATGTCGGTCATGTCCGTCTCTCCCGGGTGCCGGGTCATGGGTGACGCCGCACCGATTCTCCCTTACGCCGGGCTGCGGCGGTACCTGCCCGCCGCCTGACCTGCTCTCGGCATATGGCCACCCTGACCCGCGACCGCATGCTCTCGCAAGCCCGAATGGGACAGCACGCCGCCGTGCCGTTCCTGGCGCTCGTGCTCGGCGCCCTAGCCATGGGGCTGTCGCCCGTCTTCGTGCGCTGGGCGGCCCCGGAGGTCGGGGCCTTCGCATCCGCCTTCTGGCGCGTCGCCCTGGCGCTGCCCATCCTGTACGGCTGGATGCGCTGGGAAGAGGCCGGCACTGGCCGGGGCCGCACCGGCGCGCCGGCGCTTCTGGCCGGGCTCGCCTTCGCGGGCGACCTGGTCTTCTGGCACCTCGCCATCCTGGCCACCACCGTGGCCAACGCGACCTTCTTCGCCACCACGGCGCCGGTCTTCGTGGTGCTGGCGACCTGGCTGCTGCTGCGTCGCCGGGTCGGCCCGGCCACCTTTGCGGGCCTCGCCCTGTGCCTGCTGGGCGGCGCGGTGCTGCTCGGCCAGAGCCTTGCCGTCTCGCCCGACCGGCTCCCCGGCGATGCGGCCGGGCTGGTCACCGCGGTCTTCTTCGCCGCCTATTTCCTGTTCGTGGCCGCTGCCCGCAAGGAGGCCGGCGCCGGCCGGGTGGTGTTCGTCTCCTCCTGCGTGACGGCCGCCGTGCTGCTGCTGGTCTCCCTGGTTCTCGACGGGGGCCGGCTCTGGCCGCAGAGCCGTGAGGTCTGGACGGCTCTCCTGCTGCTCGCCCTGGTCAGCCATGTCGGCGGCCAGGGTCTCCTCGCGGTGGCGCTGGGCCGGCTTCCGGCCGTGTTCTCGTCGCTGGTGATCTTTCTCGAGGCGCTGGCCGCCGCCGCGGCCGGCTGGGTGCTGCTTGGGGAAGCGCTGACGGTGCCGCAATTCGCCGGCGGCGCCTTGATCCTGTCAGGAATCTGGGTGGCCCGCCCGCGGGAGGGGCGGCCGTGAGCGCCGGCCCGGCCGAGCGGCGGGCGCTGCTCCTGGCGCTGTACGGGCAGGCCGTGGCGGCCGCTCATCCGGGCCTCTGCCTGCCCGCCCACCTGCCGGATCCGCCCCGGGCCGGCCGGCTGATTCTGCTCGCGGCCGGCAAGGCGGCCGGCAGCATGACAGAGGTGGCGGCCACGCATTACCGGGCGCAGGGCGCCTCCCGGATCGCGGGGCTCGCGGTGACCCGGCACGGCTACGGCGCGCAGGCTGCCGGGCTCGAGATCGTCGAGGCCGGCCACCCGGTGCCGGACGAGGCCGGGCTCCAGGCGACGGGCCGCACGCTGGACCTCGCCCGCACGGCAGGGCCCGACGACCTCGTCCTGGTGCTCCTGTCGGGCGGCGGCTCCGCCAACTGGATCGCCCCTGCCGGGCGGCTCACGCTCGCGGAGAAACAGGGCCTCACGCGGGCGCTGCTGCGCTCGGGCGCCGATATCGGCGAGATCAACACGCTGCGGAAGCATCTGTCCCGCATCAAGGGCGGGCGCCTTGCGGCGGCCTGCGCTCCGGCCCGCCTCCTGACGCTCGCCATTTCCGACGTGCCCCGCGACGATCCGAGCGTGATTGCCTCTGGTCCGACCGTGCCGGATCCCTCCACCTTGGCGGATGCCCTGGATGTGGTGCGCCGGCGCGGCATCGACTTGCCGCCCGAAGCCGCGCGGCTGCTGGCCGACCCTTCGAGCGAGAGCCCGAAGCCCGGCGACGCCGTCTTTGCCGGGGCCGAGTACCGCATCGTCGCCCGCCCGGCCGACATGATCGCCGCCGTGGCCCGGGAGGTCGCGGCGGCCGGCTACGAGGCCGTGGTGCTGGGCGCGGATCTGGAAGGCGAAGCCCACGAGGTGGCAGCCCGGCATGCCGCCGACGCGCTCGCTCTCAAGGCGGCCGGCCGGCGCGTCGCGCTCGTGTCGGGGGGCGAGCTCACGGTGACCATCCGGGGCCGGGGAGGGCGCGGCGGCCCGAACCAGGAATATGCGCTCGCTCTCGCGATCGCGCTCAACGGCGCGGCCGGGATCTCGGCCCTGGCAGCCGACACGGACGGGATCGACGGTGGCGACGGGGCCGCCTCCGATCCGGCCGGCGCCGTGGTGGACGAGACCACGCTGGCGCGCGCCCGTGCCGCAGGGCTCGATCCCGCCGGGGCGCTCTCGGCCCACGATTCGACCAGTTTCTTCGACAAGATCGGCGACCTCCTCGTTCCCGGTCCCACCCGCACCAACGTCAATGATTGCCGCATCATTCTTGTCGACTGACCGCTTGTGCCGCGCCGCCGCCGCCGCGGCGCTGTTTGTTGGGGTTGCGCTCGCTGCGTCCCCGGCCAGCGCCGACCTGCGCATGTGCAACCTCACGGAAAGCCGCGTCGGGGTCTCGCTCGGCTATCGCGACGGCACCGGCTGGGTCACGGAGGGCTGGTGGAATCTGGGCGCCCGGGCCTGCGAGACGCTGCGCAGCGGCGATCTCACGTCCCGCTACTTCTACCTGTATGCGGTGGATTACGACCGGGGCGGCGAGTGGGGCGGGCCGTCCTACATGTGCACGCGCGACCGCGAATTCTCGATCCGGGGCGTCGAGGATTGCCTGGCGCGCGGCTTCGATCGGTCCGGCTTCTATGAGATCGACACGGGCCAGCAGAAGAGTTGGACCGTGCAGCTCACCGATCCGGCCAGGTCCGGGGCGGCGCCGGCGGAGCGCTAGTCGCCCGGCCCGGTCTCCCGCTCCTGCTTGCTGGTCTCGGTGAGCTGGTCGACCAGGGCCTGGAGCCGCGCCGGGACCGGCGAGTGGAGCGTGTCCTGGTAGATCCTGGCCACCTCGGATCCGAGCCGGCCGAGCAGGAAGGCGTCGCACCTGATGGAGAGCGACGAGGCCCCGAAATCGGAGAGTCTTCCTGCGGGCGTCATGATGCGTACAACGACTGATAGTCGATTCGGTTTCACTATCTCGTGAATTGAATCGGCCGTGGCGCTATTCGGCCGCAGCCGGGACCGGCGCATCGCCCCGCTCGCGCGTCCGCCCCCGTCCGAACCACCCGGACAGGCGACCGGCGAATTCGTCCAGGTAAATGTAGACGACCGGGGTCGTGTAGAGCGTCAGGACCTGGCTCACCGCGAGGCCCCCCACCATCGCGTAACCGAGCGGCTGGCGGATCTCGGCACCGGCGCCGAAGCCCAGCGCCAGCGGGATGCCGCCGAGGATCGCCGCCAGGGTGGTCATCAGGATGGGCCGGAAGCGCAGCAGGGCCGCCTTGCGGACCGCCTCGGCGGCCGTGAGATGCTCGTCCCGCTCCGCCGCGATGGCGACATCCACCAGCATGATGCCGTTCTTCTTCACGATGCCGATCAGCAGGATCACCCCGATCAGGGCGATCAAGCTGAAATCGAACCCGGCCGCCATCAGCACGGCCAGCGCGCCCAGACCGGCCGAGGGCAGCGTCGACAGGATGGTGAGCGGGTGGATCAGGCTTTCGTAGAGGATGCCCAGGCTGATGTAGACCGCGATCAGCGCCGCCAGGATGAGCAGCGGCACCGTGGCGAGCGAGCGCTGGAATTCCTGGGCGTTGCCCTGGAAGCTGCCGCTGGTGGAGGCCGGAAGCCTGATCTGTCGCTCCGCGGCCTGGATGGCCTCAGTGGCCTGCCCGAGCGAGACGCCGGGCGCCAGGTTGAAGCTGATCGTCGCGGCCGGGAACTGGCCCTGGTGGTTCACGGAGAGCGGCGCCACGCCCCGGGTGCTCCAGCTCGCGAAGGCGGCCAGCGGCACCTGCTCGCCGGTAAGCGGCGACTTCACGTGCAGGCGCTGGAGGATCTCCGTCTGGCCTTGCAACTCCGGCAGGATCTCCATGATCACCCGGAACGTGTCGATCTGCGTGAAGTATTGCGCCACCTGCCTCTGTCCGAAGGCGTTGTAGAGCAGGTTGTCGACGATGCTGGGCGTGATGCCGTAGCGGGCGGCCTGGTCGCGGTCGATGGTGACCGACAGCATGCCGCCCCCGGCGGATTGGTCGGACGTCACGTCCCGGAGTTCCGGCAGGCCGCTCAGGGCCGCCTCCACCCGCGGCGTCCATTCGCGCAGGGTCGCGGAATCGGGGTCCTGAAGCGTGTACTGGAACTGGGTCCGGGTGCGCCGCCCCCCGACATTGATGTCCTGTGCGGCCTGCAGGAACATGCGGATGCCCTGCACCCGCTCGAGCTTGGGCCGGAGGCGGTTGATGACCTGGTAGATCGTCGCGTCCCGCTCGCCGAGCGGCTTCAGGCTGATGAAGACCCGGCCCTCGTTCAGGGAGTTCGTGCCGCCCACCTGGGCCGAATAGCCGGCCACGGCAGGGTCGCTCGCGATCACGGCGAGCGCCGCCTCCTGCCGCCGCACCATCTCGGCATAGGAGATGTCCTCGGCAGCCTGGGAGGTCCCGATCAGGAGACCCGTATCCTGCTGCGGGAAGAAGCCCTTGGGAATCTGCCAGAACAGGACGCCGGTGAGCGCGATGGTGCCGAGAAACACGAGCAGCGTCACGAACCGGGCCCGCAAGGCCACGTCGAGGCTTCGCGCATAGGCCCGGTCAACCGCCGCGAAACCCCGTTCGAGGATGCCGTAGAGCCGTCCGTGCCCGCCCTCGCGAGGAGGTGAAAGGAGGCGGGCGGCCATCATCGGCGTCAGTGTCAGGGCGACCAGGGCCGACACCGCGATCATGATCGTCACCGTCATGGCGAATTCGCGAAACAGCCGCCCGATGATCCCGCCCATCAGCAGAAGCGGAATGAACACGGCCACCAGCGACACCGAGATGGACAGAATGGTGAACCCGATCTCGGCCGAGCCCCGATAGGCGGCCTCCATCGGGCTCTCGCCTTCCTCCACCCGCCGGACGATGTTCTCCAGCATGACGATCGCGTCGTCGACCACGAAGGTCACGGCGATGATCAGCGCCATCAAGGACAAGTTGTTGAGGCTGTAGCCGGCCAGGTACATCAGGGCGAAGGTGCCGGCGAGCGAGATCGGCACCGTGACGCTCGGGATGGCGGTCGCCCAGAAGCTGCGGAGGAACAGGAAGATTACCAGCACCACCAGCGCGATGGTGAGCCCGAGCGTGATCTCGACCTCGTGCAGGGAGGCCCGAATGGTCTGCGTGCGGTCGGACACGATCTCGAGCCGCATGCTCGGGGGCAGGGAGGCCTGGAGCCGCGGCAGCTCGGCCTTGATGCTGTCGACCACCTGGACGACGTTGGCATCCGGCTGCTTGAAGATCACCAGGTAGACGCCGCGCTGCCCGGAAACCCAGGCCGCCTTGCGGCTGTCCTCGGGCCCCGCCACCGCCTGGCCCACGTCCCGCACGCGCACGGCCGCACCGTTGCGGTAGCTGAGGATCACCTCGTTCCATTCCGACGGCTTGCTGAGCTGGTCGTTCGCATAGATCGTGAAGGAGCGGCGCTCGCCGTCAATCGTGCCCTTGGGCTGGTTCACGGTCGCGACGCCGAGGGCGGCCCGCACCTCGTCGAGGCTGATGTTCTTGGCCACCAGCTTGGCCGGGTCGATCTGGATCCGGATGGCGGGCTTCTGCTCGCCCCCGACGATGACCTCGCCGACGCCGGCGAGCTGGCTCACCTGACGGCCCACGCGCGCATCGAGGTTCGAGTTCACCTCGGTCAGCGGCAAGGTGTCGGAGACGCCGCCGATGATCAGGATCGGCGGGTCGGCCGGGTTGACCTTGCGGTAGATCGGCGGGCTTGGCAGGTCTCGGGGCAGCTCGCCGGCCGCTGCGTTGATGGCAGCCTGGATGTCCTGCGCACCGGCATCCACGTCGCGGCCGAGCTCGAACTGGACCGAGATCGAGGTGGAGCCGAGCGACGACGTGGAGGTCATCACCGCCACGCCCGGGATCTGGGCGAATTGGCGCTCCAGAGGCTGCGCAACGGAGGTCGCCATCGTGTCGGGGCTGGCGCCCGGCAGCGCGGCCTGCACCCGGACGGTCGGAAAGTCGATCTGAGGCAGGGCGGCGACCGGCAGGCGCGGAAACGCCGCGACGCCCATCAGGAGGATCGCCACCATGACCAGCGAGGTGGCGATCGGGTAGCGGATAAACGGAGCGGAGAGGTTGAACCTCATGGCCGCGCGCTGGCCGTGGAGCCGGTCTGTCCGGCCCGGGCGTCCTCGCCCGGGGGGGCAGCGGGGCGGTCCCCGGGCTCGATCTCGACCACCGATCCGGGCTGCAGCCGGGACTGCCCGGCCACCACCACGCTGTCGCCCTCGCGGAGCCCGTCGGTGATCACCACGCGGCCGTCGCTGAACACGCCGGCCCGCACGACGCGCTTCTCGGCCCGGCCGTCCGGCCGGACCACGAAGACGAACAGCTCGTTCTGCCCCCGCAGCAGGGCGGCATCCGGCACGGCCAGGGCGCCCTTCACGGTCCGGGCGAGGAGGCGCGTGTTGACCGACAGGCCCGGCCAGAGGCTGCTCTCGGCATTCGGGAAGGTGGCCTTGAGCCGCACGGTTCCACTCGCGGCGTCGACCGTGTTGTTGATCAGGGCGAGCACGCCCTCCCCGAGCACGGTGCGGCCGTCCGGGGCGAGCGCCAGCACCTTGACGTCTCCCGCCTGCTTGGCGGCCGCGATGGCGCCGAGCTGGCCTTCGGGCGCCGTGAACAGGACGGAGATCGGCTGCAGCTGCGCGATCTCGACGATGCCGGTCTGGTCTCCGGACCGCACGATGTTGCCCTGGTCCAGGAGCCGGATGCCGAGGCGGCCGGAGATCGGCGCCCGGATGGTGGCGTAGTCGAGCTGGGTGCGGGCGATGTCGATGGCGGCCTGCTCGCTCTTGAGCTGGGCCGATTGCGCTCCGAGGCTGGCCCGCTGCTGATCGAGCTGCTGGCGCGAGGCGAATTCCTGGGACGCGAGCTTCTGGGTGCGTTCGAGGTCGAGCCGCGTGCCGGAAAGGGTCGCCTCCGTCTGGGCCTTGCGGGCGACCGCCTGATCCAGCGCCGCCTGGTAGGGCCGCGGGTCGATGCGGGCGAGCAGGTCGCCTTCCCGCACGGTCTGGCCCTCCTGGAAGGCGATCTCGACCAGCTCGCCCTCCACGCGCGACCGCACGGTGACGCTGTTGAAAGCCTGAACCAGGCCCAGGCTGTCGAAGAAGACCGGGACGTCCTCCCGGGCCACCGTGGCGACCTGGACCGGAACGCGGGATGCGACGGCCTCGCGGCCGGCCGGGGCTCGGGCGTCCGCGCGGCCGGGTGCCGCGGCCCTGCCGGACCAGTGCCACCAACCTGCCGAGGCGGCCAGGATCAGGCAGGCCAGCACGGCCCATAGCGCCCAGCGCGGCCGCCGCCGCTCGACGGGAGCCTCGACAAGGCGGGCCGGGGGCGGCATCGCGGCCGATGCGGAAGAGGGGTCGTCACTGCCGGTCTCGGGGCGGCCGTGCCCGCCGTCGCGGTTCGGCCCGCTCGTTCTGTCGCTCATGCAGCCTTCTGATCTCGCCCAGGGGGACTACGCCCGACCCCCCGGCCAAGTTCAGTCACGACCCTGCGACATCGACGCGGCACAATGGTGCCGAAACGACGATGGGCCCCGGAGGGCCCATCTGCAGTCTCGGATCGCGACCCCCACGAGGCCGCGGGTGCCGTCAGCGGCAGGTGTACCGGTAGCCGTCGCGGCCCTCGAAGGTGCCGGAGACGGGGTCGAAATCCGGGTAGCGGCTGGCGCAGTAGCTGACCCAGTTCGGGTCGCGGCCATAGACGTTGCCGACCGGAACCGGTCCGCCATAGGCGCCAACCGGCGTGCCATAGGCAGCGACCGGCGCGCCATAGCCGCGA
>NZ_JAQGKF010000225.1 GCF_028290205.1 Enterovirga sp. | reverse complement strand
CGGCTAGGCGCGGCGGGGACGGCAGGAACTTGGTCTCCTGCGGGGCCGCGTCGAGCGGACGCTGCAGGAGCCGGCGCGCAGCGGTCTGCGTCATGCGTCACCTCCGGCTGGCGTCTCGCGGCGGCCGTAGCCGACGGCCTCGCGGCGCTCGTTCTCGTCGAGGAAGCTCGCGGCGCCGACGCGGCGCCACAGCGACTCGCGCTCGGTCGCGAGCGCCTCGATGCTGTCGAGGTCGGGTTCGAGCCGCAGGTCCGTCCCGAAGGCCGGCGCAAGCCATTGCACCATGGCCTCCGCCGTGCGGCGCACGAGCGGGATCACGGTCTGGCGGTAGAAGGCCCGGTTCGCCTCGGCGTAATTCGCGTGCGTGTTGTCGCCCGGCAGGCCGAGCAGCAGCGGCGGCACCCCGAAGGCCAGCGCGATCTCGCGCGCCGCTCCGTTCTTGGCCTCGACGAAATCCATGTCCTTGGGCGAGAGCGACAGCGGCTTCCAGTCGAGGCCGCCGTCCAGAAGCAGCGGCCGCCCGGCATTGCCGGCGCCCTGGAAGTTGGTTTCGAGCTCCGCCTTGAGGCGGTCGAATTGCGTGTCGGAGAGCGAGCCGCCCGCGGCGCCGGCAAAGACCAGCGCGCCGGACGGGCGGGCCGCGTTGTCGAGCAGCGCCTTGTTCCAGGCGCCGGCCGCGTTGTGGATGTCGAGCGCGACGGCCGCGGCCTCCATCGGGGAGAGCCCGTAATGGTCGTCGAGCGGGTGAAACAGCGTGAGGTGGAGGACGGGCGGGATGCCGTCCGCGGTCTGGTCGAACCGCAGGGTGCGGGAGCCGACCACGTAATCGTAGGCCTCGGGCCAGCCATCGGGACCAGGCACGACCCGCATCCGGTCCGGCCGCAGCCCGTAGAGTTCGCGCGGCATGCCTTCCAGGAGGCCGGCCTGCAGGTAGGCGTTTCCGGACACCATGAGGTGCCCGTAGACCCCCTCCATGAAGCGCGTGCCGGCCTCGCGCCGGTTGGGCGCGGCCAGGAGGTCGAGCAGCGGATGGGTGTCGACCTGCCGGCCCGCATCCAACAGGGTCAGCGGGATCGTGGCCGCGGCCTCCGAGATGAGCCGCACGGCGCGGTGCACCACCGCATTCCGCTGAAATCCCTCGCGGGACAGGGCCGCATAGTCGCGCGGCGTCCAGACCGGGCGACCGGTCACATAGACAGCGAGCGCCGGCGAGAGCGGCGGCGGCCGCGGCACAGCGGAGGCCTTGCCGGCCGGCGCGAAGCCGAGCCAGCCGAGAAACGGGTTCGGCATGGGAGCTCCTGGGCGTGAGGGACGGAGGGGCGGGCGCGGGCCCGGTCAGAGCATCCGGATGCGGGGCGCGCCGGCCGGCCGCAGCATCAGGTCCGTGACGGCCCAGACCAGGGCGTCGAGACGGTCGGGCGAGCGGCCGGTGGAGAGGCCGCCCGGCCCGAAATCGGCCATCTCGTCCTCGAGCTCCGGGAAGGCGCCCACATGGCGCACCCTCCCCTGCTCGTAGAGAAGCGCCACCGGCTCCGCCCGCAGGTACTTGCCGCGCGAGGCGTGGACGGGCGTCACCGGGACGCCCGGATCGACCTCCCGCAGCACCGCCTGCACCATCTCGCCGCCCTGGTTCGTCTCGACCACGAGGGCGTCGGCCGACCATCGACGCCAGGCCGCGAGGGCGCGGGCGGCCCATTCCGCCGGCTTCGCGGCCCGCACGGTCGCGTCGGCCAGCACATAGCCGCAGCCAGCACTGTCGATCCCGGCCACCACGATGCCGCAGCTATCGGCGCGCCGGCCCGACGACACCGGCGGGTCCACGGCGACGACAATGCGGATGAGATCGGGCGCAGCCGCCACGCGCGACGCTTCGATGCGGTCGCGCGTCCACAATCCGTCCTCCCGCTCTTCGACCAGTTCGCCGTCGAGCTCTTGCCGGCCGAGCCGCGTTCCGGCGTAGCGGCCGACCACGTTCTTCAGAAAGGCCGGCGCGAGGTGGCGGGCATTGTCGCGCGTCGCGGCCCGGCTCACCGCGACCCGCGGCTCCGCCAGCAAACGTTTCAGCAGCGGGATCGGGCGCGGCGTGGTGGTGACGATTTCGCGCGGGCGCTGCCCGAGCCGGAGCCCGAATTGCAGCATGTCCCAGGTCTCGTCGGGATGGCGCCACTTGGCGAGTTCGTCCGCCCAGGCGGCGCCGAATTGCGGTCCGCGCAGGCCGTCCGGATCCTCCGACGAGAAGGCCTGTGCGATCGCCCCGTTCGGCCATTGCAGGCGGCGCAAACTGGGCTGCCAGGTTGGCCGGTCGGCGCGGCGGCCGTGCACGGCCAGAATGCCGGACGGCCCCTCCACCATGACGTCCCGCACGGCCGCGTGGGTTTCGCCGACAAGGGCGATGCGCTCGGCTCCCGGCTCGAGAAAACCGGGCTGCCCAAGCGCCACGCCGCGCACCCATTCGGCCCCGGTCCGGGTCTTGCCCGCACCGCGGCCACCGAGCACCAGCCAGATGGTCCAGGAGGGCCAGGCCGAGAGCCCGCCGGGCGGCCGCTGGTCACTCCGGCAATAGGTCGTCCACAGCCGGAGAAGCGCCTCGGTCTCCGTCCGGTTCGGAGCGAGGGCCGCGAGGGCGGCCTCGAGCTCTCTCTTCGAGGCGAATGCGCTCGAGATGTCGGCGAAGCTCGTCTCGCAATTCGGCAAGGCTGCGAGGCGGAGGGCCCGGCTCATCCAGACGCCCCTCCCCGTCCAGTTCCGTCAGATAGGCCCGGACCAAGCTCAGCCCACGTGCATAATGTCCGACCGCCCGTGCGGTCCGCTCGGGATCGCCCTCGCGCCCCGTCCCGGCCTCCGCCTGCAGCTTGCTGATCCGGTCGGCGATGAAGTGTTCCAGCGCGAGCCCGGTCTCCCGCCGGTCGACGGCAGGCCGGCCGGTCGGGCGCGTGCGGCTCCGACGGGCCGGACTCCGCCGCGGCGCCCAGCCGAGCTCCGCGGCCCGGCGCCGAAACGCCGTCGGACCGAGGCCCAGAAAGGCCGCCAGCGTCGCGACCGGAACAGAGGTCCTGCGAAAGAGAAGGGCCGCGCAACGTTCCGCCTCGCCGGCGGATGGCGCGGGCGCGGGAAACGGCATGTCGGCTCCGGAAAGCGCCGACCGGGAGGTCGGGGGCTCAAGTCCCCCGACACACTTCGTCAGCGTGGGTGATGTCTACCCGAGCACCGCACCGCTGTCAATGACTATTTTCCTACGCGCGCACCGGTCGGGCCTAAATGCGGCCCAGCAGCACCAGGATGATGACGATCACGAGAACGAGCCCGAGCCCGCCGCTCGGCATGTAGCCCCACCCGCGGCTGTAGCCCCAATTCGGGATGGCACCGATGAGCTGGAGGATCAGGATGATGATCAGAATGGTGCCGAGTGTCATCGTTTGCTCCACTGCCTGAGGCTCAGGGCCCCGCGGGCCTCGTTCCGTCGGGCGTGATCGGTAACGTACAGACGGAGCTGCGGTTT
>NZ_JAQGKF010000222.1 GCF_028290205.1 Enterovirga sp. | reverse complement strand
CGTGCAGCCCTTCCCCGGCGCCGTCCAGCCGCTGCCCGGCGTGCAACCGCTTCCGGGCGCCGGTGGCGTGAGGCCGCTGCCCTTGCCAGGCGCCGCCCCGGCCGCGGCAGGCGCGGGCTCTTCCTCGATGAAATGGGTGCTGAGCATTCCCATCGTGCTGGCGGTCGGGATGGCGACCCTGTGGTCGGCGGGCGTGTTCACCCCGAGTCCGGAGGCCCCGAGCCCCGCCCCGGGCCCGAAACCGAGCCCCGCCCCGGGCCCGCGCGCGGCGGGCGGCACCACGGACGAGGGCTTTCCGATCGCGGAGGTCGACAAGCCCGGCCCCTTCAAGGCCCAGCAGATCGACGGCAATCCGAACACGCTTCTGTTCGCCTTCGGGCTCCGCTCAGGCGGCGAGACCTATACCTACCAGGCGGCTGTCGGGTTCGAGGGCACGAGCACGACGGGCGCGGGGCTGATCAAGGCGGTGAAGCGGGGCCAGGAGGCCAGCACGGGCCAGTTGCCGGTGACCAAGGTTACCCAGCCGGACGGCTATGTCGGGTTCACGATGTCCGGCAAGCTTACGGGCGCCTCCATCGGGGCACCGGCGATCTGCGTCTCGGCGCTGGCCGGCAAGAGCCGCGACAAGCTCGACGTGCGGGACGGCGGCGGCGGCTTCTGCGCCTTTGCCACGACCGCGACGGGGCTGTGCGACGGCAACGTCAAGCTCGGCTGCGGCGACCTGGTGCCCTAGCGGAGCAGTCCCGGAGCGGCGCCGCGCCCGGTGCCGTTCCGGCATGAAAAGACCCGACACGCAGCGCGTGCCGGGTCCGAAACACCTTGGCGTTACTTGCCGAGACGCTGATTGGTGACGTTCGACCGCTCCGCGCCGAGCGCGTTGCCCACATTGGCCGGGCCCAGGAGAGCCGCGCCGGCAAAGGCGTTGACGCTGCCGGAGGTGTCGTTCGACCCCGACGTGTTGGCCTTGAGCGCGTTCGACACGCTGCCGCCCGCCGGGAGGGCGTTCTTGAACAGCTTGTCCTCTGCCGAAGCAGGGCCCGCCGGAGCCTTGGCGAGCTTGCCGTTCATGACGTCCGACCCCGTGCCGGCGCTCTTCAGCGCGGCCGAGGTGCCGCCGGAAGTCCGCTTCATGGCGTTGGCGAACAGATCGGTCTCGGTCGCGGCGGTGTTGAGCTTGATCGAGTTCTTCGACGAAGCGGACAACGAGGACGTGTGGGACGACAGGCTGTTGGCCGTCGCCGCGGAAGAGAGATCACTCGAAGTCTGGGCGCTGCTCGCACCGGCAAAGGTCATCGAGGCGAGACCACAAACAACGGCGACCGAAAACTTGCGCATGGAAGTCAGCCCTCTGAACAGAGCGGCGCCTGCCCTCTGAACTGACCGTCACTATACGGGGCAATTGGGCCTTTCAATGGCCCCCTCAAGGAATTATCGCGAGACGTGCGGCAACAAGAGACCCGTTTCGCGGCGGGACGGGGTCTTGCGCCAGAACGGTGATCGAGTGAATGAAAGTGCTGCGCGATTTCGGCGCGGCACTTGTCTCGCGAGGAACTGTCACATGAAGTCACGAGCGATCGCAGCGCTGGCGGGCCTGGGCCTCGCCGTCTCCGTGGCAGGCGCAGCATACAGCCAGGGCATCCGCCTGGACCGACCGGTCCAGGGCGGCCAGCCGTCCCAGGGCGGCGCTCCGTCCCAGGGCGCTCCGTCCCAGGGCGCTCCGGCGGGCGGCGCGGGTGGCACCATCACCAGCATCGTGCCGGAACAGGCGATGCGGCTGCTTCAGGCGGGCGGACTTCAGAAGGGCGAGTCGCTCAACCTCGACGGCGGCACCAAGGGCTTCCGGGGTGAGCTCAACGGCTTCAAGGTGGTCGGCATCTTCACGGGCTGCCAGGGCACCGGCTGCTCCAGCATCGCCTATTTCGCCTTCTTCCAGGCGGGCGATTCGATCGACGGCAACTACCTCAACGCCTACAACCGCGACCGCCGGTTCAGCCGCGTGTTCCTGGACAAGGAAGGCTCGCTGGTCCTGAGCTTGGACACCCACCTGTCGGGCGGGGTGGCACCGGCCCACATCACGCAGACGACGTCGCTGTTCGGCTCGTCGCTGAAGTGGCTGTCGGAGTTCACCCCCGAGTAGGGTCGGCCGGATCGCCAGGCCCGCTGCGCGGGCCTGGAGCCAGCGCCGCATGAGGTTCCCCAACCCGCGAAGGGCGCTCCGGGTCGGCATCACCGGCCACCGGTTGAACCGGCTCGCTCCGGAGAACCGGGCGGGCCTTGCCGAGACCCTCGCCCGGACCCTCCGGGCGATCGATGGCGCGGCCCGCTCGCGGAAGGAGCGGCTCCGCTCCCCCGGACCGCCCGTCCGCCTCCTGAGCCCGCTTGCGGAAGGGGCGGACCGCATAGCCGCGCAGGCGGCGCCGCCGGGTTGGGCGCTTGCGGTCGTGCTGCCGATGCCGCGAGCCGATTACGAACGCGATTTCCTGGCCGCCGGAGAGCACGACGGCCCGTCGCTGCGCGAGTTCAGGGAGCTGCTGCTCCGCGCCGGGTCGGTTACGGAACTGCCCGCCATCGGCGGCCAGCATGCCTCCGAAGGCCCCGAGCGAAGCCTGCAATACGGGCTGCTCGGCCCCTTCCTGGTC
>NZ_JAQGKF010000171.1 GCF_028290205.1 Enterovirga sp. | reverse complement strand
CCGGGTCGCCGGGCAGGGTGCTTCGGCCCGGCGACCCGGTCGTGGCGCCCTGCGCTGTGTGGGGCGCGATTCAGGGGTTGCGCAGAGAGTGGATTGCGCGGCATGCGGATTGCGAAGTTGCCCAGGGCGGGCCGACGGTGCCGGCTTTCTGAGGATCAATCGGTTTTGAGACGCGTACCATGACGACGACGATCAAGACGGCCATCGTGACCGGAGGAGGCCGCGGCATCGGCCTGGCCACGGCCGTCGCTCTCGCGGCCAAGGGTTTCAGCATCGGGCTCGCCGACCTGCCGGGCGCTGAGTTGGACGCGGCGGTGGAGCAGATCCGCAGCAGCGGCGCCGAGGCGGTGGCCCTGCCGGGCGACGTCAGCGATTTCGCCGGGGTCGCGCGGAGCGCCAAGTTCTTCCTGGAGCGGTTCGGCCGCGTCGACGTGCTGGTCAACAACGCCGGGGTCTCGCAGCCGAAGGGCCTGCTCGAGATCACCGAAGCCGAGTGGGACAGCACGCTCGCGATCAACCTGAAGGGCTGCTTCAACTGGTGCCGCAACGTCGCGCCCGCGATGGTGGAGGCGGGCCGGGGCCGGATCGTCAACATCTCGTCCGTGAGCGCCACGACGGGCGGCGCTAAATCCGCGGTCAGCAAGTTTGCCTATTGCTCGGCCAAGGCCGGCATCCTGGGCATGACCCGGGCGCTCGCCAAGGAACTCGCCCCGCACGTGGCCGTCAGCGCCATCTGCCCGGGATCGGTGGAAACCGCGCTCACCCGAAACCTGATCGAGGCCAACCGGCAGCCGATCATCGACACCATCCCGCTCGGGCGCATCGGCACCCCTGAGGACATCGCGGTCGTGGTGGCCTTCCTGGCCACGGTCGAGCCGAATTTCATCACCGGAGAAATCATCGATGTCGACGGCGGTCAGTGGATCAACTGACGCCGTGCCCATGGCGTCGCAACGGCGGGTGAGGGATGTGTCACGGCTGATGCCGTTGGCCCTCCTGGCCCCCGGAATCGTGGTGATCGGCCTCGGCCTCGTGTGGCCGATCGCCGCCATGCTGGCGGTCTCGCTCCAGGACAAGTTCCCGGATGCGACGCGCGTCACCCTCGAGCATTACGGGACCGTCCTGTCGGACCCGTATTTCCTGCGCATCATCGGCCGCACCTTCGCGCTCGCGACCGTCGTGACCGTGATCGCCGCCCTGGTCGGCTATCCGGTGGCCTGGTACCTGGCCCGCTCCAACTCGCGCTGGAAGCACCTGGTCTTCCTGGGCGTGATCGCCCCCCTGATGGTGAGCATCATCGTCCGGATGATTGGCTGGACCATCATCCTGGGCAACGAGGGCTTGATCAACGCCGTCCTGCGCGCTCTGGGCGCGATCGATGAGCCTCTCCGGCTGATGCAGGGCTTCTGGAGCGTGGTGCTCGGGCTCGTGCACATCCTCCTGCCCTTCATGATCCTGTCCATTGCGGCCGTGCTCGGAAAGATCGACCGCAGCTATGCCGAGGCGGCCAACATCCTGGGCGCGAACCCGGTGCGGACCTTTCTGTCCGTGACGCTGCCGCTTTCCGTCCAGGGCATCGCGTCGGGCTCGGTGATCGTGTTCTGCATCTCGGTCGGCGTGTTCGTCACGCCGATCATGCTCGGTCGGGGACAGGTTGCCGTCCTGGCCATCACCATTCAGGAGCAGATGGTGGTGCTGGTCGACTGGCCGACCGGCGCCGCCGCCGCCATGGTGCTGACCGCCGGCACGCTGGTCGTGCTCGGCCTCTACGGCATGTTCATCCGCCGTCACGCCCGTCGCTGAGAGTTTTCACGTGACCGCTTCTCCCCCGCGCCCCGGCGAGCGCCTTCTGGCCGGCTATGTCGGCCTCGTGCTTCTGTTCCTGGCGCTTCCCGTCCTGATCGTCATCCCGCTGGCCTTCAGCACCGACGCGTCGCTGATCTTTCCGCCGCGCGGCTTCTCGCTGAAATGGTTCGCCAACATCCTCGAGCGCCCGGAATTCGCGAGCGCCTTCCGGGTCAGCGCCACGGTCGCCGTGGTGGCCACGTCGATCTCGCTCGTGGTCGGCACGCTCGCGGCGCTCGCCTTCGTGCGCTACCGCTTCCCGGGCCGGGACACGCTGCTGCTGGTGTTCATGACGCCGCTGATCTTCCCGGCCATCGTGCTGGCGGCAGCGCTGGCCCTCGTGCTCAGCCCGCTCGGGCTGCTCCGCTCCATCGCCGGCCTCGTCTGCGCCCACGTGGTGCTGACCTTGCCCTACATGCTGCGCACCGCCATCGCGACCCTGTCGGAGATCGACAGGAGCCTGGAGGAGGCGGCCCAGACCCTCGGCGCGAACCGCTGGCGCACCTTTCGGCACGTCACGCTGCCGCTGCTGCGGCCGGGGCTGCTCGCCGGGATCACCTTCTCGCTCATCATCTCCTTCGACGAGTTCACGGTGTCGATGTTCCTGGTCGGGCCGGGCCTGATGACCCTCCCGCTCGAGATGTACAATTACAGCGAGTTCACGCTTGATCCGACGCTGGCCGCCATCTCCACGATCCTGCTCGGCCTCACGACGATCGCCATCGTCGTGATCGAGAAGCTCGTCGGCCTCGGCCGCCAGTTCTCCTGACCTACGCCGCGCAGAAAGGGACAGACCATGAGCCACGATGATCTCCTGAGGGCCTTCGACGGCCATGCAACCCGGCGGCGAATCCTGCAGACGCTGCTTGCAGCGGGCGCGGGCGGCACGTCGCTGTTCCAGTTCGCCGAGGCCTTGGCCCAGGCGAGCGCGGGCGACGTGTCCAAGCTCACGATCCTGTCGCAGCCCGGCCTCGTGCCGGAGATCCTGCGCGACGTGACGCTGCCGCTGTTCAAGAAGGAAAAGCCCGCGACCGAGGTGACCTTCGAGATCGCGTCCAACGCGGTGGGCTATCCCAAGATGCTGGCGCAGCGGGCGAACCCGGTCGTCAGCGGCGCCATGGTCAACGACCTGTTCGCGCAGCGCGGCAACGCCGACAAGATGTGGGCGAAGTTCGACCCGGCCTTCGTGCCCAACGCCAAGGCCCTGCCGGACGGCCTGGCCACCCCGGGCGGGTTCGGCATCCCGTTCCACCTGTCGCCCTATGGCATCATGTACAACCCGGACAAGGTGGAAGAGCCGAAGTCCTGGGCCGACCTCTGGAACCCGAAATACAAGGGTCGGGTCTCGATGTGGGACGCCTATTACGACGCGTACATCATGGCGGCCGTCACGACCGGCAAGGGGCCGAGCGTCGAGGAGGGCATCAAGGCCTGGGCTCCGCACAAGGAGAATATCGGCGCCTGGGTGAACTCGCCCACCGCCGAGGAGGACCTGATCCATCGGGGAGAGATGTGGCTCGCGCCGCATTGGGGCTCCTGGACCGCCATGGCGAAGTCGCAGGGCAAAAACGTCGCCTTCACGATCCCGAAGGAGGGCGCCGTGCAGTGGACGGGGCACATGCAGGTCTGCGCCGGCTTCTCGCCGGCCGTCAGCGAGCTGACGCAGCGCTACCTCAACACCTGGCTGTCCGACGAATGCCAGCTCGCCTGGATCGAGCGCGGCTTCTACTCGCCCGCCAGTTCGCGGGTCGAGATCCCGGCCGCCCTCAAGGGCAACCCGGCGATCATCAGCGCCAAGGATGCCGTGACCCGGCTGGTTCAGCCCGATTTCGTCAAGCTCGGCGCCGAGATGGCGAAGCTGAAGATGCTGATCGACCGCACTCTCAAAGGCTGATTACGTTCGCATGGTTGACCAGATCCGGGGCGAGCCGGTCGGCGTCGAGCTGACCAGGGTCGCCAAGTCCTATGGCGCCGTTCCTGCGGTGCGCGGCGTCTCGCTGGCGATCGAGCCGGGCGAGATCGTGAGCCTGCTCGGCCCTTCGGGCTGCGGCAAGACCACGACGCTGCGCATCGTGGCGGGCCTCGAACGGCCGGATGCGGGTGAAATCCGCATCGGCCGGGCTCTCGTGAACACCCTGCCGCCGTGGAAACGGAACATCGGCATGGTGTTCCAGAGCTATGCCCTGTTCCCGCACATGACCGTGGCCGAGAACGTGGCCTTCGGCCTGCGCATGCGCGGCGTGGCGGGCGCCACCATGGACCAGGAGGTCGCGGCGGCGCTGGCCCAGGTGCGGCTCGGCGGCTTCGGCGAGCGCCGCCCCTCCGAGCTGTCCGGCGGCCAGCGTCAGCGCGTCGCGCTGGCCCGGGCCATCGTCACGCGCCCGAGCGTGCTGCTGCTCGACGAGCCGCTGGCCGCGCTCGACCGGCAGCTGCGCGAGTCGATGCAGATCGAGATCCGGGAGATCCAGCGCGCCGTCGGCATCACGGCCATCTTCGTCACCCACGACCAGGAGGAGGCGCTCACGCTCTCCGACCGGGTGGTGGTGATGGAGGACGGCCGCATCGTGCAGAGCGGCACACCGGCCGAGATCTACGAGCGCCCGCGGACCCGGTTCGTGTCCGATTTCGTCGGGTTCTCGAACGTCCTCGACGGCCGCGTGGCGGAAGGTGGCCGGGAGCTCGGCACGGTGACCCTGACGGCCGGCCGGTTGGTTCCGGTCTCGCTGGCGCCCGACATCGCGCCGGGCGACGAGGTGGACGTGGTCGTCCGACCTGAGAAGGTCTGGGTGGCGGCCGCGCACGAGGCGGTGCCGACCGCCGGGCATGCCTTTCCGGGCACCATCACCCACAGCGTCTATATGGGCGCGCTCACCTATCACCACGTCGCTGTCGAGGGCGTGGGCAGGGTGGTCGCCATGGTGCCGAATGTCGAGCCGGCCACCAGCGGCACCCTCGCGGTCGGCAGTGCGGTGCTGGTCGGCTGGCGCCCGGAGAGCGCGCTCGCGTTCCGGCGCAACGACCCAGGGGCGCGCGCCGCCTCCTGACCCGCGCGCGAGCGCCTCAACTCTCAAAAACACTGGAAGGGAGCCCATGAGCCGGGCGGGAACTACGTATGAGATCGGCATCGACACCGGGGGCACCTTCACGGACATGGTCTGCCGCGGCAGCGACGGCAGCGTGCGGCTGAAGAAGGTCCCGAGCACCCGGAGCAATCCGTCTGCCGCGATCCTGTCGGCTCTCGCCTTCGCGCAATCCGAATGGGGCGTCGCCTCGGCCGACGTGACCCTGTTCGCGCACGGCACCACGGTGGCGACCAATGCCGTGCTCGAGCGCCGCGGCGCCCGCACCGGCATCATCACCACCGCGGGCTTCCGGGACGTGCTGGAGAACGGCCGGCAGAGCCGGCGGGACATGTACGACCTGGCGCTGCGGGCCCAGCCGCCTGTGTACCTCGCCCCCCGCCGCGACCGCAAGGAGGTGCGCGAGCGCCTCGACGGCACCGGCCAGGTGGTCGTGCCGCTGGACGAGGCGGACGTGCGCCGCGCGGTCGCGGAATTGGTCGAGGCCGGAATCGAGGCGATCGCCGTCTGCCTGCTGTTCTCCTTCCTGGATCCGACCCACGAGAAGCGCATTGCGGCGATCATCGGCGAGATGGCGCCCGACATGCCGGTGTCCCTGTCACACGAGGTCGATCCGGCCTTCCGCGAATACGAGCGCACCTGCGTCACGGCGTTCGACGCCTATGTGAAGCCGGTGGTCGCCCGCTACCTGGCCGATGTGGAGGCCGGGCTCCTGCGCAGCGGCATCCACATTCCGCTGCAGGTCATGCAGTCGCGCGGCGGCCTCGCCTCGGCGCCCATCGCCGGGCGGCGGCCCGTGCGGCTGTTCCTGTCCGGCCCGGCCGGCGGCGTGATCGGCGGCCTGGATGTCGGCATGGCCGCCGGCCACCGCGACCTCATCACGGTGGATATCGGCGGCACCTCCTGCGACATCGCGCTGATCACCGACGGCCGGCCGCTGATCCGCACCGAGGGGCTGATCGACGGCTTCACCGTGCGGGTGCCGATGGTGGACGTCACCGCGGTCGGCTCGGGCGGCGGCAGCATCGCCTGGATGGATGCGGCCGGCTCGCTCAAGGTCGGCCCGCAATCGGCCGGCTCCGAACCGGGCCCGGCCTGCTATGGCCGCGGCGGCACCGCCCCGACCGTCACGGACGCGTCCCTGGTGCTCGGCTATATCGACCCGGCGAGCTTCGCGGGCGGGGCGCTCGGCCTCCGGCCGGAGCTCTCCGCTGCGGCGATCCGGGACACCGTGGCCCGGCCGCTCGGGCTCTCCGACGAGGACGCGGCCCTCGGCATCCACCGCGTGGTCAACACGCAGATGGCCGAATCCATCCGCCTCGTGTCCATCGGCCGCGGCATCGATCCGCGCCGCTACGCGCTTCTGCCGCTCGGCGGCGGCGGGCCGATGCACGCCACGGCGCTGGCCGAGGAACTGGGCATCGACACCATCATCGTGCCGCCCAATCCGGGGGTCCTGGCGGCCGCCGGGCTCCTCGGCGCGCCGATCGAGCACGAAGTCTCGGCCGCCTTTCCGCGGCGCCTCGCCGACGTCGCCCTGCCCGAGCTGACGGACGCGTTCGCGGGCGTCGAGGCCCGCTGCCGCGAGCTGATCACCGCCGAGGGCGTGCCCGAGGCGCGCGTCCAGACCGCCTATGCGCTCGACCTCTGCTACGTGGGCCAGTCCTACCACATCGAGGTGCCCTTCGATCCGGCCGCGGCCGAGCCCTTGCAGCGCGCCTACGAGGACTTCCTGGACGCGCATGACCGCATCTACGGACACCGCATCGCGCACCCGGCCAAGATCGTGAACCTGCGCGTCGTGCAGCGGGCGCCGAGCTCCGGCGGCGTGCCCATGCGGGCCGCCGAGACCGGCACGCCGCCGGCGCCGGGCCGCCGCATGATCCGGGTGCGCCAGCACGCCCAGCGCGTCGAGGCCGCGATCTGGCAGCGCGAGGCGATCGGACCCGACACCCAGATCCGAGGCCCGGCCATCATCGACCAGGCCGACACCACGACGCTGGTGGAGCCCGGCTGGACCGCCCGCCTCGCCGAGGGCGGGGCCTTGTTGATCGAAAGGGAGACCGCCGCGTGACTTCAGGCACCCCGTCCAGCCTCGACCCCATCACGGTCGAGGTCACGCGCCACAAGCTCGACGGCATCGCCAACGAGATGCAGTCGACGCTGCTGCGCAGCTCGTTCTCGCCGATCGTCAAGGAGGGCCTGGACGCCTCGGCCGGCCTGTTCACGGCCGGCGGCGCGACCCTGGCCCAGGCCTGCGCCATCCCGATCCACCTCGCCACCCTGATCCCGGGCGTCGAGACCGCGATGAAGACCTGGCCGGCCGAGACCATGCGGCCGGGCGACATCTACGCCCTGAACGATCCCTATCTGGGCGGCACCCACCTTCCTGACATCATGGTGATCCAGCCCGTGTTCCACGGCGGGCGCATCATCGCGTTCAGCGCGGCCATCACCCACCACCAGGACATGGGCGGGCTGAGCGCCGGTTCGGTGCCGACGCACGCGACCGAGATCTTCCAGGAAGGGCTGCGGATCCCGCCGCTCAAGCTCTATGACGCCGGCGTGCTCAACGAGACGCTGGTGGCGATGATCCGGCAGAACGTCCGCATCCCGGACACCGTGATGGGCGACGTCTTCGCCCAGGTCGCCGCGACCCATGTCGGCGCGCGGCGGCTGTGCGAACTGGCCGATCGCCTCGGCACGGAGACCGCCACGGCGATCTTCGACGAGCTGCTCGACCTGTCGGAGCGGATGACGCGCCGATCGCTGGCCGAGATCCCGCCCGGCACCTACCGCTATGTCGACGTTCTCGACAACGACGGCATCGACCTCAACAAGCCGATCCGCATCGAAGTGGCCGTGACGGTGCGGGACCAGAGCATTCATCTGGATTTCACTGGCACCAGCCCGCAGGTGCGCGGGCCGCTCAACTGCGTTCCGTCCGGCACGCTGGCGGCGGCCTGTTTCGCGGTCCGGGCCGTGACCGACCCGAAGATCCCGACCAATGGCGGCTGCTTCCGGCCGATCTCGCTGCACCTGCCGGAAGGCAGCCTGCTCAACCCCAAGGAGCCGGCGGCCGTGAACGCCCGCACGGCCACCATCAAGCGGGTGGCCGGGTCGATCCTGGCGGCGCTGGCCGAGGTGCTGCCGGACCGGGTGCCGGCCGCGTCCTCGGGCGAGATGGTGATGCTGGCGCTGGGCGGTCGCACGCCCTCCGGCGCGGCCTTCGTGACGGCGGACCAGATCGCCGGCGGCAGCGGCGCCTCGCGCTATCTGGACGGGGTCGACGTGATCGAGACCGACGCCACCAATGGCATGAACCTGCCGGCGGAGGCGCTGGAGCTGGAATCGCCGATCCGGCTGCTCCAGGTCGCGCTGCGGCCGGGCTCCGGCGGGGCTGGCGAGCATCGGGGCGGGCTCGGCACCATCCGGGAATTCGAGATGCTGACGGACGAGATCAGCATGTCCTACAGGGGCGAGCGGCATTTCAGCCAGCCGCGCGGCCTGTTCGGCGGCGAGGACGGCCAATCCGCCCGCGCCGTGGTGATCCGGGCCGACGGCACGCAGGAGCCGATTCCGTCCAAGATCGTGTCGACCCTGCACCGCGGTGACCGGCTGCTGATCGAGACGGCGGGCGGAGCCGGCTACAATCCGCCGGCCGGTCGCGCCGCCGCGGCAACCGCCGCCGACCTGGCCGACGGCAAGGTGCTGGCCGCCGGCTGACGGCGCGGCCGGCACGGCCCAACCGAAAAAGGGGGCGACCGCGGGCCGCCCCCTTCAGGGGAGATCAGTGATACCAGCGCCGCGAAGGCCCTGCTGACCTCCCCCTCTGCTTAGCACGAGTGGGTTGACGAATTCTGCCCGGCCGGCCGACCCCCGGTTGCATGGCTGCCAGGATCGGAGCTTCGGGCTCTCCTGGCGCGCGCTCAGCCGCGCGTGTGCTCCTCGGCCCGAGCGCCCCCAGCCCACCTGCGGACCTCTTGGACAAAGGTGCGAGGGGAACAAGCCGCAGGGCCAGCGCTCGAACTGCTACGCTATCCCGCGGCAGGGCACGGCGAGGAGACGGCGAAGCGCCGTTCCCGGTGACGCTGCGGAGGGAACGTCCTGATGGAGATCGGTCGGCTGCTGCCCATCGAGCCCCGAACAGTCTGGCGGCACGAGGCGCTCGACTTCACGCCGTGGCTGGCAGGCCAGCTCGACCGTCTCGGTGAGGCCATCAACGAAGATCTCGAGCTCCTCGGCTCGGAGCAGGCCGTGGGCCCGTTCTCGGCCGACATCGTCGCCCGCAACAAACGCGGCGAAACGGTGCTCATCGAGAATCAGCTGGAGAAAACGGACCATTCTCATCTCGGCCAGCTCATGACCTACCTGGCCGGGCTCGAGGCCAAGACCATCATTTGGGTGAGCACCAGGTTCCAGGCGGAGCATGTCTCGGCGATGCAGTGGTTGAACGACCACACGCCACCGGACTTCCGGTTCTTTGCCGTCGAGCTCCGCGTGGTCCGTATCGGGGACAGCCCGGTTGCGCCCATCTTCGACGTCGTCGTGCGGCCGAACGATTTCGAGCGCGACCTCAAGCTCCGCAAAGCCGAGGCGGAAGCAACCTCCGACAGCCGGCATCGGGACTTCTGGGCGCTGTACATGCAACGCCACCCTGGGGATGAGGCGATCGGCATGAAGGTCAGCAAGGGCACCAATCAGTGGCTGCGTGTCGCCGGCAACGTCACTGTTGGCACGTGGTTGGCCAAGGGCTGCGGCGTGTATGTCCGGGGCCAGGCCTCCGTGCCGATCGCCGCCGTCGTCGAGCAATTGGCCCCCTACCGAGAGCGACTGGAGGCACAGATCGGCGCGCCGCTCCGGGACGGGAACAGCGACTGGCTCCTCGTGCGCGAAGGCCCTCTGATCGGTGATCCGTCCAAGTGGCCCGAGGCGGCAGACTGGCTGCACAGGCAGGTGCAGACGCATTTCGGCACCCTCAGGGAGGTGCTGGCGTCTGCTCCGGCCGGAACGGTGGCTGGGCCCGCTCTCTGACGGCGGCCGGCCCTGGGCATTCGGCGGCCGTCCAAAGGAATGGGCGGCGCCGCCCGGTCAGCGCCCGCGATCCCGAGGCAATGGCCTTCTGGGGACAGATCGTTCGTTGCAGGCGTCCTCGGCCGTGTTGCAGTTGCGGACGCAGGCTGACGTGAGAGGAGGGTTCCTCGCCGCGCAGAAGTTCAGGCAGCGGTTATAGCGGTTCCGGCAAGCCTGGGTCGCTGCATAGGCAGGATCTCCGAACGCGTCGCACAGAATGGCTGACGCGAACGCCAGGGCGAAGAGGACAAGACGGACTCGCATGGCGGCTTCCGACTTCGGCCGGGGCGGCTTGCTGCAACTTGCGCGCGCGGCGCTCGATTAGCAAGCGAGCATTCGAGAGCGCAGGAGCACCCGCTCCCCCTCCCGAAACACGGGGGATGCCGCAGCTCGCGGCCGGCCTGGCTGGCCCGGGGTACAGCCTGCCCGGCGACCGCGACTGACCTGAACGAAGTTGCCGCGCGGGGGGACAGCAGAAGCTGTGAGGTCGCCTGCCTCAATTACTGTCTCAGGCCTCGCGTGCGTGAAGTCGGCTTTCGGCCGCTTCACCCCGACAAGGGTCACGCCGCATTCGCTGCTCAGGGCGGACTTTTCCAGAGTTTTGCCAACCGCCTCAAGAGGCGATCTTGTTTTTAGAGTGGCAAAGCCGTCCTCGAACTCGAAAACGTCGATCATCTTGCCAGTCACCAGATGAGCGACACGCTGGCCCATTGCGGCCTCAGGCGACACGATATGGCGAGACCCGGTGCGGTCCAGCATGCACCTGTGATCGACGGTGATCGCCTTCGCTCATATGAGACGCCAAGCTCTGACCGCGC